>JAFVVG010000060.1 GCA_017502305.1 Clostridia bacterium | reverse complement strand
CTGTACCAGTGCATTGCGTTTATACAGGTACATATAAGTAAACGTGCATCCGGCATATCACCGGATGCACGTCTTTTCTTGTTGCTGGATAACTTGTTCCTTGACAGTTCTCCCTCCACAAGGGCAGGTGTTTTTATAAGTGGAGATGAGGGGAGTCGCTCTCGCCTGCGGGCTCGGTCAGCGCGGCTCTGACAGCCCACCGGGCTGTCATTCACTTCCGCGCCCGTTCGACTCCCCTCATCTCTTTCACAAAATAAAAACACCCACCACAAGGGCAGGTGTTTTTATGAGTGGAGATGAGGGGAGTCGAACCCCTGTCCGAAAGCTCTTGAACGGGACCTTCTCCGAGCGCAGTCAGCGATTTAACATTCCCTCAGACGCCCGCCCACTGACAGGCTGACGGCCTTGGTAGCTTCATGTTACGGGTGTACGGCAAAGCTTAGGCACACTCGTTCCCTGCGTTAATGACGCTGGTAACCGGGCACGCAGGCAACCCGGGCCAACGTCACGGCATTAAGCCGCGAAAGCGAAATCGCTATTGTCAGTTACTTTTTTTCCCGGTTTTATCGTGGTCTGGGTCCACGGCTCGCTTATCCCGCTCTCGACACCCCCGTCGAAACCGGATCATCCCCGCATACGCGGGTCGTGAAAACCAGGGGTTTTCACGAGGTTTTGCAAAATCAATCGACCAGAGGTCGCTTGATTTTGTAAGGAAAGTTTTTTGCTTTTACAAAAATCCCCGCACCGCCGGCAAAGCCGTCGGATACGATTACAGTCCTGCGGACGGCTTTGGGCGCGTTGCACAGTTGACTGCTTTTCCTTACTTAAACTGACTTTTCGCTTCCATTTACTTGTTGTGTTCGCGGATGGCGCGGCGGATCTCACGGTCGCTGTCGCGCTTGGCGGCAGCATCGCGCTTATCGTGGAGCTGCTTGCCCTTGCACAGGCCCAGCTGCACCTTCATACGGCCATCCTTCAGGTAGATCTCCAGCGGTACCAGGGTGTAGCCCTGCCGGGCCACCAGGCTGTCCAGCTTGCGGATTTCCGCCTTGTGCATCAGAAGCTTCTTGGGGCGCATGGGATCCCGGTTGAAGATGTTGCCCTGCTCATAGGGGCTGATGTGCATACCTTCCACCCAGATCTCGCCCTTGCGGATCACAGCCCAGCTTTCCTTCAGGTTCACACGGCCCTGACGGATGCTCTTGACCTCCGTGCCAAAGAGGGCCACGCCACACTCGTAGCGGTCCTCCACGAAGTAATCGTGAAAAGCCTTGCGGTTCTGCGCCACCGTTTTGATTCCCTTCTGATGGGGCATGCCCCGCTCGCCTCCTTCCCGATTGTACTTCGTTTGGATTCTTAGTATAGCATAGCTTTACATCCATTGCAATCCTGTTTTTTTTTGATATAATGGATGAGTTAAGGGAGGTTTTGCCCATGAATGATCTTCACCAGATGGCCCACGACGCCCGCGTTGCCGCATGGACGCTGGCTGCTTCCGATATCGCCCAGCGCAATGCTGCCCTGCTGGCCATGGCAGAGGAGCTGGAAGCCAGCAAAAACGATATTTTCGCCGCCAATCAGATTGATCTTGTCCAGGCTGAGCAGGATCAGCTTGCGGCGCCCCTTCTGGCCCGGCTGAAGTTTGCCGATGAAAAGCTGGCCGCTGTCACCGCCGGTCTCCGCGCCCTTGCCGACCTGCCTGACCCCATCGGCCAGACCACCATCAGCCGCGAGCTGACCGAAGGGCTGAAGATGTACCGAGTCACCTGCCCCATCGGCGTCATTGGCGTGATTTTCGAAAGCCGGCCCGACGCCTTGGTGCAGATCGCCTCTCTCGCCCTGAAGAGCGGCAATACCGTGCTGCTCAAGGGTGGGCGCGAGGCCCTCAACACCAACCGTGTGCTGTGCCAGGCTCTGCGTACCGCCGCTGAAAAAGTCGGCCTGCCTGCTGATTTCGCCCAGCTGCTGGAAACCCGTGAGGACGTGGCCGCCATGCTCAAGGAGGATGAGCTCATCGACCTGATCATCCCCCGTGGCAGCAACGCCTTCGTGCGCTATATTATGGACAACAGCCGCATTCCCGTGCTGGGCCACGCCGACGGCATCTGCCACGTATATGTGGACAAAGCCGCCGACCTGAACATGGCCGTGAACATCGCCGTGGACAGCAAAACACAGAACGTGGCCGTGTGCAACGCCATGGAAACGCTGCTTGTGCACCGGGACGTTGCAAGCGCCTACCTGCCCAAGCTGCTGCCTGCCCTTGAGGCAAAGAACGTAAAGGTTCTGGGCGATGAAGCCACCCAGGCCATTATTCCCGTTCTCCCCGCCACCGATGAGGACTGGGCCACCGAGTATCTTGACTATACCTTGTCCATCAGGGTTGTGGACAGCCTGGACACTGCCATCGACCACATCAACCGCTATGGCTCCGGTCATACCGATTGCATCGTCTCCACCGACGAAGCCGCCGCCCAGGCGTTCCTCACACGGGTGGACAGCGCCGGTGTGTATCACAATGTTTCCACCCGCTTTGCTGATGGCTTTGTCTACGGTTTTGGCGCCGAGGTGGGCATCGCCACCGGCAAGATCCACGCCCGTGGCCCCATGGGCCTGGAGGGCCTCACCACCTACAAGTACAAGCTGCTGGGCTCTGGTCAGCTCATGGCTGAAATGAAGAATGGTACACGCCATTACACCCACGTGCTCCTGAACGAGGACTGCCCGCTGTGATCACCAAGTGCGCTTTTTTCGATTTTGACAATACCCTCGCCCGGGGCGATTCCGTCGTCCCGTTTCTGCTGTACGCCATCCGTAAGGGCGTCGCCCCCAGATCTCAGCTGCTGCGGGCCGCATGGGGGTATCTGATCCAGCTGGGCCGCCCCGGCATGATCAGCCGTGCCAAGGAGCATACCTTCTCCTTCATCAAGGGTATGCGCCTGGATACCATGAACGACCTGGCCCGGGATTTTTTCCGTGAGATCATCACCCCCCGGCTCTACGAGGACGCCATTACAGAGCTGTGGAACCTGAAGAGCAGCGGCTACACGATTGTGGTGGTTTCCGCCTCCGCCGATGTGTACATGCGGCTTTTGCCCGAACTTCTTCCGGTGGATGCCGTGCTGGCCACCCCATGCGAAGTCGACGACTATGCTTACACCGGCAAGATAGACACCAACTGCAAAGGCGAAATGAAGGTCGAACGCATCAAGCAATGGCTTAGCGATAACGACATCCTTCTGAACGGTGCCGCCTCCCGCGCCTATGGCGATTCCCTCTCCGATGCGCCCATGCTTCGCCTGGTGGACCAGCCCACGCTGGTCAATCCCGGCAAGAAACTCGCTGCCGCCTTCCCCAACGCCACCCGAGTTCAATGGAGGTAAGCCATGCTCACCCTGCGCCGCCTGACGCCGGAACTACTGGACCGCATCCGGCCCATATCCGCCGCCTCCCTTTGCGGGGAGGATGTGATGCTGCGCATCGGCCGCAGCGGCTTCGCCCTTGGCTATGTGCCCCTTCCCCGGGCCGAATGGCGCAGCTTCCCCATGCCGGCTGGGCTGGCGCCTTCTGCCCTTCTGGGCGATCCCAGCGCCGCCATGTTCCTGGCCTTCGAGGATGATGTATTCGTCGGCCAGGCCGCCGTGTACATGACGCCCGAAACCCGCTGGACAGACATCATCGACATCCGCGTAGACGCGGCCCACCGCCGCAAGGGCGTCGCCCGTGCGCTGCTCAGCGCTGTTGAGGATTTCTCCCGTGCCCAGCAGATGAACGGCCTGCGCATCGCCCTGACCGACGACAACACCGTGGCCTGCCAGTTTTGCGAGCACTGCGGCTTCGTGCTCCAGGGGATCGACCGGATGGCCCTGGCCTATACCGAATCCGAACGTGACAAACCCCTGGCACGCCGTGCCTGCGAGCTTTACTTTTACCAACAACACCAGAAAGGTTGATTTCCCGCTATGATGCGTTTGCAGAAGTATCTTGCACTCTCCGGCGTCGCTTCCCGCCGCGCCTCTGAAAAGCTCATTGCCGAAGGTCACGTGGCCGTGAACGGCATTGTCGTCACCGAAATGGGCGTTCAGGTGGACGAAACCTCCGACAAGATCACCGTTGACGGCGCTCCCATCCACCTGGAGGAGGAAAAGCATTACCTTGCCTACTACAAGCCCGTGGGCGAAGTCACCACCGTGTCTGACCCGGAGGGCCGAGCCACGGTGATGGATAAATTCCGTGATTATCCCGTGCGCCTTTATCCCGTTGGCCGCCTGGACTTCGACAGCGAGGGTCTGCTGCTCCTCACCAACGACGGCGATATGATGAACAGCCTTCTGCACCCCAGCCATGAGGTTGATAAAACCTATCTGGCCAAGGTCAGCAACCGTGTGGAGGAGGATTCCATCCGCCGGCTGCGTGCCGGTGTGCAGCTGGACGGCAGGCTCACCTCCCCCGCTCATGTCCGTGTGGTGCGCTACGAGGCTTTTGACACCGTTCTGCTTGTCACCATCCATGAAGGCCGTTACCGCCAGGTGCGCCGCATGTTCGAGGCCGTTGGCCATCAGGTGGTGCAGCTCAAGCGCGTGGGCTTCGGCCCCATCCAGTTGGGTGACCTGCCCCGCGGCACCTGGCGGCAGCTGACCCCCAATGAAATCCGCAAGCTGAAGGAGCTGTAACCATGTCCTACGAGCTGCGTTCCGCCCGCTACCTGGCAGCCGACGCCCTGCGCCAGGTCATTCGCCCCGGCGATACCGTCATCGACGCCACCCTGGGCAACGGTCACGATACCTGCATGCTGGCGGAGCTGGTGGGCGAAAAGGGCCATGTCATTGGCTTCGACATCCAGCCTGACGCCGTGGCGCGCACCGCCGCTTCCCTGGCGGAAAGGGGCCTCATCAGCCGCTGCACGCTTTATGCCGAGGGCCACCAGCACATCGCCCAGCGTGTCGCCACGCCCATCCGTGCTGCTGTGTTCAACCTTGGCTGGTTGCCTGGCGGTGATAAATCCATCACCACCCTGTGGGAGACCACCCAAACCGCCATCGCCGCTGCCCTGTCCCTTTTGGAAAAAGGCGGTGTGTGCACGGTGTGCGCCTATCCCGGCCACGCCGAAGGCGACCGTGAGCGCTACGCCCTGGCAGATTGGCTCTCCGCCCTTCGCCCTCAGGAGTATAATGTTTTGCACAACCGCTTCCTCAACGCCGGCCCTGGTGCGCCGGAGTGCTTTATCATCCAGAAGCAATGAGGTGACCCCATGACCATCCGCAAAGCCACACCTGCCGACGCATTTACCCTCGCCCGCCTTGCCTGCGAAATGTGGGGCGGCACGCCTGATGAACGCACCGATGAGTTCGTTTCACTGACCCGGAACGCAGAGGCCGTATGCTTCCTGGCCGTTGATGCCGATCAAGCCATTGGCTTTGCCCAGTGCCAGCTCCGCCACGATTATGTAGAGGGCTGCGAAACCACCCCCGTGAGCTTCCTGGAAGGCGTATACGTTGATCCTGCCTACCACCGCAAGGGCGTTGCCCGGCAGCTGGTGGCCGCCTGCGAGGACTGGGCACGGAGCCTCGGCTGCAGCGAGTTTGGCAGCGATTGCGAGATCGACAATGTCGAAAGCCTCGCCTTCCACCTGGCCATCGGCTTTGAGGAGGCAGGTCGCACCATCTGGTTCAACAAAAAGCTGTAAGGAGGTTTTCCCGTGCGCACACCTGAGCAGGTCATTTTCACCAACATGTGCATGGTTTACGATGACAAGGGCAACGCCCTGGTGCAGCAGCGCCTGGACCCCAAGTGGCCAGGCGTTGTGTTCCCAGGCGGCCACGTTGAGGCGGGTGAAACCTTCTCCCAGGCCGTCATCCGAGAGGTGAAAGAAGAAACCGGCCTGACCATCCGCCAGCCCCGGCTTTGCGGCGTCAAGCATTGGCACAGGCAGGGTGTGCGTCATGTGGTTCTTCTCTATAAGACCTGCGAGTTCGAGGGAGAATTGACTTCCTCCGAGGAAGGTCCCGTGTGGTGGACGCCCATCGCCACCCTCTCTGACCTCCCCCTGGCAAACAATTTCGAGAACATGCTCCAGGTTTTCCTGCGGGATGACATCAGCGAGCACACCTTCCGCCTGGAGGGTGAAACATGGTTTGACGTCCTTACATAACAAAAAAAGCAGCTTGATCGCTCAAGCTGCTTTTTTATTGCTGTTAACCTCTGGTAGCAAAGCCGACCTTCTTCTGCACCTTGCGAAGGGTCTTGTTGGCCAGGTAGTTGGCGGTTTTGGCGTTCTCATCCAGTACGCCCTGCAGGTAGCCCTTATCGGCGATGAGCTTCTTGAACTCATTCTGCAGGGGTTCCAGGGCGGCGATAACGCAGTCGGCCGTGCGGGTCTTCAGGGCGCCATAGCCCTGACCGTTCATTTCCGCCACCAGGCTGTCGATGCTGCCGGCGCCCAGGGCGCTCATGATGGACAGCAGGTTGGAAACGCCGGGCTTGTTCTCAGGATCGAAGCGGATCTCACCGTCGCTGTCGGTCACGGCGCGCTTGATCTTGCGACGGATGGTATCAGGATCATCCAGCAAAGCCACATAGGTGTCCTCGGGGTCAGACTTGGACATCTTGCGGGTGGGCTCCTGCAGGCTCATGATCTTGCTGCCCACCTTGGCGATGTAGGGTTCCGGCACAGTGAACACATTGCCGTAAACGCCGTTGAAGCGCTGGGCGATATCACGGCAAAGCTCCAGGTGCTGCTTCTGGTCAACGCCCACAGGCACCATGTTGGTTTGGAAAAGCAGGATGTCCGCAGCCATCAGCACAGGATAGGTGAACAGGCCGGCGTTGATGTTATCCGCATGCTTTGCCGCCTTGTCCTTGTACTGGGTCATGCGGTTGAGTTCACCCATGTAGGTGAAGCAGTTCAGGATCCAGCTCAGCTCGGCATGGCCGGTTACGTGGCTCTGGCAGTAGATCAGGCTCTTCTTGGGGTCCAGGCCGCTGGCGATGTAAATAGCGGCCAGCTCCATGCAGCGGCGGCGCAGGTCAGCGGGATTCTGTCGCACGGTGATGGCGTGCATATCCACGATGCAGTAGATGCAATCGTAATCGTCCTGCAGGAGGGAGAAATTCTTCAGCGCGCCGATGTAGTTGCCCAGCGTCAGCGTGCCGGAGGGCTGGATGCCGGAGAAAATAATCGGCTTCTTCTCGGGGGTAATGATTTCGGACATGGGGAAAACCTCCTTGTTTTCGGCAGTTGGCTAAGGGGACGCCCACACGCCTTGAAAATAAAAAACGCAGCCCATCCGTCCCGGGGACAGATGACTGCGGTGCCACCCCTGTTGCACGCCAAAACAGCGTACCTCTCTCTCCCTTTCACGGGGGAATCCGTCGCGGGATACTGGGGATAAACTGTTCCCCCGCGCCCTCGGAGCTCCACGTTTGCGCCGCCTGCTGCCGGGCTCTCACCCACCCCGGCTCTCTTTAAGCTGCCTGTCGCAACACCCTGCTCGTCTTCGGTTTATTGTATTATATCGCATCCGTCACAAAAACGCAATAGATTCATGTTGTTTCCCTGATGTATTTTTCAATATCTTTTTTCATGAATTTTATAAGAAGTATTGACATCTCCCCTATGCTGTGGTTTAATGTATATCGTTTTGAGGTTTAGTTTTAGTAAACTCGCTATCTCGATTCACGGTTTAGAATCACTAAACCAAATCCGCGCCGAAAAGGAGGGGTTCGCATGGATATTGGTGAGAAGCTCAGACAACTGCGTTTGCAGCGCAATCTCACCCAGGAAGAGCTGGCTGACCGCTGCGAATTGAGCAAGGGATTCATCTCTCAGGTGGAGCGCAACCTGGCCTCCCCGTCCATCGCCACGCTGACGGACATGCTGGAGTGCCTGGGCTCATCCCTCCCCGCTTTCTTCAACGAGAAGCAGGAACAAAAGATCGTCTTCTCCCCCCAGGACATGTTCGAGAAGGTTGACGAGGAAGACCTGCACGGTTCCATCACCTGGCTGGTACCCGACGCCCAGAAAAACGACATGGAACCCATCCTGGTGGACATGGCCGAGGGCGGTAAGACCTATCCCCTGCCCCCCAGCGAGGCCGAGGAATTCGGCTATGTGCTCTCCGGCAGCGTTTTCCTGGTGATGGGCGAAAAGAAAATCCGGGTTAAAACCGGCTGCAGCTTCTGCATTCACCCCCGTGTCACCCACTACCTGATGAACGCAGGCAAAACCCGGGCGAAGGTGCTGTGGATCTCCACACCCCCCAGCTTCTAATATAACAGATTGATTCGAAGGGAGAACACCCTCATGTGGGAAAATGAACATCTGATTGATCTGAAGAATATCTGCAAGGAATACGATGGCGTCAAGGTGCTCAAGGACATCAACCTCTACATCCGCAAAAAGGAATTCGTGACCCTGCTGGGCCCTTCCGGCTGCGGCAAGACCACTACGCTGCGCATCATCGGCGGCTTTGAGACGCCCACCAGCGGCGAACTGCTCTTTGAGGGCAAGGAGATTTCCCACGTGCCCCCCTACAAGCGCCGTGTGAACACCGTGTTCCAGAAGTACGCCCTCTTCCCCCACCTGAACGTGCACGATAACATCGCCTTCGGCCTGAAGCTGAAGAAAATGTCCAAAAAGGAAATCGACCATAAGGTGGACGCCATGCTGGACCTGGTGAACCTGCAGGGCTACGGCAAGCGCCATGTGGACGCCCTTTCCGGCGGCCAGCAGCAGCGCGTGGCCATTGCCCGCAGCCTGGTGAACGAGCCTGAAGTGCTTCTCCTGGACGAACCCCTGGGCGCCCTGGACCTGAAGCTTCGCAAAGAAATGCAGCTGGAACTGAAGGATATGCAGCAGCGCCTGGGCATCACCTTCCTCTACGTGACCCACGACCAGGAAGAGGCCCTTACCATGAGCGATACCATCGTTGTCATGCGCGACGGCAACATCCTGCAAATCGGCGATCCCAAGCGCATCTACGACGAACCCGCCAACGCTTTCGTAGCTGATTTCATCGGCGAAAGCAACATCCTCAAGGGCACCATGGTCCGTGACGAGCTGGTGGAGTTCGCCGGTGGCCGCTTCCCCTGCGTGGACTTCGGCTTTGGCGAGAACGCCCCTGTGGACGTGGTCATCCGCCCCGAGGACATCATGCTGGTGGGCGAAGACGTTGGCCAGCTGGTGGGCACCATCAGGAGCGTACTGTTCAAGGGCGTGCATTACGAAATGATGATCGACTGCGGCGAGTATACCCTCAAGGTTCATTCCACCACCATGCAGCCCCAGGGCAGCCGCGTTGGTTTGAACATCGTTCCCTTCAACATTCACATCATGAAGCCCATGGAGGTGTAACACCATGCGCTATGATATGAGCCTGCCCTGGTGGTCATGGGCGCTGATGGGCGCAGGATTGGTGGCTTTCGTCATCATGATCGCCGCCTCCATCCGCCGCAACAGCGGCGTGAAGCGTTCCCTCTTCGCCGCCCCCTATTCCCTGTGGATGATTCTTTTTACCATCGTTCCTGTGGTGCTGATTGGCTACTATGCCTTCACCGACGCCTCCGGCGCCTTCACCCTGGATAACTTCCGGAATTTCTGGGACAGCAATTACGAGTCCAACAAGGTCATTCTCGATGTCATGGGGGAGGCAGGCGCCGACTACATCACCCGCGGCACGGTGAATGTTGACACCCTGGTCTATTCCCTGTGGATGGCCTTCCTTTGCACGGTGATCTGCCTGCTGCTTGGCTATCCCGCCGCCCTGTTTATGGCCGACCGCAACATGAAGCTTGGCTCCAGCCTGGTGGTGCTGTTCATCATTCCCATGTGGATGAACTTCCTGCTGCGCACCATTGCCTGGATGAGCCTGCTGGAGGATTCCGGCCTGATCAATACCTTCCTGCGCTGGCTGGGCTTTGACGGCGTACAGCTGATGTATAACTCCCAGGCCGTGCTGCTGGGCATGGTATACAATTTCCTGCCCTTCATGGTTTTCCCCATCTACACGGTTCTTTCCAAAATGGACTACCGCCTCAGCGAGGCCGCCGCTGACCTGGGCTGCAACAGCTTCAAGACGCTGTATAAGGTCACGCTGCCCCTGTCCATCCCCGGCGTGGTGAGCGGCATCACCATGGTGTTCATGCCCTCTGTCACCACCTTCTTCATCCCCCGCGTGCTGGGCGGTGGCAACACCATGATGTTCGGCGACCTGATCGAATCCAAGTTCCTCACGGAGGGCAACTGGAATGTGGGCTCTGCGCTGTCCCTGATCATGATGGTGCTGATCCTCATCAGCCTGTCCATCCTCCGCAAAGCCGATCCCAATAACGATGGAGGTGGCATTGCATGATCAAGTTCCTCAAGCGGTTCTACCTGGGCATCGTGCTGGTCTTCCTCTATGTGCCGATCCTGGTGCTGATCGTGCAAAGCTTCAACGCCGGCAAGTCCCGCGCCAAGTGGGAGGGGTTCTCCCTTCGCTGGTATGTGGAGCTGTTCCAGGATGAACGCATCCTGAACGCGCTCTACGTCACCCTGTCCATCGCCGTGTTGGCCATGATCGTCTCCACCATCCTTGGCACGCTGGCCGCCATTGGCATCCATGCCATGCGCAAGCGTCCCCAGGCGCTGATGATGACCCTGACCAACCTGCCCAACACCATGCCGGACATCGTGACCGGTATTTCCCTGATGCTGCTGTTCATTTTCACCAAGGTGGATCGCGGCTACCTGACCATGCTGCTGGCACACATCACCTTCGACACACCTTATGTGATCCTATCGGTGCTGCCAAAGCTGAAGCAAATGAACAAGCACTGCTACGAGGCGGCGCTGGATCTGGGTGCGACACCCATGTACGCGCTCTTCCACGTGACCATCCCCCAATGCAAGCAGGGTATCATCACCGGCGCCATGCTGGCCTTTACCCTCTCGCTGGATGACTTCACCATCAGCTACTTCACCACCTCTCCTCTGGTGCAGAATCTCTCCACGCTGATCTACTCCTCCGCCAGAAAGGGCATCGATCCTTCGCTGAACGCCCTCTCCGCGCTGATGTTCATAGCGCTTTTGATCCTGCTGCTCATCGTCAACCGCCGCACCGCAAGCGCGGATTGACGTAGCGATAGTTCCCCCATCTACAACAACTGTTCTTGGAGGTATTCACCATGAAAAAACTGCTTTCCGTTTTCCTGCTGCTGGCCCTGCTCCTTTCTGCCGTTCCTGCCGGAGCCGAGGGCGTTGTGAACGTCTACAACTGGGAAGATTACATCGATCCTGCCGCCATCACCCTGTTTGAGCAGGAGACGGGCATCAACGTCAACTACATGTGCTTCACCACCGTGGAGGATATGATTGTTCAGGTTGAAGCCAACCCCGGCGCCTTCGACGTATGCTTCCCCTCCGACTATATCATCGAGCGCATGATCGCCAACGATATGCTGGCTGAGATCGACTACGCCAACGTGCCCAACGCGGTACAGACCATCGATTACCTTCGCAAACCTGACTACGACCCTGATGAGAAGTTCTCCGTGCCTTATATGTGGGGTACCGTGGGCATCCTCTATAGCAAGACCATGATCCCCGATCCCGAGCATTCCTGGGCCACCCTGTGGAATACCGAGTATCAGAACCAGGTCTTTATGCTGGACTCCATCCGCGACAGCATGGGCATCACCCTCAAGTCCCTTGGCTACAGCATGAACACACACGAGATTCCCGCCATCATGCAGGCCAAAATGAAGCTGATCGAGCAGAAGCAGAGCGGCGTTGTGAAGGCCTATCAGGTGGATGAAACCAAGGATAAGATGGTTGCTGGCGAAGCTGCCCTGGCTCTGATGTGGTCCGGCGACGCCATGTATGCCATCGAACTGAACGAAGATCTGGACTATTTTGTCCCTGTTGAAGGCTCCAATGTGTGGGTCGACGGCGCTGTGATCCCCAAGACGGCCAAGAACAAGGAGAACGCCGAGAAGTTCATCAATTTCCTCTGCCGCCCCGATGTGGCTCAGATGAACTGCGAATACATCTGCTATTCCTCCCCCAATCAGGGCGCTATCGATCTGATGGGTGAAGAGTACACCGGCAACCATGTGCAGAATCCTGCCCAGGAGCTGCTGGACAAGTGTGAATTCTTCCACGATATCGAGCCCAAATTCCTGAAAATCTATGTGGATAACTGGAATGACGTCAAGAACGCCAAATAACGTTTTACTTCCCGAGGTGGCACAGCCGCCTCGGGCGATTGTTTATACAAGGAGGATTTGTGATTTACTACCAGGATGATGACTTGCTTATCCGCGATATGGAAGAGGCGGACGCGCAAATATTGAACGATGAATATACTGCCCAGGGCTGGCATCCGGATCTGGACTACTATTATATGCGCATCAGAGAAGCTGCCGAAGGAAAATGTGCAGCCCTCACAGCCCTCTGGCATGACCAGCCAGCCGGCAATGTGTATCTATACTATGCCGCCAATGAAGGCCCCTTCAAGGGCAAAGGCTGGCCCATCATCGTTGATTTCGGCGTGCTGAAGAAACACCAGCGCAAAAGCATCGGCAATCATCTGATGGATGTGGCTGAGCAAATCGCCGGCCGGCACGCTGACACCGTATGCCTCGGCGTAGGTCTTTCCCGTGAATACGGTACCGCCCAGCGCATGTATGTGAAGCGCGGGTATATTCCAGACGGCTCCGGTGTATGGTATCAGGACAAGCAATGCGTGCAGTACGAAACCACCTGCACCATCGATGATGACCTTGTACTCTTTTTCTATAAACCCCTGCACAGTTGATTGACCCGCAAGGAAAACGCCGCCGACACACGTCAGCGGCGTTTTCCTTATACGCTTACTCCCCCATCATGCTCTTGATCTTATCGGCCACAGCCTTGCCCAAGGCTCTGTGGCCTTCCTCAGTCATATGGATGCAGTCCACATCCGAGGGTTCGGCAATCTTCTGGGCGTCCAGCATTTCAACACCCATACTCTGGCACAGGGCGCCAAACACCTTGGGAAATTTGCGGCTTTCCTCATGCTTGCCCTTCAGGTCATCGTTCACGTCACGGTTGACCAGATCCTCGCCGATAGCTATGGGTGAAATCACCAGAATCTTCGGTCCGTTACGGAACACACGCTCACCCCAGGGATTCAGCACGTCAATGTGCTGGGCATAGCTTACCAGCCGTCCCACGCCCTGAGCCGCATGCCAGGCCGGATGCTGCTTCAGGTCATTGGTGCCCAGGCAGATCACCAGCACGTCGAGAGGCTTCTGCCCATCCAGCACACCAGGGAAAACATCCAGTCCATTCTTGTTCACATCCCCCTTAAAGGCGGAATCAAACATGCTTGTGCGTCCGTTGAGGCCATCCTCGTGCACACGCCAATCGCTGCCCAGTTCATCCGCCAGCACGCCGGTCCAGCGGGTATGCTCATCATACCGCCGGGCCGTGCCGGGAATAAACCCCCAGGTGTTGGAATCACCGAAACACAGAATATGCTTCATAACAAGCTCCTTGCGCAAAGGGAGAGGCATCTCACAGCCTCTCCCTTATCGTATTGATCAGATTTCAATGGTGCCCTCAAAGTCGGTCACAGCGTCGCCGGTAAGCCAAACCTGGCCATCCTTCTCGTAGCGGACAACCAGTGTGCCGCCGGGCAGCTGCACGTCGATATCAGCATCAGGGTTGCACAGGCCGTTCTCCACAGCCGCCACAGCCACAGCACAGGCGCCGGTACCACAGGCCGCGGTTTCGCCGATGCCGCGCTCCCACACGCGCATCTTCACCATGCTGCGGTCTATGATCTGGGCAAAGGAAACATTCACACGCTGCGGGAACAGCGGATCCTTCTCGATCTCGGGGCCAACCTCAGCCAGGTTGATGCGGTCCACATCGGGCACGAACATCACCACATGGGGGTTGCCCATGCTCACGCAGCTGATGCTGCGCTTCTCGCCGGCCAGGAACACCTGGCGGTTCATGACCCGCTCGCCATCCAGCTTCACAGGCACCTTGGCAGGCTCGAAGGCAGGCTTACCCATGTCCACCTGCACCGAGAACACCTCATCCTCGCGGATGAACAGTTCGGCAGTCTTCACGCCGGAGCCGGTTTCCAGAGTCATGTTGGCCTTCTGGACGCGGCCGGATTCGTACAGGTACTTGGCCACGCAGCGGATGGCGTTGCCGGAAACGGGGCCTTCGGAGCCATCGGCGTTGAACATGCGCATCTTGGCGTCCGCCTTGGTGCTGGGCATGATGAGCACAATGCCGTCGCAGCCCACGCTCTTGCGGCGGTCAGCCAGGCGCACGGCCAGAGATTCAGGGCTTTCCACCTTCTGCTCGAAGCAATCAAAGTACAGGAAGTCATTGCCGGTACCACGCATCTTCACAAAGTGGAGCTTTTCACGCTTCTGGCGCATGTTGTTGATGTCCACAGTTTCCACGTTCTGCAGGCTGTAGCGGCTTGTCAGGGCCTGGGCCAGGGCATTGGCAGTATCCAGGCTGGTGAACAGCGGGATGCCGCGCTCCACGGCTTTGCGGCGCATGCGCACAGAGTCCAGCAGCGGGCTGCGGCCCTTCTTGGAGGTGGAGATCACATACTGCACCTGGCCCATGGTGAGCATCTGTTCCATGGCCTCGTTCTTCACGGTGGCAGCATAGAGTCCGTGCTCCAGCAGCGCCTTGGCGGTACCGGGGGTGGCGAAGAGGTTGAACCCCAGCTGGGCAAAGCGGCGGGCCACGTCAACGGCCTCGGTCTTATCCACGTCACGGACGGAAACAAGCAGTCCGCCCTGATGGCGCATCTTGTAACCGGCAGCCACCAGGCCCTTGTAAATGGCCTCCTGCAGGTTGGTGCCCAGGCCCAGCACCTCACCGGTGGACTTCATCTCCGGGCCCAGGTGGGTGTCAACGTCGGCCAGCTTCTCAAAGGAGAAGCAGGGCACCTTCACCGCGAAATAGGGGCTCTGGCGGTACAGTCCGGTGCCGTAGCCCATGTCCTGGATCTTCTCGCCCAGCATGGCGCGCACGGCCAGGTCAACCATGGGCACGCCGGTCACCTTGCTGATGTAGGGCACCGTGCGGCTGGCCCGGGGGTTGGCCTCGATGACGTAGACCTCGTTGTGGTACACGATGTACTGGATGTTGATCAGGCCCACCGTGCCCAGTTCCAGGGCGATCAGGCGGGTGACCTCCACCAGGCGCTGCACCATGGCGCCGGTCAGGTTCCAAGCGGGATACACGGCAATGGAGTCGCCGGAGTGAACGCCGGAGCGCTCCACATGCTCCATGATGCCGGGGATCAGCACATTCTCGCCATCGCAGATGGCGTCGGCCTCGCACTCAATGCCCATCAGGTACTGGTCGATCAGGATGGGATTGGTGATGCCCTGGGACAGGATGATCTTCATGTATTCCACGATATCGCTGTCCTGATAAGCGATGATCATGTTCTGACCGCCCAGCACATAGGAGGGACGCACCAGCACGGGGTAGCCCAGCTCATTGGCAGCCTTCAGGGCTTCCTCGGTGTTCATGACCGTGGTGCCTTGGGGGCGCTTGATGCCGTTGCGCTCCATGGCAGCGTCAAAGCGCTCGCGGTCCTCGGCGGCGTCGATCATATCCGCGGAGGTGCCCATGATGCGCACGCCGGCTTCCTGCAGGGTGCGGGTCAGCTTGATGGCCGTCTGGCCGCCAAAGGCCGCCACAACGCCCACAGGCTTTTCGGTGGCGATAACACCCATGACGTCTTCGGGCGTCAGCGGCTCGAAGTACAGGCGGTCGGCGGTGTCGAAGTCAGTGGACACGGTCTCGGGGTTGTTGTTGATCATGACCACATCGTAGCCGGCCTTCTTCAGCATCCACACGCAATGGACGGAAGCATAGTCAAACTCGATGCCCTGGCCGATACGGATGGGGCCGGAGCCCAGCACCACCACGCAAGGCTTCTTGTCCTTCTTGCTGATGAACTGTTCAGCCTCGTTCTCGTCATCGTAAGTGGCGTAGAAATAGGGCTTCTGGGCCGGGAACTCAGCGGCGCATGTATCCACCATCTTGTACACGGGATCACGGTGGAAGGGCACCTTCTCGCCGGAGAGGCGCTCGATGGCCTTGTCCGGGAAGCCCATGTGCTTGGCCTTCATGTACAGGTCAGCGTCCACATTGCCCTGCTCCAGGCGGCGTTCCATGTTCAGCAGGTTCTTGAACTTGTTCAGGAAGAACATGTCAATCTTGGTGATGGCATTGATCTCCTCCATGGTCACGCCACGGCCCATGGCCTCGTAAATGGCGAACATGCGCTGGTCAGTGCACTTGCCGATAAGCTCGATCAGCTCCTCAGTGCTCAGCTCCGCCATGGCCTTCATGCGCAGGGTGTCGCAGCCGATTTCCGCGCCGCGCACAGCCTTCATCAGGGCCTGTTCCACGCTGACGCCAATGGACATCACTTCGCCGGTAGCCTTCATCTGGGTGCCCAGGGTGCGCTTGCCGTAAACAAACTTATCGAAGGGCCACTTGGGCACCTTGGCCACGATGTAGTCCACCGTGGGCTCGAAGCCAGCCAGGGGCTTGCCGGTCATGGCGTTAGGGATCTCGTCCAGGGTGTAGCCAATGGCGATCATGGAGGCGATCTTCGCGATGGGATAGCCCGTAGCCTTGGAGGCCAGGGCGGAAGAGCGGCTCACACGGGGGTTCACCTCGATCACAGCATACTCAAAGCTGTCGGGGTTCAGGGCGAACTGGCAGTTGCAGCCGCCTTCCACCTCCAGGGCAGAAACCATGTCCAGGGCAGCACGGCGGAGCATCTGATATTCGGTGTTGGAAAGGGTCAGGGCGGGGGCCACCACGATGGAGTCGCCGGTGTGCACGCCCACGGGGTCGATGTTCTCCATGGAGCACACAGCCACCACATTGCCCTTGGCGTCGCGCATGACCTCAAACTCGATTTCCTTCCAGCCGGAGATGCACTTCTCCACCAGGATCTGCGTAATGGGGCTCAGGCGCAGGCCGTTGGCAGCAATCTCCCGCAGCTCAGCTTCATCCTTGCAGATGCCGCCGCCCTCGCCGCCCATGGTGAAGGCGGGACGCACGATCACAGGGTAGCCGATCTTCTCCGCCAGGGTCAGGGCGTCTTCCAGCGTCTCCACCACGTCAGAGGGGATGCAGGGCTGGTTGATGGATTCCATGGTCTGCTTGAACAGCAGGCGATCCTCGGCCTTCTCAATGGTTTCGCACTTGGCGCCCAGCAGCTTCACACCATGCTGCTCCAGGAAGCCCTCCTTGGCCAGCTGCATGGAAAGGGTCAGGCCGCTCTGGCCGCCCAGGGTGGAAAGCAGGCTGTCGGGCTTTTCCTTGATGATGATGCGGCGCAGAGTCTCCAGCGTCAGAGGCTCGATGTAGATCTGATCGGCGGAGGAATGGTCCGTCATGATGGTGGCGGGGTTGGGGTTAACCAGCACCACCTCCAGGCCGGCGGCCTTCAGGGCCTTGCAGGCCTGGGAGCCGGCATAGTCAAACTCGGCAGCCTGGCCGATCACAATGGGGCCGGAGCCGATAATCATTACTTTGCGGAGTTCAGGATTCAGCGGCATTCCTTATTCCCTCCCATCAGTGCGATAAACCGTTCAAACAGGAACCGGGTGTCAAGCGGGCCGCCGTTCTGCTGCGGCATAAACTGCACCGAGAAGGCAGGCATATCGCTGTAATCAAGGCCCTCGCAGGTGCCATCGTTGCAGTTGATGAAGCGCAGGGTGGCGTTGTCGGGCAGGTTATCGTTATCCACGGCGTAGCCATGGTTCTGGGTGGTGATGTAGTTCATGCCGGTGCGCAGATCCTTGATGGGCTGGTTGCCGCCGCGGTGGCCATAGGGCAGCTTCACGGTACCGCCGTTCTGGCTCAGGGCCAGCAGCTGATGGCCCAGGCCCACACCCATGGTGGGAATGCGCTTGTGGCAGAGTTCACGCAGCTCGTTCACGGCATTCACGCAGTCGGCCGGGTCGCCGGCGCCACCCGTGATGACCACACCATCGGGATTCATTTCGGCAATGATATCAGCGGTGCTGTCTGCAGGCACGCAGGTCACGGCACAGCCACGGGCCTCCAGCTCAGCCTTCAGGGTATCTTTTGCGCCGAAGTCCCACAGCGCCACGCTGTACTTGCCCTCCCTGGCAGCGGGAACGATCTCCTCGCAGCCTTTGGGCATGACCTTCACAGCATTGGTCTTCAGGTTTTCAACAGCGGCAGCGATATCCTCAGGCTTTTCGCACAGGATGGCGGCCTTCATCACACCGTTGTCGCGGATGCGGCGGGAAATGGCGCGGGTATCCACACCGGTGAGGCAGGTAACGCCGTTCTCCCGCAGGAAGTCGTCCAGCTTGCCCTGGCAGCGGAAATTGCTGGGCTCGTCGCACAGTTCACGTACCACATAGCCGACCAGCCTGGGCTTGGCAGGGTTGTCCAGCGGAATCACACCATAGTTGCCGATGGCCGGGAAGGTCTGCACCAGAATCTGACCTTCATAGGCGGGATCAGTCAGGGTATCCATGTAGCCCACCACCGAGGTGAGGAACACCAGTTCAGCAGCAGCTTCTTTCTGCGCGCCCCGGAGAACGCCCTCGTAAAGGGTGCCGTCCTCCAGCAGGAGATAGCCTTTCTTTTCCATGCTTTTCTTCCTTCCTTACTTCATGCAGGCCACCAGCACAGCCTTCTGGGCATGCAGCCGGTTTTCCGCCTCGTCGAAGATCTCGTTGGCATGCGCCTCGAACACATCGGCGGTGATTTCCTCGCCGCGGTGCGCAGGCAGGCAGTGCTGCACCATGCAGCCGGGATGAGCCACTTCCAGCAGCTCCTTGTTCACCTGATAGCCGGCGAAGGCTTTCTCGCGGATGGCCTTCTCCCCTTCCTGGCCCATAGAGGCCCACACATCGGTGAAGATGGCGTCGGCGTCCTTGGCAGCCTCCATGGGCTTGTCGGTCATGAAGAACTGGCCGGGATACTGCCTGCACAGCTCCAGCACCTTTTCGTCGGGCTGATAATCCTTGGGGCAAGCGATAGACACATGCATGCCCACCTTCAGTCCGCCCACGATCAGGCTGTTGGCCATGTTGTTGCCATCACCGATGTAGCACATGTTCAGGCCCTCAAGTTTGCCCTTGTGCTCCCGGATGGTCATCAGGTCAGCCAGCACCTGGCAGGGATGGCAGAAATCCGTCAGGCCGTTGATAATTGGAATGGAGCCATACTCCGCCAGGGCTTCCACTTCTTCCTGGGCGAAGGTGCGGATCATGATGCCGTCCAGATAGCGGCTCAGCACACGGGCCGTATCCTCCACAGGCTCGCCGCGGCCGATTTGAAGGTCGCGGGAAGAAAGGAACAGCGCGTGGCCGCCCAGCTGATACATACCCGTTTCAAAGCTTACGCGGGTGCGCGTGGAGGACTTTTCAAAAATCATGCCAAGCGTCTTTCCAGCAAGAATGGGGTGCGGAATGCCAGCCTTGCGTTCAGCCTTGAGCTTGTCAGCCAGGTCCAGAAGTTCAAGGATTTCCTCTCTGGAGAGGTCCATCAGCTTCAACAGGTGTTTCATGGAGCGCATCACCTTTCGTCATCAATCATCACATAATCACATCTTTGGGCGCAAGTTCCCATGCACCCACTCTCTATTGTAACATAAAATGATCCCGAGGAGAATCGCCAAATCGGTAAAGGAGGTTACCAACATGGAAAGTCGCGAACAAAATATGTCGCAAAACATCTGTCCCAGGGGTGCCAGCTACTACATCTGGCGTCAGGGAGACACCCTCTCCGGCGTGGCTCAGCGGAATAATATCACCCCCGAGGCCATTCAGTCCTTCAACCCGGACATTCCCTTCCAGTCCATCACCGCCGGTACGGAAATCTGCCTTCCCGCCGCCGTGATCATCGACCAGAACGAAGGCCCCGTGCTGGACGGCACCGGCATGGATGATAATACCGTCACCCCTCAGCGCCCCATCATTCCCACCAGGCCCGTGGTGTACTGCCCCATCGGTCATACTGCCCGGCGGGTGCAAGCGGGACAGACCTATGCCGATCTTCTCATCGACCTGAACGTAAGCTACAAAGCCATGCGCAGCGCCAACCCCAACCTGCGCCCCGGCGCTATGGTGGCCGGCACGGTGTATTGTGCACCTCCCGCCGGCACCCGGGAAACCTGCTCCACCCTCCGCAGTTACACCGTGGAGGACGGCGATAACCTCACCTCCATCGCCCGGCGGCTGAACACCACCACCGGCCGTCTGCTGATGCTCAATCCCACGCTTCTCCCCACGGATTTCTCCCAGCCCGGCGTGGTGATCTGCATCCCCTGATATGAAAAGGAGCAGCCTGAATCGGGCTGCTCCTTTTTTATGGTGTAAAATAGTTCATATCCCCGCTGAAATAGCAGTGTACCGCCTTGTAATCAGCAAATTCCTGGGCAAACAGCAAGGAAGCAAACAGCAGATACATCTTCTGTTCAGCCTGCGTCATCTCATAAAAAGTCAGCATGCCGTCGTCAACGGCCAGGGTTCTGCAGGAAAACAGGCCGTTGTCCCGCAGCACTTGCTCCAGGTGTACAGCGTCTTCAACGCCTGCCATTTTGCACAGCGCCGGCAGGGTAAAGGTCAGCATCCTCTTTTTCAGAATGACCACCATGGCCTTGCGGAAATCTGCATCAGCCAAAACCGTCATCATATGCCGATTGCCTTCGTTGGCGAACAGACTGTTCCATCCGTCCACCGGTCGCTTGATGGCCATCGTGCCCACGGCATCCCGCATATAGATCACGCCGCTGCTGCTTTGGATCACGCTGCGGGACACGCCGTCTCTCAGTGCCTGTTGGTGTTCTTCCGCCAGTTCATCCACATCAGCTTTGCGGTTGCCGCCATAAAAGCATCGCACAATCACCCGCCGCATCTGCTCCATGGCCTCGTCTACTGATTTCTGACGGTGCAGTCCTCTCTCTTCCGTTTGTCGCCCAAAAAGATCGTCCACCGATACGCCAAAGAAATCCGCCAGCACAGGCAGCAGGGATACGTCCGGGCAGGTAGCGCTGTTCTCCCATTTGGATATGGTCTGCGGACTTACTCCCATGCTCTCCGCCAGATTTTCCTGGGTCATGCCCCGCTCTTTGCGAAGTCGCGCAATGGTTTCACCAATAATCGTCATGTCATCGCCTCCTCTGTGTCTCCATTCTACCACTGCCCGCATCAATACTCCACCAACCAAACAGCGGACAACCCGCCAATCCGGCAAGCCATCCGCTGTCTCTTATTTGATCGTATTCAGATATTCCGCCTGCCCCAGGGTAAAGGCATCCTTACCATAGGCATCCGCCGCCACCACCAAGGGCAGCTCCTGCAGCGTCAGCCGCTTCACAGATTCCGGCCCCAGGTCGTCCCATGCAATGACCTCGCAGCTGGTCACGCAGGCCGCCATCAGCGCTGCGGCGCCGCCCACAGCGGCAAAGTATACAGCCGGATGCTCCTGCATGGCCCGCATCACATTCTCGCTCCGCTGGCCCTTACCAATCATCCCCCGCAGGCCATGGGCCAGCAGCGTTGGTGTAGAAGCGTCCATCCGGGTGGAGGTGGTGGGACCAATGGACCCCACCGGCTTCCCCTCCGGCGTTGGGGTAGGTCCTGCGTAGTAAATCACCTGTCCTTCCAGGTCGAAGGGCAGAGGCTTTCCTTGTGCAATGCACTCCATCATCCGCAGGTGAGCGGCGTCACGGGCCGTGTACACCGTGCCGGAAAGCAGCACATGCTCGCCGGCATGCATGGAAAGTACATCCGCTTCCGTCAGCGGCGCGGTCAAATGGCGCATCATCTCTCCTCCTTACAGCACAGCGGTCTTGTGCCGGGTCACATGGCAGCTTACATTCACCGCCACCGGCAGCCCGGCGATGTGGGTGGCTCCGGCAACAATCCGCAGCCCCAGGCAGGTGGTTTTTCCGCCCAGTCCCTGGGGGCCAATACCGGTGGCGTTCACCATGGCCAGCAGTTCCTCTTCCAGCGCAGCATAATACGGATCAGCGTTGTGCTCCCCGAGGGGCAACATGAGCGCTTCCTTGGCCATCTGCGCCACACGCTCAAAATCGCCGCCGATGCCGATGCCCAGCACCATGGGCGGGCAGGGATTGGCCCCGGCAAGCTCCACCGTTTCAAGCACGAATTCCTTCACGCCCTCCACGCCCTGGGCGGGAGTGAGCATTTTCAGCCTGCTCATATTTTCGCTGCCAAAGCCTTTGGGCGCCACCGTGAGTCTGATCTGATCACCAGGTACAAGCCTTGTGTGGATGATGGCCGGGGTATTGTCGCCGGTGTTTACCCGGCGCAGGGGATCCCCCACAACGCTTTTGCGCAAAAGGCCGTCCACATAACCGCGATGTACACCCGCATGAACAGCTTCCTCAAAGTCACCATTGATGTGCACATCCTGGCCTACCTCGGCAAATACAATGGCCATCCCCGTGTCCTGGCAGATGGGCATTTGTGTTTCGCGGGCGATCTTCTCATTTCCGCCCAGCAATTCCAGCAAATCCTTCGCAGGCTGGAAGGGTTCTTCCCGTTCTGCCTGATGCAGCGCGCAGGCCACGTCCTCAGGAAGGAAACGGTTCGCCTCAATGCAAAGCCTTGCCACGGTTTGGGTAATCAGCGCCGCGTCGATCTCCCGCATGGTCATTCCTCCTCGGTGAGCAGCTTCTTCAGCCGCAGAGCAGCGGCCTTCACAGCATTTTTCTTGTTGCCGCGGTCAGTCAGCGCTGTCTGCGCCTCCCGCCAGTCCATGCCGGAAAGCAGCAGGTCAGTCATCTGCGCCTCCAGCGAGACGTCAGTTGCCGGCTTCTCTTCCTCCGGAAGCTTTACCTCGTGGAAATCCAGCACCAGGCAGTATTCGCCCTTCTCCGTTTTGGGGTTGGCCTTCATCTCCGCAAGCACTTCACCCGCCGCACCGCGAATGGTCTTTTCGTGGAGCTTTGTCAGGTCACAGGAGGCGGAAATCCTGGTTTCCGGCAGCACAGCGGTAATGTTCTCCACCAGTTCCGTCACACGGTAGGGCGATTCATGCACCACCGCCACGGTGCACTTGCGGGCCATGTCGATGAGCTTCTCCCGCAGGTCCTTTTTCTCCCGGGGCAGGAAGCCATAGAAGGCAAACTCCCGGGTATCGAACCCGCTGACAGAAAGCGCCGCCACCGCCGCGCAGCAGCCGGGCACGGGAATCACCTCAATGCCCCGCTCCACAGCTGCCTTCACAAGGCCGTAGCCCGGGTCGGATATACAAGGGGTACCGGCGTCGGTGGTCACGGCCACGTCGATATTTTCATCCAGCATCTTCTCCGCCAGCCACGCACCCTTGCTCTCCTCGTTGTGCTGATGGCAGCTGGTCAGGGGCGTGTGAATTTCAAACACCTGGCAGAGCTTCATGGTCACCCGGGTGTCCTCGGCAGCGATGAGCCCCACATTCTTCAGCGTATCAATGGCTCTGGGGGACATATCCTGCAGATTGCCGATGGGGGTCGCCACCACATACAGCTTGGGCATCACTCCACCTCCAGCTTCTCGCACACACGCAATTTGGCGCTGCGGGCACGTGGGTTGCGGGCTACTTCCTCATCGCTGGGGGGCACAGCGCCCTTGGCCAGCACCTTCACCAGAGGTTTCTTGCCGCAGGTGCAGATGGGCGCCCTGGGCGGGCAGGTGCAGGGGTTCTGAAGCCGCTGGAAGCAGCGCTTTACCAGGCGATCCTCCAGGGAATGGAAGGTAATCACCAGCAGCCTGCCGCCGGGCTTCAGGCAGTCCACAAAGTCGCACAGCGCTTTATCAAGGGGATCCAGCTCGTCATTCACGGCAATGCGAACGGCCTGGAAGGTACGCCGCGCGGGATGTCCGTCATCCTTGCGGCGTACAGCCGTGGGGATGGCAGCGTCAACGGCGTGAACCAGATCAAAAGTGGTCTCCATAGGCTTCTTCGCGCGATGTTCGCAGATGATGTGCGCGATCCTCGCCGCCCACTTCTCCTCACCGTATTCCTTGATGATCCGGGCAATCTCCTGTTCGCTGGCAGTATTGAGCAAATCCGCCGCCGTGATGCCCTGGGTGGTATCCATGCGCATGTCAAGGGGCGCGTCCTCATGGTAGGAGAAGCCGCGCTCCCCCTTGTCCAGCTGTGGGGAAGACACACCCAAGTCCAGCAGTACACCGTCCAGCAGGGGCGCTCCGGCAGCCTGCAGCAGTGCTTTGCCGTCGTGGAAATTGCCATGCAGCGCACGAAAGCCCGGGAACTGGCCAAGGCGCTCCGTAGCGGCGGAGATAGCCATCAGGTCACGGTCAATGCCGTACAGGCTGGCGGTGCCTTCGCTGGCCCGCAGCATAGCGCCGCTGTGACCGCCGCCGCCCAGGGTGCCGTCGCAGTATGCGCCGCTCTGCCGCACGTCCATCCATTGGAGCACCTCGTTCAGCAATACCGGCTCGTGGATAAATTCCATGGTGAGTCTCCTTCCGTTACGCCTCAATCACATAGGGAACCAGGTCATCCATAATGGCCCGGTAGCCCTCTTCCCTGATGTGCATGCCTTCTATGGTATACTCCGCCTTCAACCGTCCCTGTTCATCCTTCAGGGCGCGGTTCACGTCGATGTAGCGCTGTCCGTGCCGCTCTGCCAACTGCTTTACAAGCTGGTTTGCTTTATTGATTTTCTCATTGGTGCGCACAAGCAGACAGGGCTTCATGAAATCCTCGGCGGCGTCATAGTTGATGGGATAATACGCCATCATATAGATTTCCACGCCGGGTACACGCTGCTCAATGGCCGTGATGATCTCGTCATACCGCCCCATCAGCTCCTCCAGGGATATGGCCGCGTTGCTCAGGTCATTGGTGCCAATGTTGATAAAAACACGCCTGGGCATCAGGTCGGTGACACACACGTCCAGGTTTTCCAGCAGCTCACGGGTCACATAGCCGCCGATGCCCCGGTTATACACCGTGGTGTCAACGCCCTTCTCCCTCAGCAGCTTCTCCACCGGAAACATCTCCATCAGCGAAGAACCGGCAAACACAATCTGCCCCTTCAGCGCGTGTTTGTTTGCCTCACGGTACCGTTCAAGCTTCGTGGCTTTATCCATGTGCATTCTCACTCTTTCTCAGCAGCAGATGATGAAAAAACGCGATGTTCCGGTATTCCGGTATGGTAGATACCCGTTCTTCCAGGGCCAGCATTTTCTTTTGCCACGCCGGGTCCGTGTGGCATTCCTGCTTCTGCTGAAGATCCCAGAATGTCCGGGCGCCCCAGAGCTTCTCGCAGGCAAAGCCGGGCAGCCAGCGCAGGGCGTCCTCATCTCCGTAATAGCGGATATCGCCGAACTTCGAAGTGGTGCCGTTGCCGCCATCCAGCAGGTTGCCGGCCATAGCAAAGTCATTGAGCAGCACGGTCATCTGCATCACCCGGCCAGGCCGGTTGTGCTTCACCAATGACAGCAAGCCCCCAGGCTTTACCACCCGGGCCAGTTCCCGCAGGTATGCTTCCTTGTCGTCCACATACTCCAGCACATTATGGCACACAACCATATCAAAAGACTTCTCCGGCATAGTTTTCACAAGCTCGATGCCGCCCTGCAGCTGGGTGTAATCCCCTGCCACGCGGTTTGCAAGCATCTCTTCCCAGGGCTCCACCGCCGTCACGTCATTGCAAAGCGCAAGATGCGCCGCCGTGTCGCCTTCGCCGCTGCCGAAATCAAGTATCCTCATTCCCTGCGCAAAGTCCAGCTGTTTCCACAGCATCTGCTTCAGCAGGTAATCCCACGTCTGCATATTACCTCCAGGGCAAGCCCAGCACCGTGCGCAACCCGCCCGCGAAATACAGCGAGCCCGCCGCGATCACCATACCCGTCTCCCCTGCCAATTCTCTGGCTTTGTTAAGACCCTCTTCCAGGGATGCCGCAGGCACAGCGTCGCCGCCCACAGCATGCAGCCGCTGGGCAAGTTCTTCCGCTCTCATGGCCCGGGGATTATCCGGCATCACCGTCACAATCTTCTGTCCAAGGGACGCAAGCATGCCCAGCATCTCCGGCTGAAGCTTGTCCTCCAGCACACCGGTGAGCAGCACACGCTTTTCATCTTTCAGGTAGCTCATCACATAGTCACGCAAAGCAGCAATGCCCTGGGGGTTGTGCGCGCCATCGATGAGTACATTGCCGCACCACTCCAGCCGCGCCGGCCAGCGAGTGGCAGTCATGCCGCCATACACCGCCTCATCAGGGATGTTCCACCCCTGCTTGCGCAACTCCTCCACCATGGCCAGCACGGTCATGGCGTTGGTCAGTTGATGGGCCCCGGGCAGCGGAATACGTACCTCCCGCCACTCACCCTCCAGGCTGTAGGAGGCCGTGGAGCCATAGGCGTCACTCTGTGCATCCGTCAGGTATTCCATGCGCATCTGCCGAAGGGGTGCTTGTATTTCAGCGGCCTTTTGTGCAAACACATTGGCCACGTTATTCTTGGCCACATGGCACACCACCGGCACGCCCTGCTTGATGATTCCCGCCTTCTCCCCCGCGATCTCCGCCAGAGTATTCCCCAGAAAGTTCATGTGATCCATGCCAATGGCGCCAATGCCGCACAGGCAGGGCTTCACGATGTTGGTGGGATCCAGCTTGCCGCCCAGCCCCACCTCAATAATGGCGATATCAACCTTTTCGCCTTCGAAAACGGAAAGCGCCAGGGCCGTGCCCATCTCAAAGGGCGTGACCTGCACATCCTGCTTCTCCAGTTCACGGGCGGCAGCCACCAGAGGCTCGCCGTATTTCACCATCAGTTCATCCACCAGGGGCAGACCGTCCAGCCGGATGCGCTCCTGGTACATCTGCAAAAAGGGCGAGGTGTACAACCCCGTCCTGTATCCGGCAGCACGCAGAATGCTTTCCAGCATGGCGCAGGTGCTGCCCTTGCCGTTGGTGCCTGCGACGTGAATCACAGGCACCCGGCATTCGGGGCAGAGCCGCTCCATGAGCAGATGCATGTTCCGCAGGCCATGCTTGCTCCCCTTGGCATAGGAGCCATGGATGGCCTCAATAATTTCCGTAGCGTTCATCACAGAGATTCCTTCAGTTCGGCGATGCGCTTCTCCAGCGCGTCCACCTTCACCTGGTTGGCGTTAAGTTTATCCTTCTCCTGCTGCACCAGCGCGGCAGGCGCCTTGCTGATGAAGCCCTCGTTGCTCAGCTTGCCTTCAGCCCGGGCGATTTCCTTGCGCAGGTTCTCCAGCTCCTTGTTCAGACGGGCGATTTCCTTCTCAAAGTCCACCAGGTCGCCCAGGGGAATGAACAGTTCGCCGGTAGCCGTCACGGCAGACACCGTCTTGCCGGTGATGCTGTTGCGGTCGGCAATCACTTCGCTCTCGGAAGCGCCGGCCAGGCGGCGGAAGTAAATATCAGCGCCCTTGAGGGTCTCTTCCCAGCCATCGCCGGCCACCAGCATCAGGCGGGTACGCTTGCTGGGAGCCACGTTCATCTCGGCACGGAGGTTGCGGATGGTGCGGATCACCTCCATGATGCCTTCCATCTTGGTCTCGTCAGCCTTGAAGTCGTATTCTTCCTTGGCAATGGGCCAGTTTTTGAGCATCAGGAAGCCTTCGGCACCGGGCAGATACTTGTACACCTGCTCGGTCAGGAAGGGCATGAAGGGGTGCAAAAGCTTCAGCACGCCTTCCAGCACATAGAGCAGCACGGCCTTAGCAGCGGTTTTGCTCTCGCCGTCCTCGCCCAGCAGGCGGGACTTGGCCAGCTCGATGTACCAGTCGCAGAACTCGCTCCAGGCGAAATCGTAGATGCGGGTAGCGGAAAGGCCAAAGTCGCCTTCCTCGTTGTGGATGGAGATATCCCTCACCGCATCCTGGAAACGGCTGAGGATCCACTTGTCCGCCAGCTCAATCTTGCTCAGGTCAATCTCCTCGCGGGTATCCACGTTCATCAGCACAAAGCGGGAAGCGTTCCAGATCTTGTTGGCGAAGTTACGGGCGGACTCCACCTTGTCCTTGGAATAGCGGCAGTCATTGCCGGGGCTCACGCCCATCAGCAGGGAGAAGCGCAGGGCGTCGGCGCCGTACTCCTCAATGACCTCCAGGGGATCCACGCCGTTGCCCAGGGACTTGGACATCTTGCGGCCCAGCTCGTCACGCACCAGGCCGTGGATCAGCACGGTCTTGAAGGGCGTCACGTCCATTTCCTCAAGGCCCATGGTGATCATGCGGCTCACCCAGAAGGTGATGATATCATAGCCGGTCACCAGCACGTCGGTGGGATAGAAGTACTTCAAATCTTCGGTCTGCTCCGGCCAGCCCAGCGTGGAGAAGGGCCACAGGGCGGAGGAGAACCAGGTGTCCAGTACATCCTCGTCCTGGTGGATATTGTGACTGCCGCACTTGGAGCAGCAGCAGGGATCCTCACGCAGCACCATCATCTCGCCGCAGTCCTCGCAATACCACACGGGGATGCGGTGGCCCCACCACAGCTGGCGGGAGATGCACCAGTCGCGGATATTGGTCATCCAGTTCATGTACTGCTTGGAGAAGCGCTCGGGCACAAACTGGGTCCGGCCGGAGGTCACAGCCTCGATGGCGGGCTTGGCCAGGGGCTTCATATCCACGAACCACTGCTTGGACACCATGGGCTCGATCACCGTCTTAGAGTGGCGGTAGCACACGCCCACCTCGTGCTTGATGGGCTCGATGGACTTGAGCAGGCCCAGCTCGGTGAGGTCAGCCACAATGGCCTTGCGTGCGTCGGCGGTAGTCATGCCGGCATACTTGCCGCAGTCCAACACGATGGGCTCGTTCTTGCTGGCCTTGCTGGAAGCAAACAGTTCGTCGTTCTCGGCCTTTTCCTTGGCACCGGTCATGTAGCCGTCGTAGGTGAACACACGCACGATGGGCAGGTCATGGCGCTGGCCCACTTCGTAGTCGTTGGGGTCATGGGCAGGAGTGATTTTCACCACGCCGGTACCCTTTTCCATATCGGCATGCTCGTCGCACACGATGGGGATTTCCTTGTTGATCAGGGGCAGAATCACGTGGCAGCCATGAAGATGGGCATAGCGCTCATCCTTGGGGTTGATGGCCACGGCGGTATCGCCCAGCATGGTCTCAGGACGGGTGGTGGCCAATTCCAGCATTTCGCCGGTTTCCTTCACGGGATACAGCAGGTGCCAGAAGTTGCCGTCCATTTCCTTATGCTCCACTTCCGCATCGGAAATGGCGGACTGGCAGTCCGGGCACCAGTTCACCAGGCGGTTGCCACGGTAGATAAGGCCCTTCTCATACAGCCGGCAGAAGGTCTCACGCACGGCCTTGGAGCAGCCCTCGTCCATGGTGAAGCGTTCGCGGCTCCAGTCGCAGCTCACGCCCATGCGGCGCTGCTGGTGCACAATGCGCCCGCCGTACTCTTCCTTCCACTGCCAGGCGCGCTTCAGGAAGCCTTCGCGGCCCAGGCTGTCCTTGGTGAGACCTTCCTTGGCCATGGCCTCCACGATCTTCACTTCCGTGGCAATGGCAGCGTGGTCGGTGCCGGGCAGCCACAGGGTGGGATCACCCTTCATGCGGTGGTAGCGGATGGCAGCGTCCTGCAGGGTGCAGTCCATGGCATGGCCCATGTGCAGTTGACCGGTAATATTGGGCGGGGGCATCACGATGGTGAAGGGCTTCTTGCCCTCCTCCCGGTGAGCGATAAACGCGCCGGCGCCTTCCCACTCCTTGTAAATATCGCCTTCAATGGCTTGCGGATTAAACTTCGTTTCCATTTCCTGAGCGCTCATTCTTTTCTCTCCTTTATCCAATAAAGTCCAGCAGGATCAATGCTCCGATCAGTGCAGCAGCACCGCCTGCCGCCTTGACGATGAGGTTCATCTTCTGCGACCCAATCTTGTCTGCGATCTTTTCAGAGGAAACAACCGCGACACTTCCTGCAATGAGCAGGATCAGCCCCGGAATATTCAGCCTGGACAACACCTTTTCAATGTAGGACAATCGGATCACCTCACAATCAAAATCGCTTTGGATACGCAAAAAGCAGTTCCATCCGAAAGGACGGAACTGCTCCGTGGTACCACCTTGCTTCGCAAACGGAGGCAGTGCCTCCAGCCATATCCGCCATGCGCGCTGGTAGCCACAACGGGCCCAGGCGATTGGAGCTTGGCTGCGCACCGACATGCGTTTACCTCACACGCGCTGTAACGGGCGCGCCCGCACCAAACTAAGGTATGCTAAGCACACGTTCATCCGGTGCTCTGTGGAAGCGACCTTCCCCTACCGCTGTCCGGAGCGGCCTTTCAGCCGATGAACCGCTCTCTCTTTGCTGCGCGCGCAAGGTACTCCTCTTCCGTTTGCGAGACTTATGTGGGATTCAGGTGAATCAGGCGTTCTGAGCCTCGTCCTTCACGACGACCTGAGTTCCCTTGTAGTAACCGCAATGCTTGCACACGCGGTGGGCCAGCTTCATCTGATGGCACTGGGGGCATTCAACGATGCCGGGCAGGCTCAGCTTCCAGTTGGCCTGGCGGCTGTGCTTGCGAGCCTTGGAGATCTTTCCCTTAGGAGTAGCCATTGTTTACACCTCCTCATCCTTCGTCAGCAACTGCTGCAATGCCGCAAAAGGATGCTGACCGGGCAGTTCCTTCTGGCATGAGTTATAATCAGTATCCACAGCGATGGTTTCACCCAGACCCTCGCAGTCCTCCTTGCAGAGGAAACGGATGGGCAGGGCCATCACCGCATAGGACATGGCCAGCTTGTCAAACTCGACCTGATAACCTTCATAGCTGAAGATCTCATCGTCGTTCGGGTCGCCGCCCCGCACGAAGGTTTCGTGGAAGGACGCCTCGATGTCGGCCTTTGCAGGCTCCAGACAATTTGCGCATTGAGCATGAGCGACAGTGGTGAGCTTTCCGTCCACCGTTACACCGCCGTCATCGTCAGTAAAGAACGCGCCCTGCAGCACCGCCGTGTCAAACGTAACGGTTTCGCCGCCAATGTCCACGGGAGCAATGGCCTGCTCGTCATGGAACGCGTATTCCTGGCCCGGGTTGCGCAACGCTTCGGAAACGTTAAGCTTCATCGTCATCACCTCAAATGTGACCATTGCTTATTATAGAAAATTTCCCGGCGTTTGTCAACAGGAATTTCTATGGAAAATCAAGCAAAAATGCGGCCAGAGGAGGAGTTGTCCTCCCCCGGCGCATCAAATCGCTTACTTGGAAACCAGTTCCAGGGTATCGCGGGCAATCATGATCTCCTCGTTGGTGGGGATGACCAAGATCTTCACCTTGGAATCGTCGGTGGAAACGATGCACTCGGTGGCCTTGCCGTCGGCGCAGGCAGCGTTCTTGGCAACGTCCAGCTTGGCGCCCAGGTATTCAAAGTTGGCCATCACGCGTTCGCGCAGCTTGCCGTTGTTTTCGCCGATGCCGGCAGTGAACACGATCATGTCCACACCGCCCATGGCAGCGGCATAGGAGCCAATGTACTTCTGAATGCCGTAGACCAGCATGTCGCGGGCCAGGATGGCGTTCTCGTCGCCGGCGTCGGCAGCGGCGTCCACGTCACGCATGTCGGAGGAAGTACCGCTGATGCCCAGCAGGCCGGACTTCTTGTTCATCATGTCCAGCACCTGGTCAGGGGTCATGTTCTCGTTGTTGGCGATGAACTGCACCACAGCGGGATCGCAGGAACCGCAGCGGGTGCCCATCAGCAGGCCCTCAAGGGGCGTCAGACCCATGGAGGTATCCACACACTTGCCGTCCATGCAGGCGCTCAGGGAAGAGCCATTGCCCAGGTGGCAGATGATGACGCGGGTGCCTTCCTGCGGAATGCCCAGGTATTCGCACACACGCTTGCTCACATAGCGGTGAGAGGTGCCATGGACGCCATAGCGGCGCACACCCAGCTCATCGTGATACTTCTTCGGCACGCCGTACATATAGGCCTTGGCGGGCATGGTCTGATGGAAGGCAGTGTCGAACACGGCAATCTGAGGAGTGGTGGGCATGACCTTCTCACAGGCCTCGATGCCCATCAGGTTGGCAGGGTTGTGCAGGGGACCCAGGGGGATGCACTTGCGGATGGCAGCTTTCACCTGGTCGTTGATAACAACGGACTCGGAGAACTCGGTGCCGCCGTGCAGCACGCGGTGACCCACAGCGCCGATCTCGTCCACGGACTTGATCACGCCCATGGTCTCGTCCTGCAGGGTGGCCAGAACCAGCTGGGTGGCCTCCACGTGATCCTTGATGGGCTGCTTGATCTCGTACTTATCCTTGCCCTTGGTGTGCTTGAGCTGGCTGCCCTCGATGTTGATGCGTTCCACAACGCCCTTGGCCAGCACCTGCTCGCCTTCCATATCGATCACCTGATACTTCAGGGAGGAAGAACCGGCGTTAACAATCAGAATCTTCATTGGTTTGAACTCCTTTATTGTTCCGGCATATCTGCCGACTTACTTCACGATCTCGCCCATGGTGTCGCGGCCGCAGCAGGCAGCGTTGCTCTCATCGGTATCGATGTGCATGGCCAGGGCGAAGTTGTCGTTCACACGAACCACCACATCGCCGAAGATCAGGGCGCGTCCGTCGGTGTCGATCTTCACAGACACAACGTCCTTGTCCTTCACGTCCAGCTCGGCAGCGTCGGCGCAGGTCATATGGATGTGACGCTTGGCGGCGATGACGCCCTCAGCGATTTCCACTTCGCCGCAGGGGCCAACCAGCTTGCAGGCGCCGGTGCCGGCGATGTCGCCGGACTCACGGATGGGGGCGCTCACGCCGATGGAGCGGGCGTCAGTCAGGGAAATTTCCACCTGAGTGGCATTGCGCACAGGGCCCAGGATGCTCACGCCGGTGAGGGTCTTCTTGGGGCCAACCACGTCCACACGCTCTTCGCAGGCGTACTGGCCGGGCTGGGACAGCATCTTCTTGATCTTCAATTCATAGCCCTTGCCGAACAGGGTCTCCAGATCCTGCTGGGACACATGCACGTGACGGGCGGAGGTTTCAACGATAAACTTCTTCATAACAAAATTCCTTCCTTTCTTATGGTAGGCTCCCTATATTATACCATCTTTCTCGCGTTTGTAAAGGGTATCACCTGGAGGATTTCTATATGAAAACTTGTATCTTTTGCCCTATTCATGCTATAATCAGGCTGAAAGGAGGGCACCACCATGCGCATCCTTGGCGTGATTGCCGAATACAACCCTTTTCATAACGGTCATGCCCATCATCTGCGTGAGGCCCGACGGCTCAGCGGCGCGGATTATGTCATCGTGGTCATGTCCTCCTGCTTTACCCAGCGGGGCGAGGCTGCCATGCTCTCCCCTGCCGACCGCGCCCGCATGGCGCTTGCCAATGGCGCTGACGCCGTGTTTGCCCTGCCGGCCTGCTGGGCCGTCCGTGATGCCGAACACTTCGCCCTGGGCGGCGTATCCCTGCTGAAATCCCTGGGCGCCGATGCCATTTCCTTCGGCGCAGAAGCAGCTGATCTTTCCGGCCTTGCCGCCTGTGCCCGCATGCTTGAGCGGCCGGATGAAGCCTTCACCGCCGCGCTCCACCGCCACATGGATACAGGGCTGCCCTATCCTGCCGCCGTTTCCGCCGCCATGACAGAGGTTCTGCCGGAAAGCGGTGCGCTGCTGGACTCCCCCAACAACACCCTGGCGGTGTGCTATCTGCGGGCCATGCTGCGGTTAAACGCGCATATGGATGTCTACCCCATTCCCCGCCAGGCAGATTACCACGCCACCAGCCTGACGCAGGCTTTTCCCTCCGCCACGGCCCTTCGGGGTGCCGTCCACCGCGGCGATTGGCAAGGCATCGAAACCAATATACCTGCCGCCAATATACTCCGCACCGCCGCCATGGAGGGCCGCCTCCACCGCAGCACTGCCCTTGACCAGGCCCTGCTCTACCGCCTGCGCACCATGCAAAGCAGCGACTGGGCTGCCCTGCCTGACCTTTCCGAGGGCATTGAGGACCGTCTCTGTGCCGCCGCCCGCAGCGCCTCCACCCGGGAAGAGCTGCTTCTCGCAGCCAAGACCCGTCGTTATCCCTACGCCCGGCTTTCCCGGCTGTGTACTCATGCGCTGCTGGGCGTCACCCAGCAGCAGCTGGATGATGAGCCCCTGCCCACCGCGGCGTGGCTCTTGGGTTTCCGCCAGGAGGCAACACCCCTTTTCACCAAAATCAAACAAAACGGCTTCCCCATCATCGGGAAAGCCGCCGACTATACCGGAAATGAAGCCTGGTTCCGCACCGAGCTCCTCAGCTACGACCTGTGGGCCCTGGGCTGCGGCTTGCCCGCTGGCCTGGGCTTCACGCAAGGCGTTGTACGTGTCTGACACGGCAGCGCCTTTTTATTTTCCCATAATAAACTTCCTGATAACCTTCTCCTCTGCCGCAGGATTCAGTCGCAGCACCTGCTCTCGGATACGTTCATAACATTCCTCCGCCGGAAGGTCGGGGAGTTCCAGCCCCCGCTGCTGCCAGAAATCCTCCACCGTGCAGAACACCGTGCTGTTCCAGCCGTATTCCAGGCCGAACTGGTTTCGCTTTTGCTTTCTGCCCGTCATGGTAATGAACATGCCCATCTGCAGTTCAATCATGGCCCGGTCAAAAGCCTCCTTATCCGCCTTGCCAAAGCTGCCGCGCCTTTTCATTTCGTGCAGGGCAATCTCCCCACCGGCAACCAGCGTATAAATGCGCTTAGCCATGTGGCTTGCCTGGCCTTTCTCATAGGCTTCCTCAAAGGTTTCACCCTGCCTACGCACCGCATAAAACAGCGGATACCACTCCCTGGTAATAAACCCACTGGTTTTGAAGAACACTTTGGCATAGGCCACATCGTCCTGTTCTTCCAGTACCCGCATTCGCCATTCCCAGGGATCCACCTCCGGGTCACCGCAATGCCACTTCACAGGCGTGTCGATCATCTCCTGCTCTGTCCAGTCATAGGGAATCAGCGCAAAGATACCTTTGGCGTTTCCACCGCCCATGGAAAATCCGCATTGCAGCAGTTCATCGCGGAAATCGGCGTAATTGCGAATCATGTTCATTCCCCTCTGTCAAACGCTTTCAAAAACAGCATGTTCTCAATGGCCACCAGCCCCTGCCACCATCTTTCGCTGATGGCAAACTCCGCGCCGTATTGGGGCATCATGTCAAACCACGTCCAGGTGATGGGCCACACGCCGCCCGCCTGCCGAATGCTTTTCAGATAGTCCACCTCAGCCTGCACAATGGCTTCGTTACCCTTGTACAGCGGGCTGTTCATGTCGTGAATAAACCTGGACGGCCGGGGCACATAGTTCTTCCACTGCGCCACATCCCGTCCAATGGCGTCATTCTGCCTTTTTCGCAGCATCGTCCATGCTTCATCGGAAACAGGCATACCGTTTTCCCCCATGGCTTCCAGCAGGAAATCATAGCCCTCCAGAGCCTCGCCAGCGGCGCCCTTATCCATCAGCAGCGTCACCAGCCCGTCGGCGAACTTCTCCGCCACAGCCCGCAACGCCTCATCCTTGCCATACCGCAGGATGAACGCCGTCAATCCCACAGTGACGTTGGCATAATTGTCGCGGTTGTTCTCCTCGCCATAGCTCCACCAGGGCGCCCGGGGCCAGTTGTCGTTCTCCGGTACAGAAAACCGCCAGCCGTAATCCTCCCGGTCCTTTCCTGAAGCCAGGTACCGCCACACCCCCTCATACGCCGGATGTGCCATATCGTCAAAGCCCACCGCCAGCATATACTTGATGGCCGTCCAGGTAGCCACGGGCGTGGAGCCAGGGTTCCAGCAGTCCGGCTCAAGGGCATGGCCAAAGCCCCCGTCCTCATTCTGATAGCTGAGCAGCGCGTCTGCCACATCCCTGGGGTTTCCATCCTCAAAATGACACCGCCACAGGGCCAGTTCCACCGCCCTGGCGTTGCGGTTCATCCAGTTACGCACTTCATTATACATACAATCCACCTCCATAGAGGCAGTCTACCTCACAATGTCCTTTCCGTCTTGTAAAAAAGCGACATTCTTCGCCATGCGCACCGCTTCCTGCAGGGGCAGGCCGTGAAATTTCCGGAAATTGTTCAGCAGGTGCGCCTGATCGCAATATCCCAGGGCCTCCACCTGATCCATCAGATCAAACTGTTCCCGCAGACTCCGCCGCCAAAGCGTCTGATAGCGGATCACATCAGCTGCCTCCTTGGGCGAAAGGCCGATGCTCCGCAGGAATTTTCTCTCCATGGTGCGGGGACTGACCGCCATGTGCGCCGCCACATCCCGCACCTGCACGCGTCCGTGGCTGCGCACCAAAAGATCAATGCCGTCCAGCAGGCACCCAGACACCGTTGCTTCCAGCCGGCGCAGCAGATACTTTTCCATCAACGTCTGTCGCTGCTGAAAATCTTTTTCCAGGAAACCTTCACGCAGAAGATACGCCCTCAGATCCGGAAAGCTTTCTTCATCAAACCTGCCGCTTGCCTGGAAATACGGCAGCGCCCAGAAGTAGAACCGCACAGCAAACATGTTTTCCATCTCCGAATGGGAAACATACGGGGTATTATCCACCGGACAAAAGTCCATGCGCAGTCCTGTTCCTTCCGGCTGGATGATAATATCCGCGCATGCATCCGGCACCACCAGGCCGTATTTCCGCGCCACCGGCCCCCAGAAGCACCGCACATAGGGCCGCAGCGCCTGGCAGGGCGGCACCTCGCGGCAGTCTTCCCTGTCGAAAGGATGCGCCGTCAGCGGGAAGAAGCGGCGGTTAAAGTCAATCAGCGGCATGCAGATCACTCACTTAAAAAGCCGGACGGATCCCTCCGCCCGGCTCTTTGTTGATATTACGCCTCAATGGCCTTCTGCAGGGGCTCGAAGTTGATGCCTTCGCAGTTCTTGAGCACTTCGTAGAGGCTCTGCAGCATCTGCTTCACGCCGCCGGGCACGTCACTCTCCACGTTGAGGGGCAGCACCGGGTCGTGCACGGAAAGGCGCAGCAGGAACCAGCCGTTGTCCATGCCGCCGTCCAGGTCGAAGGAGATGCGCACGCCTTCGCGGTTGTCGGGAGCAATGTGCCAGTTATCGGCGGCGTTGGCATAGTCCAGCACCTGCTGGATGGCGATCTTGCCGGTCTCGCGGAAGTCCTCGCTGGTGATGTTCATGCGAAGCTCCACGCTCTCCACGGGCTCCTGCAGGTCAGCAATGAGGCTGCCCAGGGTGGAGCCGGCCTGCTTGAGCTTCATGGCGCGGACGATCAGCACCGTCACCAGGTACATGCCGTCATCCAGGAAGTAGTTTTCCTTCATGGCGGCGTGGCCGCTGGTTTCGATGGCCAGGGGGCACTCGATGCCCTCGGCGTTGAGGCGGATGGCCTCGTCGATGACGTTGCGATAGCCGCGCTTGTAGCGGTAATGCTCTCCGCCCCAATCATTGATGAACTTCTTCAAGCCGGCGCTAGTCACAGAGTCTGTCACGATGGTCTGGCCGGGCTTCTCATCCAGCAGGATGGCGGAGATCAGGGCGATGAGACGGTTACGGTTGATCTCACGACCGTCGGAATCCACCACAGCGGCGCGGTCGCAGTCCGTATCGAAGATCACGCCCAGGTCAGCGCCGGACTTTTTCACAGCGGCACAGATGCTGGCCATGGCTTCGGCATTCTCAGGGTTGGGGATGTGGTTGGGGAAATAGCCATCGGGATCCAGGAACTGGCTGCCCTCGATCCAGGCGCCCAGCTCTTCCATCAGTTCGGCGTAGAAGCCGCCCGCGCCGTTGCCGGCGTCCACCACCACGTGCAGGCCCAGCAGGGGCTTGGCCAGATCGGTTTCAAGGCCCTTGCGGATGCGGGCAGCCAGCTGCTCCTTGTAGGTGGGCAGGAAGGCCTTCTCGGTAATGGAACCGGAGAAAGGCAGGCTTTCAGGCTCCAGGTCCTTGGCCATCTCCAGCAGGGTCTTCACCACGCTGCCGTCAATGCCGCCCTCTTCGGTGAAGAACTTCAGACCGTTCTTGTCGAAGGGGTGGTGGCTGGCGGTGATCATGATGGACGCATCGGGCTGGAAGCCGGGGGTGATGATGCTCATGTACATGGCGGGGGTGGTGCACATGCCGAAGTCCAGCACATTGGCGCCGGCCTTGGCGATGCCCTCGGCGGTGGCACGCAGCAGGGCGGGGCCGGAAATGCGGCTGTCGCGGCCCAGGGCGATGGTCACCTGGCCGATAGCCTTGTTCTTCTTCTCGGCAATATAACGGGCATACGCCATGCCCAGGCAGCTGGCCACATGGGGCGTCAGCACCGCGTTCTCGCCCACAGCGGTGCCACGCACGTCGCTGCCGCTCTTGAGTTTCATCCAATCCATATTCAAAAACCTCCTGTCGGTTTCATTCACTCAGTTGCGCTTCGTTGTAACAGCCCCGCATCATTTTGTAAAGGGGGGCCAGCTCCTGGAAATCCTTCACCACCCGCTGGACGATGTCGCTCTCCAGGGCCCATTCCACCCTGGTACCCATCTTGCCCACATATACATCCCGCAGGGTGTACCAGGGGCGCATGGTTTCCGGCACGTTCGCCGGCAGGGCCATACGCTTGTAGGTGCTGCCGAAGAAGCCCAGGTTGTGTCCGGCGAAATCCACGCTGCGGATGATGCCCTCCATCCCTTTGGGATCGGCGGCAATGCGGCGGCGCAGCACCTCGTTGAGGGGTTTGTTCTCGCCCCAGGTACCAAAGCCCCAGCTCACTTCCCTGGGCGTCAGCTCAAAGAAGAAGTTCACACTTCCTTCCCTGGGCTCCGCCGCCCGGCGGAAGCATAGCCACAGATGATCACGGTAGGGACTTTTATCCTTGGAGAAGCGGGTATCCCGGTGGATGCGGGCCAGGCACTTGTAGGGCCTGACCTCCATCTGCGGGTCAATCTTCAGCATATGGGGCGCCAGCTCCTCAATGAACGCGTGGAAGGGCGCCTTTACCACCTGCTCATAGCGGGCCCGGTTTTCCTCGAAGTAGGTTTTGTTGTTGTTGAATCGCAGATCAATGAAAAACTGCAGTGTTTCCTCCGGAAATCCGGTGAACATAACACACCTCCTACTATATCATGTATATTATATCCGTTTTCCACCTTTATTTCAACCATAAAACCCGTCGCATATTGACATTTCTTCGTAATTTCTTCTATACTTATGCCACCAAAGGAGGCCATCACCCATGCTTACGCAAATCACACCCCGCTGCTTTTATCTTCCCAACGATCACGAGACCGACCGTCCCTGCCTGGGGTATGTCCGTGGTGACCGCTTCAGCCTGATGATCGACGCCGGCAACAGTCCCGCCCATCACCGGCTTTTTCTGAATGAGCTGGCCGCCGCCGGGCTCCCCGCGCCCCACGCCATTGCCATCACCCATTCCCATTGGGATCACACCTATGCCATGTTCGCCGCCCACTGCCCCACCCTGGTGAACCACAAAACCCAGGAGCACCTGCAGAAGATGAGCCGCTGGGCCTGGGATCTCCCCGCCATGGAGGAGCGCCTGCGCACCCGGGAGGATATCCGCTTCTGCCACGATTGTATCCTGAAAGAGTACCCCGACCTTTCCGCCATCCGGGTGGTCACCGGCGATGTGGTCTATCACGGCAGCCTGACGCTGGACTTGGGCGGCATGTATGCCGAGCTGCTCCACCTGGAGAACAGCCACGCCGACGACTGCACCGTGATCCATATTCCCGAGGAGAAGCTGCTGTTCCTGGGCGATATCACCTGCGACGACCTGCACCACGAGCCACGGTGCATCCATCAGTCCCGGTTTGATGCTCTGCGCCAGTCGCTGATATCTCTGGACTTCACCATGGCCCTGGAAGGCCACTATGAAAGAGCCTGTACCAAAGAAGAGATTCTCGCCTCGCTGGACGAAGTTATCGCCGAAACCGAAGCCATTCTCCCCTGATGCCGCACTGTGCGGCATCTTTTAATTTCTTCCAATATGCGAACATATGTTTGACTTCAGCGAATATTTGTTCTATAATGGTGTCAGTACCCCAGGAAAGGAGGCGCCGCGCCTTGCCGGAAGAACATATCTACGCCGCCATCGACCTCAAGAGCTTCTACGCCTCTGTGGAGTGCATGGAGCGTGGCCTGGATCCTCTGACCACCAACCTGGTGGTGGCCGACGCCGCCCGCACGGAGAAAACCATCTGCCTGGCGGTGTCCCCCTCGCTGAAGGCCCACGGCATCCCCGGCCGTCCCCGCCTGTTCGAGGTGGTTCAAAAGGTGCAGCAGATCAACGCCCGCCGCCTGGCCGAGGCCATCCGCCTGGGCAAAGCCATCCGTCAGGATGATGGCCGCTGGTGCTTTTCCGGTTCCTCCTTCCACGGGCCGGACATCGCCGCCAACCCGGCTCTGGGGCTGGACTATATCACTGCGCCGCCCCACATGGCCAAGTATATGGATTACAGCACCCGCATCTATCAGGTGTACCTGAAATACATCGCCCCGGAGGACATTCACGTTTATTCCGTGGACGAGGTTTTCATCGACGTGACCCCTTATCTGACCCTCTATCGCACCGACGCGCGCTCCCTCGTTTCCACCATGGTACAGGAGGTGCACACCACCACAGGCATCACCGCCGCGGCAGGCATCGGCACCAATCTCTACCTGGCCAAGGTGGCCATGGACATTCTTGCCAAGCATGTTCCCGCCGACGAAAACGGCGTTCGCATCGCCCAGCTGGACGAAACCGCCTACCGCCGGCAGCTTTGGGCACACACGCCCCTCACGGATTTCTGGCGGATCGGCCGCGGCTATGCTCGCAAGTTGGAAAAGGTGGGGCTGCGCACCATGGGCGATGTTGCCCGTTGTTCCATCGGCCAGCCCGGCGATTTCCACAACGAGGATCTGCTGTATAAGCTTTTCGGCGTCAACGCCGAGCTCCTCATCGACCACGCCTGGGGGTGGGAAAGCTGCACCATGGCGGACATCAAGGCCTATCGCCCCCAGAGCCACTCCCTGGGTACAGGCCAGGTGCTTTCCGGGCCTTACACCGCCGCCAACGCGCGCATTATCGTGCAGGAAATGGCCGGCGCCCTGGCCCTGGATATGGTCTCGAAAGGCCTGGTTACCGACCAGGTGGTGCTCTCCGTGGGTTACGACATCGATTCCCTCCGCGATCCCGCCATTCGCGGCCTCTATCACGGTGACGTCACCACCGACCCCTATGGCCGGCAGGTTCCCAAACACGCCCACGGCAGCGCCAGCCTGGGCGCTCTCACCAGCTCCACCCGCCGCATCACCGAGGCATTCCTGGCCATTTACGACCGCATCGTCAACCCCATTCTCCTGGTACGCCGCCTGAACGTGGTAGCTGCCCGCATCCTGCCCGAGCCCACCCTCGCCTCCGGCGAAACCATCCGCCAGCTGGACTTCTTCTCCGCCATCGATGAACCCGCCACCGAAGACCACCGCGAGCGTCAGCTGCAAAAGGCCACGCTGCGCATCCACCAGCGCTTTGGCAAAAACGCCCTGGTGAAAGGCACCAACCTGCAGGAGGGTGCCACCGCCATGGAGCGCAATATGCAGATCGGCGGCCACAAAGCCTGATGAAAGGAGCATCCCCCATGTACAGCGATATCCTCCACCTCGCCCGCCCCGTTTCTCCCCGCCACCGCCCCATGAACCGCCCCGACCGGGCCGCCCAGTTCAGCCCCTTCGCCGCCCTGGTGGGCCTGGACGCCGCCATCGACCACACCGCCCGGGCCAAACGCGACGATGTGGAATACAGCCAGTATTCCGACGAGCTGCTGGAGTGGAACCTGCAGATTCTGCAGATGCAGTTCAGCGCGGATATCTCCCTTTCTCAAGAAGATTGACAGGCTCCTCCAGGCCATCTATAATGAAACATCAACGTTTCCGCCAAGGAGGGAACTGCCATGCTTACTCACGCAGGCACCAGCGTCATCGAAACCCCGCGCCTTCTTTTGCGCCGCTTCAGCCATGCGGACGCCGATAGTATGCTGAGGAATTGGATAGCGGATGAAAAAATCCAATCCATGTACGGCGAACCGGTCTATTCAACCCCCGAAGCCGTTCGCCAGCTTCTTGCAAAATACATCGCCGCCTATGAAAACAGCGATTATTACCGCTGGGCGATTATTGAGAAAAGCTCCGGCGAATGCATCGGCCAGATCGCCTATTTCCTGGTGGACAGCAAGAATCACTTTGCCGAGATCGAATACTGCATCGGCGCCGCTTTCCAGCGCAAAGGTTACGCCACCGAAGCCACCAGAGCCGTCACCGCTTACGGCTTTCAGCAAATCAACCTGCACAAGGTGCAGATCTGCGTCCGCCCTGCCAACAAGCCTTCCGTACGGGTCATCGAAAAATGCGGCTTCACCTACGAGGGCACCCTCCGGGATTATTTCTTCATGAACGGCGGCTACCAGGGACGCATGTACTTCTCCATGCTCCGCGATGAATTCCACGGTTGATCCACACAAAAAACAGAGTCCGGGAGAAATATCTTCCCGGACTCTGTTCATTTCACAAAGGAATATCTTACTTGATCTCCAGTACGGCATGCAGGGGCGCCTGACCCATCAGTTCCACACTGCGGGCATCAGGCTGGCTCAGGCCGGCATACACGTCGAAGGTCTTGCCGTCGCGGATACGCTCGCCCTCGTCGGTAACAACGGTGAAGGCAAGAGGATCCAGCTTCACGGCCACTTCCTTGCTCTCGCCGGCCTTCAGGGCCACGCGGGCAAAGCCGGCCAGCTTGGTGTTCACAACCTCCCACTTGGAGGTCTGGTCCTTCACATACACCTGCACCACGGTCTCGGCGTCCACATCGGAGGTATTGGTCACCTTCACGGTCACCTTCTCCTGGTCAGCCTTCATATCGGCCACCTCGAACTTGGCGTAGCTCAGGCCGAAGCCAAAGGGATACAGGGGCTTGCCGGTGTAGTAGCGGTAGGTGCGGTTGGTCATGTTGTAGTCGGTGAACTCAGGCAGGTCGCTGAGATCGTTGTAGAAGGTCAGCGGAAGCTTGCCGGAGGGGCTCACCTTGCCGAAGAGGATCTCCGTCAGGGCGGTGCCGCCAGCCTGGCCGGGGTACCAGCTCAGCAGCTGAGCATTACCCTGGGGCACGTTCAGCGCGGAGCCAACGGCCACCACGGTCACCAGGGGCTTGCCGGTTTTCTCGATGGCCTCCATCAGCACACGCTGGGTGGCGGGCAGCTGCAGGTCGAACTTGTCGCCGGAGGTGTACTCGTTGCCGGTATCGCCCTCTTCGCCCTCCAGGGTCTCGTCCAGGCCCACGCAGGCGATGACCACGTCGGCTTCCTCAGCGCACATAATGGCTTCGGCAATACGGTCGTTGGCCTGGCCCAGTCCCTGCACACGGTCACGGGCCATGGCGCTGCCCTGGCTGAACAGCACGCGGATGCCCTTTTCGCGGCAATACTTGCGGATGCCTTCCAGGAAGGTCACATAGCGGCTGGAGAGGCCGTAGTAGTTGGCATACAGCGCGGCCTGGCTGTCGGAGTTGGGACCAATCACAGCGATGGTCTTGATCTTGCTCTCGTCCAGGGGCAGGATGCCGTCGTTCTTCAGCAGCACCATGCACTTCTCGGCGGCGGCCAGGGCCACGGCGTCGTGCTCGTCGGTATCGTTCTCCAGGTAGGAGATCTTGTCATATTCGCAGTCGTCGGCAAACATGCCCAGCAGATAGCGGCTGGTGAAGGCGTTCTCGCAGGCCAGGGTGATGTCTTCTTCCGTCACCAGGCCTTCCTGATACGCCTGCAGCATGTGCAGGTAGGTGTTGCCGCAGTTGATATCGCAGCCGTTCTTGAGGGCCATGGCGGCGGATTCGGGCGCGGTGGAGGTCACCATGTGGCGGGTGTGGAAGTCACGGATGGCCCAGCAGTCGCTGACGATGTGGCCCTCGAAACCCCACTTCTTCTTCAGGATGTCCACCAGCAGGGTCTTGGAGCCGCAGCAGGGCTCGCCGTTGGTACGGTTGTAGGCGCCCATGACGGACTCCACCTTCGCTTCCTTCACAGCGGCTTCGAAAGCGGGCAGGTAGGTTTCGTACATGTCCTTCTGGTTGGCGATGGCGTCAAACTCGTGGCGGAGTTCTTCGGGGCCGGAGTGCACAGCAAAATGCTTGGCGCAGGCAGCGATCTTCATATACTTGCCTTCACCCTGCAGGCCCTTGATGAACCGCACACCCAGGCGGGTGGTGAGATAAGGATCCTCGCCATAGGTCTCATGGCCGCGGCCCCAGCGGGGATCACGGAAGATGTTGATGTTGGGGCTCCACATGGTCAGGCCCTTATAAATGTCACGGTCGCCGTGAGCGGACTGGCCATTATACTTGGCGCGGCCCTCGGTGGAGATCACCTCAGCCACCTGCTGATGGAAATCCTCGTCAAAGATAGCCGCCAGGCCGATAGCCTGGGGGAACACAGTGGCGGTGCCTGCACGGGCCACGCCGTGAAGCGCTTCATTCCACCAGTTATAGGCGGGCACGCCCAGCCGGGGAATGGCAGGTGCGTCATAACGGAGCTGGGAGGCCTTTTCTTCCAGGGTCATCTGGGCGACAAGGGCCTTGGCCTTGGCGCGGGCTTCGTTGCGATCCATCATATGTATATGCTCCTTCGCAGTATGATACGGGTAACTTCATATACAATTCCCTGCCTCCTTGTCTGATTCCTGCTTTTCTTTTCATAAAAAATTGCGCTTTATTATGGCAATCGTTGCTCTATTTTGGTATAATGATCTGGAACATTGCACAAGGAGCTGTTTATGCGCGTTCGAGCCATTGCCTTCGATCTGGACGATACCCTCCTGCGGGATGACCGCAGCGTTTCGGAATACACGGTTTCTGTACTGCGCCGCGCGGCGGAGGCGGGCATTCACATTATCCCCGCATCCGGCCGCACGGGCAACAGCATGCGGCAGTATGTAGACCAGCTCGCCTGCGCAAGCTGCTTTGTGTGCTGCAATGGCGCTGAAGTCCGCACCCCCGGGCACGAGCTTCTGATGCAGCAGCTCCTCCCCGTCCCCCTGGCCAGAGAGATCGCCGCCTGGGCCGAGAGCAAGGGCATCTACGCCCAGACCTACGATGACGTGCGGTTCTATTTTAACCGCCACGGCAAATATGCCGAGGATTACAGGATCTCCTCCTCCCTGGAAGGCGAATACGTGGGCAACCTGGAAGCCTTCATGACCACACCCACCACCAAGATTCTTCTCATGGATGAGCCTGACCGCATCGCCCGGCTTCTTCAGGAGGCCCGGGACATCTGGGGTCAGGTCACTTCCCTCACCTGCTCCAAGCCATATTTTCTCGAAGTTAATCCTCTGCTGGCCACCAAGGGCAACGCCCTGAGGTGGATCGCCGATCACTACGGCTTCACCATGGATGAGTTCATCGCCTTTGGCGACAGCCTCAACGACCTGAGCATGCTCCATGCCGCGGGTACAGGCGTCGCCATGGCAAACGCCCGGGAGGACGTCAAAGCGCAGGCCGACGTCGTCTGCCTCTCCAATCAGGAGGACGGCGTGGCCCGCTATATCGAAGAAAACATTCTCAACGCCAAGCAATAAGGAGGATCGCCCATGATCCAGGCAGCCGGTTTTATCAAAGCCCTGCATCTGACAGAATTATCCCCTTCCACCAAAACGGAATGGGATATCCGCTCCGCCGACCTGAACCGCCCCGGCGTGCAGTTCTGCGGCTTCTACGAGTATTTCGCCTTTGAGCGTCCCCAGGTCATCGGCAAGGTGGAAATGACCTACCTGGAATCCCTGGAACCCGAGGTTCGCCGGGAGCGTCTGAAGAAATACTTCTCCTATGACCTGCCCTGCGTCATTATCTGCCGCAGCATGGCTGCCCCCCAGGAGCTGTTGGACGCCGCCAGGGCCCGTGACATCGCTGTGTATCAGACCAGCATGCTCACCACCAAATTCACCTTCAACGCCATCAACTACCTCAACCGCTGCCTGGCACCCCGTGTGACCCGCCACGGCGTGCTGGTGGATGTGTATGGCGTGGGCGTTCTGCTCACCGGCGAAAGCGGCGTGGGTAAGAGTGAGGCTGCCCTTGAGCTTGTCAAGCGCGGTCACCAGCTGGTGGCGGACGACGTGGTGGACATCTGCCGCGTTTCCGACAGCCGCCTCACCGGCGAATGCCCCGAAATGGTCCGCCACTTCATGGAGATCCGCGGCATCGGTATCATCGATATCAAGGCCATGTACGGTGTCAGCGCCGTAGCCATGAGCAAATCCATCGACATGGTCATGCATATGGAGCACTGGGTGCAGGGCAAGGAATATGACCGCCTGGGCCTGGAGGAAGATACCATTTCCATCCTGGACGTGAAGGTCCCCTACCAGATCCTTCCTGTTCGCCCCGGCCGGAATCTGGCCATCATTATCGAGGTTGCGGCCCGTAACCTGTCCCTCAAGCGCATGGGCTACTCCGCGGCCCACGAGCTGGACCGCCGCCTCAACGAGATGATCATGAAGCGCACCGGTCAACTGGACTGACGATACTTCCACTTTTCACATATTCAAGGAGGAATTCATCATGGTTTACATTGGCATCGACGTAGGCGGCACCGGCATCCAGATGGGTGTGGTGGACGAGAATGGCCACATCATCACCAAGGGCGGCATCGTCACCCGCACGGACATTCCCGTCGAGGAACAGATCAAGGCCATGGCGGACTGCGCCCTGGAAACCCTTGAAAAGAGCGGCTACACCCTGGACGATCTGCAGTCCGTGGGCATCGGCATTCCCGGCATCGCCGAACCCGGCACCGGCATGGTGCCCTTCTGCACCAACCTGGGATGGGTGAACGTACCCTTGAAGGAAACCTTCCAGAAGTACATCAACAAGCCCCTCTTCATCGATAACGACGCCACCGTGGCCGGCCTGGCCGAGAGCGTTGCCGGCGTCAGCGCGGGCACCCATTCCAGCGTGTTCCTTACCCTGGGCACCGGCGTAGGCGCCGGCATCGTCATCAATGGCAAGGTTTGGAGCGGCTTCCACGGCGTGGGCAGCGAAGTGGGCCACATGATCCTTGAACTCGACGGCGAACCCTGCTCCTGCGGCAACCGCGGCTGCCTGGAGCGCTATACCTCCGCCACCGCCATCATCCGCATGGCCCGCGAAGCCGTCGCCAAGCACCCCGAATCCATGATCATGACCCTCTGCGAGGGCGACCCCGCCAAAATCAATGCGAAGATGGTCTTCGACGCCGCCCGCGAAGGCGACGAGCAGGGCAAGAAGGTCTTCCGCCGTTATGCCCGCTACCTGGGCCAGGCCATTGCCAACGTGATCAACTTCCTGGATCCCGAGGTTGTCGTTCTGGGCGGCGGCGTCAGCAAGGCGGGCAGCTTCCTGCTGGATGCCGTCCGCGAGGAGACTCCCAAGTATTGCGTATATAAGGCTATGCCTATTTCCCGCATTGAGCTGGCCGAGCTGGGCCCCGATGCCGGCATCATCGGTGCCGCCATGCTGGGCCTGTAAGGCTGATTCAAGCATCGCCCGCATGCTAAAAGGGACGTCCGCAAGGACGTCCCTTTTGTTGTTCAGTGATTACAGCTTCTGGCCGCAGTTGGCGCAGAACCGGTCGCCGGGGGTCACAGCATTGCCGCAGCCGGGGCACACAGCAGCAGCTTCCTGCTTCTGGCCGCAGTTGGAACAGAACTTGGCGCCGGCGGCAAGAGGAGCGCCGCAGGCGGAGCAGAAGCCGCCGGCAGCGGGAGCCTGCTGGGCGGGAGCAGCCTGCTGGGGCTGTGCCATGGCCTGGGTGAACATCTGGCCCATAGTAACGCCAGCACCCATGCCCACGCCCATGCCGGCCATGCCGCCAGGATTGTTGGCAGCCTCACGCATGGCCTCGGCAGCCTGATACTGGGTATACTTGTTCAGATCGCCCAGCACACCCATGGAGGTGCGCTTGTCCATGGACTTCTCCACTTCCTCAGGCAGGGAGATGTTCTCGATCACAAAGCTGGTCAGGCCCAGGCCCAGAGGAGCCAGCTTGGGATTGATGGCCTGGATGGCGTAGTTGGCCAGCTCGTCATAGTTGGCAGCCAGGTCCAGGGCGGGAATCTTGCTCTCGGCAATGGCGTCGCTCAGGCCGCTGACCAGAGTGCGCTTGATCTGGCCCTCCACACCGTCCACGGTGAACAGGGCAGAGGTGCCGAACACTTCCTTCAGGAAGGCTTCGGGATCCGTCACCCGGAAGGAGTAGATACCGAAGGCACGCAGGCGGATCATGCCGAATTCGGCGTCGCGCATCATCACGGGGTTGGTGGTGCCCCACTTCTGATCCAGGAACTGCTTGGTGTTGATGAAATACACATCAGACTTGAAGGGGCTGTTGAAGCCGAACTTCCAGGCCTTCAGCGCCGTCATGATGGGCATGTTGGAGGTGCTCAGCTCGTAGCGTCCGGGCTGGAACACGTCGGCCAGCTGACCCTCGTTCACGAAGATCGCCACCTGGCTCTCGCGCACCGTCAGCTGCGCACCCATCATGATCTCCTTGCCGTTCATGTCGTACTTGTAGACCATGGTATCGTTGCTGGAATCAGTCCACTCAATGACGTCAATGAGTTGTCCCTTCAGAATATCGAAAATACCCATGGATGTCCCCTCCTCATTTTGGTTGATTCTATCTTATGCATATCAATCATGCATTGGTTGCAAGAACAGTCAGGTTGGGCAGCACACGCACACCGGCAATGGACAGGTGCAGGTCCAGATACTCCCGCACATGGGCGATGCTTTCCTCTGCATGGCGGTTCACCACGCCGGAGATGGAATCCAGCGCTTCCTCGCCCAGCATGGGGCAGGCCAGCAGGAAGATCCTCTCGTCCGGCAGCACGGAAACCAGCATGCGCATGCCTTCCAGCTCCACGCCGAAGAAATTGCGCAGGGCTACCTCCAGCCGTTCGGAGCCATAATGCCACCGGCCGGTAAGGAAGCTGTCTCCCTCGGGCATGGCCAGTTCCAGCAGCACGCAGGGCTGGTCAGCGCTCATGCGGCTGCGCAGAAGCCTCAGCCGGCGCACTACATCCGCGCCTGTCGCCACCTTGCCGCCAATCAGCCCACGGAAGAACTCATGCCTGACGATTTGAAGCATGTCCGCCTCGCCGAAGTTGTCGTTGGAGAAATCCGCATGGGTGCGGTTCAGCAGGGAGCGCAGCTCGCAAACAGCGTCCGTCACCTGTCCGGCGTTCCTTCCTGCATCGATAATGGGCAGGATGGGATACTCCTGGATCAGGTGATTCATCAGCGTTTCATTGCCTTTATCGTCAAAAGCGAAGGCAATGCCGTCGGCGTGATGCTTTTTCAGGCTGTCCATGGCCGTCTGGGGGGTGGACACCATGCGGGGCGTCCGGAATCCCAGGCTCTCCCAGGAGCCTACCGCCTGAAAAGCCTCCATGATTTCCGGCTTATCTGTCGCCAGAAGAAGCTTGTACATCCGTCAACCTCCAAAGAACATAATTCAATACGATAACATTATACCTTGCTTTCGCCAAAAACACAAATGTTTTATCGAAATTTGGTCAAAATGCCTTTATGTGGATGTTTTGCAGCCTTTTCCGAGATAATAGGAGCACAGCACCTTCTCGTTCACCCAGGCAGGTAAAAGCTTGTGCAGATACACTGCCAGGTGCTGATCTGCGCTGGCGGAACGCAGCCGGAAGGGCATGCGCTTGCGGCTCACCGCCTTCGCAACCCTTCTGCCAAGCCGTGACGGATCCGATCCGTTTTGCTCATCACGCCGGATCACCGCCGCGCCCTTTGCAAAAGCTTCGGCATAGGGAGAGTCCGCATCCGTCACCCGGTTGCGGTAAGCTTCGCTGCCTCCCCGATGATCCCCAGGCTCCACCAGGCACACCTGGATGCCGAAGGGCCGCGCTTCCATCTGCAGGCATTCAGCGTAGCCCTCTATGGCATGCTTGCTGGCCACATAGGCGCTCTGAAAGGGTATGCCCAGCAAACCGTTGATGGAGGAAAACATCACAATCTTTCCCCCGCCCTGTTTTCGCATCAGCGGCAAAACCAGCTGATTCACCCGAACCATGCCCAGGAAGTTTGTCTCCATGATGCGCCGGTATTCCTCCGCCGGCACTTCCTCGCAGGTGCCAAGGGTCAGTATGCCGGCGCATTGCACCAATGCGTCCACCCTGGGAGCAATCGCCAGTGCCGCCTTCACAAAAGCAGCTACGCTTTCCCCGCTGGTCACATCCAGGTGAATACGGTGCATACCTTCAGCCTGCCCGAGCTCAAAGGAGCGTGCGCCGGCAATCACCGTATGGCCCGCATCACGCAGGGCCTGAGCCGTATACTTGCCCAGCCCGCTGGAAGCGCCCGTCACCAAGACGATCATTCTGCGAGTCCCCGCAGCAGGGCCTCCACTACCTTCACGGAGTGGTCAGCCGACATCTTCACAAAGGTAAGATAATCCATGTCGCTATGGCCGTCCGCCTGGTCGGAAATGGAGCGCAGCACGCCGCAGGGCACACCGTGCATGTAGCAGGCATGGGCCACCGCGCCACCTTCCATCTCAACGGCCTTGGCCCCGAACTGGTCATGAATGCGCCGACGCACCTCGCCCTTGTTGATAAACTGGTCGCCGGTAGCGATAATGCCCTCATGCACATTCACGTTTTCCAGCACGCCGGTAGCCCTCACCAGCTTTTCACGCAGGGCGGCGTCGCAGGGCAGCTCCACCAGGTTGATCTTGCTCACCAGGCCCACGGGATCGCCAATGGGCGATGTATCGCAATCATGCTGCACAGCGGCGGTGGCGATCACCATATCGCCGATGGACACGCCGTTTTCACCGGCGCCGGCCACACCCAGGTTCAGCACCCATTCCGGATGGAAATGCTGGATCATGCTCTGGGCGCACAGCGCGGCGTTAACCTTGCCCGGGCCGCAAACCGCCAGCACAGCTTCCTGGCCAAAGAGCCTGCCGCTGACGAACACGTCCATACCGATGCGTGTCTCTTGCTTACCCTCCACCTGAGCCATCAGGTTCTCTACTTCCACCGCCATGGCGCCAATCAGGCCAACCATGCTCATCCCTCCTTGTATACAAATCCATAACGGTAATATTATAGCCTGTTTTACCTCATCCGTCAATTCACCGGAGGTTCCCCATGCTGTTTCTTCTGCTTGTCTTCCTGTTTATCGTTACACCAGTGCGGCTGACGCTCCTGTATGATGGCAAACTTACCATCGACCTGCGTTTGTGGGGCCTGGGCGGCAGCTTCGCCCCAGCGTTGCCCACAGATAACCCCGCCAAAACCCGGCCGGTGCTTCGCATCCTGGGCACCTGGCTGCGCACCGATAAGGCCCGGCGCGGCTTTCACCGACATGTGCATATCATCAGCCTGCATGTTCTGCTCCGTCTCCATCTGGAGGATGCCGCCCAAACCTGCCTTCTCACCGGATTGTTGCGGCAGCTATGCCCGCTCCTGCCCCCCAAGGCCTGCGTGCGCATCCAGCCGGAGTTTCTTTCCCCCACCCGTCTGCAATTCAGATGCATACTTTTCTTTCATCTGGGTACAATCCTCATCACAGCGGTCATGCTCTTTCTGGCCTATCACCTGGAAGGCCGTGAGCACCCAAAGCCGCGTCCAAAGGAGGCATAATCCATGGAACATCCCATTGGTGAACTGATGCAGACCGCCATGTCCTCCATCAAGGATATGGTGGATGTGAACACCGTCATCGGCGAGCCGGTGGTGGCTTCCTCCGGGGCCACCATCATTCCTATCTCCAAGGTCAGCTTCGGCTATGTCACCGCCGGCGGCGACCTGTCCTTCCACGAAAAGAAAAACCAGCCCGTCAACCTCCAGCAGGAGTTCCCCTTTGCCGGCGGCAGCGGGGCGGGCGTTTCGGTGCAGCCGGTGGGCTTTCTGGTGGTATCCGGCGACAGCGTGCGCATGCTCCCCGCCCAGTCCCTTACCCTGGCGGACCGTATGGTAGAGCTCATCCCCGGCGTGGTGGAGGATGTCCGCAACCTTTTCTCCAAGCCCAACCAAGGCGGCCTGATGTAATGAAAGCACTGCTTGTTTTCCTTGCCCTTCTGCTTCTCCCTGCCGGCGCCTCCGCAAGGGAGGTGGGCACCTCAGCCAAGGCCTGCGTCATCATTGATGAGACGAGCGGCCGTGTTCTTCTGGAGCACAACGCTCACGTTCCCCTGCCCATGGCCTCCACCACCAAGGTGATGACAGCCCTGCTGGCGCTTGAGCAGGGCGACCTTACCGCCCCTGTCACCTGCGGCCGCAATGCCTTTGGCGTGCCGGGTACCAGCATCTACCTCTCCCAGGGCGAAACCCTCACCCTGGAGCAGATGCTCTATGGTCTGATGCTGGCTTCCGGCAACGACGCCGCCGTGGCCATCGCCGAGCACATCGGCGGCAGCGTGGAGGATTTCTGCCGCATGATGACTCTCCGCGCCGCTGAGCTTGGATGCGAGAACACCGTGTTTCTCACACCCCACGGCCTGCCCAAGGAAGGCCACTATACCACCGCCTGGGACCTGGCCCTCATCGCCCGCGAGGCCATGACCCACGAGCTTTTCCGCACCATCGTTTCCACCCAGCGCGGAAGAATCCCCTGGGAAGGCCGTGACTACGACCGGGTGCTGAACAACAAAAACAAGCTTCTCTCCACCTACGAGGGGGCCACCGGCATCAAAACCGGCTACACCAAGGCCGCCGGACGATGTCTTGTTTTCGGTGCGGAACGCAGCGGCATGCGGATCATCGGCGTGGTGCTGAATTGTGCCGATTGGTTCAACGAAGCCGCGCGGCTCATGGACGTCGCCTTCGCCGAATACGAAGCCATCACCATGCTGGAAAAGGGTGAAACTCTCCGCACCCTGCCGGTGGATGTTTCAGACGGCATGGAGGTCAGCGTCCTTCTCACCGCCGACCTGACCGGCGTTATCCCGAAAAACGTTTTCCCGGACATAGAAATCGACCTGCCTCAGAGCCTCGAAGCCCCGGTGCAGGCCGGTCAAATAGTTGGTGAAGTCCGCATGCTGCAGGGTGAAACGGTGCTGTGCGCCGTGCCCCTTGCCGCCGGGAACGATGTCTTGCGGGACGATTTCGCTTCCCGCTGGGAAACTTATATAGAAAACTGGCTGCTTCTGGCACGGTGATTACCGTGCCTTTGCATGTCAAAAAAGTGGCAGAGCCACTTTTTTGAGTCTGCATTTTCAGCCAATCGGAGGTTGTCTGAAAATGAAAGGAATTGATTTTGCAAGCAAAATCAACCACCCGCGAAGCCGGCAAAGCCGGCTTACACGATTTCAGTCCTGCGGACGGCTGAATTTGTCAGACCTAATCATCTTTGGGGACAGTCTGCGGCGCGGTGATTACCGTGCCTTTTTCAATTGCAGCGCCTGCATGATCTGTTCCGCGCATTCTTCCGGCGTGTGCAGGTGGGTTTCCACCCGGCAGCTGTACCGGATGCCCTCCGCCATGATATCATGCTGCTCCTGGGACTGTGTTTCATACCTGTCGCCCCGGGCAATGTTCCTCACCCGGCATACATCCAGCGGACAGTACACCTCCACCACGTCCACCTGGCTGTCGCCCATGATGTCCATAAACTGCTGGTAGTGCGGAGCGATCTCCGGCTGTTCCACCAAAATGCCGTCAATGAGCACATCATGCCCCATGTCAGCATAGAGCCTGGCGGTATGGTACATCAGCAGGATCACCCGGCTGAGATGTTCCCAGTAGTTTTTCCGCAAAAAGCGTTCCCCCACCATCTCCTGAAACAGGTCGTTGGCCACCACGTAAAAATAGGCGTCATCCCGGTCCTGCAGCGCTTCCACAATAGAGGTCTTGCCGGAGGAGGTCACGCCATTCAAGAAAATGATACGTCCCTTCTTCATGCCGGACACCTCCGCACATACACCCGGCTGTCCTCGCCATACACGCTCACCCGGTTTTCCAGGTAGCTGAAGCCGTATTTCTCATACAGCCCCATATGGTCGGTGCAGATGTACACCTGCTCCGCCCCGTGCTGCCCGGCCATACACACCGCGTGGTCGATCAGCTTCCCGGCGCAGCGCCTGCCCCGGTATTCCGGTGAGGTGTGCACACAGCCGATCCACGGCGTCCAGGCCGGCTCGTCAATGCAGTCCCGTTCCGCCAGCGTCAGGAAGGACACCAGCTTCTCGCCGTCCACCAGCAGATATAATGTTCCCTGGCCGAGGGTGCTGTGGAAGCTCCCCTCGGCCAGCAGCTGGGCCAGGAACCTGGCGGCGCGCCACTCATATTGAGCGATCTGCCCAAGCCAATGCTCTTGCCTGTCATCCTTGAAATAATCAATGATCCTCATCCATTAACCCTCGGAAAAAGCGTTGGAAATAGCCTCGTCCTCATACTGGCGGGTGTAGAGGTTATAGTAGTGGCCCTTCTTCTTCAGCAGTTCCTCATGGCGGCCCTGCTCAATGATCTTGCCGTCCCGCACCACCAGGATCAGGTCAGCATTCTTCACGGTGGACAGTCGGTGAGCGATCACCAGGGAGGTACGGCCCTTGATGATGGTCTCAATGGCGGACTGGATCTTCTGCTCCGTCAGCGTATCCACAGAGGCCGTGGCTTCGTCCAGCACCAGGATGCGGGGATCCGCCAGAATGGCCCGGGCAAAGGAGATCAGCTGCTTTTCACCGGTGGAAAGCATATCGCCGCCCTCGCCCACGTCGCTGTCCAGGCCCTTTTCCATGCGGTTCACCACATCCGTGGCGCTGACCAGCTCCAGGGCACGGCGGATTTCCTCCTCCGTGGCGTTGGGGTTGCCGTAAAGCAGGTTCTCCCGTACCGTACCGGAGAAAAGATGAGGCGTCTGCAGCACATAACCGATGGCGGAATGCAGCCACAGCTGCGAGCGTTCCCGGGCGTCACGGCCGTCGATCAGCACCTGACCGCGGGTAGGCTCAAAGAAGCGGCACACCAGGTTCACCAGGGTGGATTTGCCTGCGCCGGTCTCGCCCACGATGGCGATGTTGGAGCCGAAGGGAATCTTCAGGTTGAAGTTCTCCAGCACATACTCGTCACCGTCGGGATACTTGAAGTCCACATCCTTGAACTCGATATCGCCCCGGATGGGCTCCCAGTTCTCCCGCTTGGGGTTGAAGGAGTCGCCGTACTTTTCGATCACTTCCGGCGTATCCGCCACATCGGATTCCGTCTCCAGCAATCGGGAAAAGCGCTCAATGTTCACCTGGGTGGTGATCAGGTCGGAAATGGCGTCGATGATCCAGCGCACAGGCTCCATCATACCCTGGGCGTAGGACATGAACATAGAGAAGGTGCCCACCTCACTGGCGGCGATATAGCCGCCTTGCCAGAGCACGATAGCCAGGGCCAGGGAGGAAGCAATGTTCAGCGTAGCGGAGAACATGCCCCGCAGGTGCGCCACCTTCACCGACTTTTTGCGCATGGCGCTGGTGTCCTTCACAAAATCGTTCACCATCTTGTCCTCAATGACAAGAGCCTTGATGGTCTTGGCGCCGGTGATGCCCTCGTTGAAATCGCTGGTGATCTGGGAGTTCAGCTCACGAACCTCACGGTTCACCCGGATCAGCTTGCCCTGGAAAACAGAGAACAGGATCACGATCAGCGGCAGGATGGTCATGACCATCAGCGCCAATTTGGCATTCACCATCAGCATCACCACCACGGCGCCCACCAGGTAGGAAAGATGCCACACGCTGTCCATCAGCGACCAGGAAACCAGCGAGCCGATGCGGCTGGTATCGCTGATGACGCGGGCATGAATGTAGCCCACGCTGTTCTGGTTGAAGTAGGAGAAGGACAGCGTCTGCAGATGGGAGGAGGCCGCATCGCGCAGGTCGCGGTTCACGCTGACTTCCGTCTTCATGGCATAGTTGCAGGATACATAGTTGAGCACGCCCGTCAAAAGGATCACCACAAGGTAAATACCAATGAAGACGGGCATGGTGTCCATGGTATTCTCGGCAATAAAATGGTTCAGGGCGTAGCGCTGGAACTGGGGAATCAGCAGGTCAACGCCCGTGGAGGCCAGGCCGCAGAGCACCATTACCAGCATCTGCGCCCGGAATTTTTTCAGAAAGGGCAGCACCTTGCCGATACCGAAAAACGGCAGGGAGCGCTGCTGCTCCTTTTGTTCTGTCTTTTGCATTACGCTTCCACCTCCTCTTTGGAGAGAGACTGAATTTCATAGATCTTCTGGTAGAGGCCGCCGGCCTTTTCCAGCTCGGCAGGCGTGCCCATCTCCGCGATGCGGCCACGGTCCAGCACGATCACCTGATCCGCCTTGGAAAGGGTGGTGATGCGGTGGGAAATCAGGATGATGCTGGCGCTGCCGAAGCGCTTTTCAAGTGCCTTGCGGATCTTGGCGTCCGTCTCCGCATCCACAGCGGAAAGAGAGTCGTCAAAGATCATGATGGGCGTGTTCTGCGTCAGCATCCGGGCAATGGCGGCACGCTGCTTCTGGCCGCCGGAGAGGGTCACGCCACGCTCGCCCACAAAGGTGTCGTAGCCCTTGGTGAAGCCTTCGATGGTCTCGTCCAGGCAGGCGGCACGGGCAGCCTCGCGGATGTCGGTCAAGGTCAGGTCGGCATTGGTGATGGCCAGGTTCTCCTGCAGCGTGCGGGAAAACAGGAAGGGCTCCTGCAGCACAATACCGATGTTGCGGCGCAGATGCTCCCGCTTCATTTTGGCAATGTCCACCCCGCCGATGGTGATCCGGCCGCTGCCCTCAGGCAGGTCGTAGAGCCGGTCAAGGAGCAGCATCAGCGTAGACTTGCCGCTTCCCGTGCCACCCAGGATACCCAGGGTAGTACCGGCCTTCATGGTGAAGTTGATATCGTGGAGCATCTGGGGACAGCCGTCATAGGCGAAGTTCACATGCTCAAAGGCGATGTCGCCGGTCATGTCGCCCTCGCAGGCGTCCTCGCAGTCCTTCTCCACCTCAGAATTGATGATATAGCCGATGCGATCCACCGCTACGCCGGCCTTGCTCATTTCGGAAATCATGCGGCCCAGCTGGCGGATGGGCCATACCAGCTGCGCATTATAGGAAATGAAGGCAATGTACTCGCCGGAGGTCATCTGCCCCTTCAGGCAGAACACCACGCCGAACACCACCACCAGCATGATCTGAATGCCGCTGAGGATATCGCTGGTGGACCAGAACCGGCTCATGATGCTGCCCATACGCACCCACAGGCCGGTGTATTCCTCGTTGTGCTTCTCAAAGCGATCCTTCTCGTAGCGCTCACGGCCAAAAGCACGCACCACGCGAACGCCCGTCAGGTTCTCCTGGGCCATGGCGGAAAGCCGGCCCTCGCTTTCATCGCACTCCTTGAACCCCTTGCCAATCTTGTTATGAAACACCATGGAATACATCACAATGACGGGCATGGGCACCAGGGCGATCACCGCCAGCAGCGGGTTCATGGAGAACATGAACACAATGGACAAAACCACCAGGATCAGGATGCGGAACAGGCCCGTCATCTGGCCGGCCACAAAGTTGCGGGTGGTTTCGATATCGGAGGTGCAGCGCTGGATGATATCGCCGGTATGGTTCTTCATGTGCCAGGAGAAGGGCAGGTGCTCAATATGGGTGTAGAGCATATCCCGCATGGTTTTCACCAGGGTTTCGGAGGCCCTGGTGTTGCTCACCAGGAAGCCATACTGGGAAAGCACCTTCACCACAGCCACCGCCAATACCGCCAGGGCCATAATCCACAGGTTTTTGCCCAGGTGCTCAAAGCCGCCCACAGCGTTGACCAGCTTCATCACCGCGGGGCCAAAGGTAGGCTCGTTGCCGCCAATGGCGTTGTCCACCGCCGCGCGGATAATCTGCGGGGTGATCATGTCCGTCAGCGCCGTCAGCGAGGCCATGATGATGCTGATGACAAACAGCGCCTTGCTCCCCTTCAGGAAGCGCCAGATCAGCTTCAGCATGCCTTTTGTCGTTTGTTTCTGTTCCATAAAGAATAAGCTCCTTTCCATTGCGGAGATATAGAAAAACACCGGTCACACATGATGCGACCGGTGCTGTATGCGCGGATATGCAGGCGCAGGCTTAGCCCCGCACCTTCATCTCACCCACAGACAAGGCCGCAAAAGCGTTTTCAGCTCGATTTGCTGCAAAGTTCATAACAGACATTTTGCGACCTCCTTTCTGTAAGCTGATTTCGTTGGCAGTATAACCCAGGAAAGCGTTTCCGTCAAGGCCTTTTCCCGAAAAACCTGAACAAAATTTAAAATGTGATCTTTTCCGTTCAGAAAACACCCGCAGCCATAGCTGCCAGATCCTGCATAGCACGCTCCGCAAGAGGCACGTCCGTCTCGTTGGAGAGGAAGCACACCACACATGTCTCTTCCGCGAAGATCACACCCACATCGTGGGTGATACCGTCGTCTTCGCCGGTTTTATGGGCACAGCGGATGTCCTTGCTGTGCAGATAGAAGGGCAGCTTGCCGTTGAGCCGCTGATCACCCAGAATCTCCAGCATCCTCGCGGAAGCCTCCGGGCTCACGATCTCGCCATGCAGCATGCCCTGGAGAAGCTTGCCCATGTCCACAGCGGAAACGTCATTCTGAATCCCCTGCCGGGAAAGCTCAGGCCGGAACAGCATTCTGTTCAGCCTTGTGCCCGTCAGGCCCAGATCATCAATCGTCCTGTTGATGTTCTCAATCCCCAGCATGCCGATCATCAGGTTGGTGGCGGTATTGTCGCTGAGAATGATCATCAGCGTCACCAGATCCCCCACCGTCACCGTCACGCCGTCGTGCAGGTAGGTCAGCGCCCCGCAGGAGGGCAGCTTGTCTTCCCTGCAAATGGTCACCGGGGCGTCGAAATCAATAAGCCCCGCTTCCTTCTGCCGGAATGCCTCCACCATGATAGGCACCTTGATTACGCTGGCCGCCTCCAGGGGCATATCGGCATTGAAGCCATAGCCCTCGCCTCTGTCCGGATAGCACACATACAGGCCGATTTTCCCCGGCAGCGTCCTCACCAGCGCCTCCATGCGCTCAAACACGGTCATTTCGCGTTCTCCTTCCAGGCCAGGATCTCCCGCTCCACAATGTCAGCGGCGTTCTTGGTGCCTGTTTCCAAGCGCAGCCGGGCGCCCAGCTCCTCCGCAGCCACACGGTAGCTGGCGTGGGTGGTCAGGTCGATGAGGCCCTTGGTCAGGCGCTGCACGGTCATCATGTCACGGCTGATGGGCTTGGGTCCGCAGCCGATGGCATGCACCCGGTTGCCCCACAGGGGCTGGTCGCCGCCAAAAGGCACAACCAGGGTGGGCTTGCCATAGCGTAACCCAGCCGCCGTGGTTCCGGCGCCGCCGTGGTGCACCACCGCCCGCACCCGGGGGAAGAGCCAGTCGTGGGGCACATAATCGGCAAAATACACCCGGTTGTTGGACTTCAGGTGCATGTCCTTGCCGCCCCAGCCCAGGCTGATCACCGCCCGCACACGGGAGGCGCGCACGGCCTTGAGCACCTTGGTGAAGGTCTTGTTCATATCGCCGCTGACCATGGAGCCAAATCCGATATAGATGGGCTGCTCACCGTTCTCCAGGAAGTCCTTCAGGTCCTGGGGCGGTTCCCAGGTCACGGGCTCGTCATCCCACCAGAAGCCGGACATGTGGATGTGCTCGTCCCATGCCTTGGGCCGGGGATACACCAGGGGGCTGATGGCATAGATCACCGGCACCGTCTGGTCGCCCACGCGGTAATCGGGCCTGGTCTGCAGCTTGCGCACCTCCAGGCCGTTGTCGATCCGCCACTGGGTCAGGTACCGCTTCTCCAGCATACCAATCAGCAGATACGCCAGCCGGTAGGAGGTACGGTTCCAGGTCTTGCCCAGGTGCTGGCCAGGGGCGGAAGAAATGGGCGTCAGATCGTTGGGATCCATGGGGAAATAATGGGTCTGGATGCAGGGAATGTTGTGCTTCTCGGCAATGGAATAGAAAAGGCTGCCAAAGAAGGTGCACATCATGGCGTCAGCGCCTTCGCAGGCCCGCATCAGATCAGCCAGCAGAACCGGCGCCACGTCCCTGATGGAATCCTCAAAGGCCTTGAGGAACGTCACGCCGTTCACGCCAGGCTTCATCACATTGGCCATCAGCTTCATCACGTCGCCGGAAAGGGGGAAATAGTTCAGCCCGTTTTCAGCAATGAGCTTCTCAAACCCGGAGAAGGTCGCAATGGTGATCTCGTGGCCCCGGGCCTTGAGTTCCCTGCCCAGCAGCACATACGGCCGCACGTCGCCCGTGGAGCCAATGGTCAGCATTGTAATCTTCATCTTGCAATCACCTTACCTGTTCATGGAGATAGTCATAGTTACTTCTCAGCCGGTAGTTGCCGGAATCCGGCGCGAACATACCGCTGAAGCAGGGATCCGCCACGTCTTTCCAATGCGCCGCGAAGCGCTTCGCATCCCCTTCGTCCCGCTTTTTTCCCAGCAGAAGCCATGCTTTGTTCTCACAGCAACCCAGGGCATAGGGGGTCAACACATGGCGCATACCCTTTTTCGCCAGGACGAGCGACCAGTCCGCCGCGCCAAGTCCACCGCGGAAGCCTTCGTCAAAGGGCACAAAATGATCCCTGCGGATCATCAGGCATGCGGCGCTTACCGCCGCCACATTGTGGCTCTTCTGCAGCATCAGATGCCAGCCGCCGATGTGCACCGGCGCACCGGGCTGCCGGCAAAGGGCTCCGCCCTGCATTCCTACCGCAAAGCCTGCATGGGTCACACGGCGCTTGCGGTCGATCAGCTTGGGCGTCACAGCGCCCACATCGTCCCGCTGGGCATACATGAGCATTTCGGTTATCAATCCTGCGCTCAGAGGCGTTACGGAAGCTTCCATCATCAGCAGAACATCCTCCTTGGCACCCTCCGCCGCCCTGTTCATGGCGGCATACCGGCCCTCAGGGCCGATGAACACCGTGTGAATCACCTTGTCCGTCCAGGCGTCGTCCTGCATTGCAGTCCGACAGCTTTCCATGGCCGCCTGATCCTCGCCAAAGATATAAACGCCCACCGACGGTTTGCCCTTGATGTCATATTTCAGGCGGATATTGCCGTTTTCCGTTTCCGCCACCCCAGGCCATCCAATGCGCTCCATGTGTTCCTGCACCGCGGCGCAGGCAGCCTCCACGCACTTCATCAGATTCTGGTGGCTCACCGAGGAATTCACCGTCCGCCAATGATACAAAACCTTCGGAATATGCACAACTTTGTCGGTGTGCTCCACGCAGCGGAGCGTCAGGTCATGGTCCTGGGATCCGTTGAAGGCCGTCCGAAAGCCGCCGGCCCGCAGCAAAAGACTCTTGCGCATCACCATCAGATGGCAGACGTAATTGCCCGAGCGCAGATTATCCGGGCAGAAATCCGGCTTGAAATGGGGATCCGTGTGCCGCCGGCCGTCCTCGGTTACCTTGTCCTCATCAGAGTAGATCAGATCCGGCTGCTTATCCAGAATCGTTCGTGCCACCACATACAGCGCGTCCGGCGTCAGCAGGTCATCATGATCCATCAGTGCGATCCACTCACCCCAGGCCAGCTCCACGGCGCTGTTGCTGCTGCCGGAGATGCCCTGGTTGGTTTCACCCCTGTGCACACGGATACGCGCATCCCTCGCCGCCGCTTCCTTCAGCACAGCACAAGTGTCGGCCCTGGCGGAGCAATCGTCAAACAGGATCGCCTCCCAATGCCCGTAGGTCTGCGCCAGCAGCGAGTCAATCATTTCCCTCAGCATCACGGGATCGGTGTTATATACCGGCACCACCACGCTGATCAATCCGGCGTCGATGGGCTGCGCGCGCTGCGCCTCCAGCTCCGCCGGCGTCGCGGCCAGCTGCCGCCAGGCCCGGTTGTAGAACCCGAACACTCTTTCCGCGGCTTTTTCACCGCAGCGCTGCAGCGTATACGTCACGCCATGAAGCCTGATATACGCCTGCGCCCTGCGCACCAGTCCGGTCACAACCTCACCACCTATCCCTATTCGGAGTAATTTTACCATAAAGCAGCCATTCTCGTAAAGACCCGTTATGTTTTTCTCATGAATCCTTAACCCGGATACGCCAACAAATACAATTTTTCCGAAAAAAGTGCTTGACAATCCCCTTTTCAGCAGCTATAATATCAAACGTAGCACGAAGTGCATAGGGGTATGGTGTAATGGTAACACGTGGGTCTCCAAAACCTTTGTTCTGGGTTCGAGTCCTAGTGCCCCTGCCAGAAGAACCAGTTTCGAAAGAGACTGGTTCTTTTCACATATCCAAAGGAGGATAGCTATGGTCGGTAGAAATGATCCTTGCCCTTGTGGAAGTGGAAAAAAATACAAGAAGTGTTGCATGAATGCCAATGCAGCGCAGAACATGATCCAAACCATCGAGAACACATTACAAGATAATCAATGCAGCACATCCACTGTGGATACCATAGTAAACCTCTTTCGATACATGAAGGAACATCAGTGGATTGGAGCCTGTCACGCAACCAGTTCGGTGCTTTTTGTCGCTCTTTCAGAATTGGGTTTCGATCCGGTTCTGTGCTATGGAGAGGTAGCATGTGGTAATGCTTTCATTTTCGATCATTCATGGGTTGAAATCAACAATTCTGTTTTTGATTTAGCGTGTTACATGACGCTTCAAAGCGGATTGCCAGTTTCTAATCCAGTTCTATTCGGAAATGATATTGTTACTCACACATTACCCTCACTCAAGTATGGCATTAGCGGTCGCGGAGTAGATATGGAAGCACGTTTTGTTGCAAGTATGCCATTCTGCGACTACATGGACAATTTCCCCGATGAGAAACAGGGGTTGTGGGGTGTCCTTGCTAAGATCATGCCGAATGAGAATGTTGACATCGATGCTCTGCGAAAGAAGTATGCCAATGTCGAAAGAGTATATCGTCATTGATGCATCCTGTTTCTGCCATGAACGCGAGTTCGAAAGAGCTTGCGTCTTTTTTGCAACAATGCTGCCATCACGCTTGACGACATCGGGCGTTGATGATATATTGACGCTGCAAGACAGGAGGGGATACTGGTGAGAAAGATTCTCGGAGTTCTGCTCTGTTTCTTCATTTTCCTTGTAGTGTCAGGATGTTCTTCTCTACAATCCTCTGAGCCTGAATACTGGGGCTCTTTCACAAATGGGCCGGTGATTAGTTCAGATGGTCTATATCGTGCAGAACATGCTGCAACAAAGCAGGATGGAAGCGATATACCTGTCATTCAGGTGAACGTCTACGATACCAGCACAAATGAACTGCTGGACAGTTTCATCCCTGCCCGCGCAATGGATTTCTGGGGCATCTGCTGGGAGGAAGGCACGCGTCGCATTTGGATTCAATCAGCGGATATTGGAATCTACTGCTATGAGCTTCAGAATGGTCATTGGGTACTGAATGAAGATATTGAACGTCCAAATACTATTGTATCAAAATGGGATGCAAAGTGAATCTTTTGTTCTGGGTTCAAGTCCTAGTGCCCCTGCCACAGGAACCAGTTTCGAAAGAGAGGAGTATTCAATGCATTACTTTGATGATTTCTATTCTCGTCTATCGTGGGGGCAGCCTGAAGATGTTCAGCGAGCTGCCATTGAGGAAGCAAGCAGCATACAGAACCTGTGGCTCTTCATCCAGCCAATGATTCTTCCAAATCCTAAAGCGGTGTGGGAGAATTGTGCAATCATTCTTGCTCAACGCACTGATAGCGAACTTGAGCCATATCTGGATCAAATATTTGAATGGCTGCAGGATTTGAATTGGCCGGGCGCAATTATTATTCATAACAGACTGCTGGATATGGAAGAACCAATGCTTAAAAAGCAACTTGCTCGCAGTCAGCAACAAGCCCAGATGAAAAATGACGATGAATGGCTTTTTAATCTGAAATATTTGCAGAACAGGATCAAGATGTAACAATGCTTGTCCCTGCCAGAAGAACCAGTTTCGAAAGAGACTGGTTCTTTTTTGTGCTTTCACATGAATATAAGGGAATCAAAACCACCGGCTTAGCCAGTGTTTTTGATTTTTGGTTGTAAAAGATGCTGGTATCAGGTATAATATTTTCAGACAGATTCCAGATTGGTTATCCCTTCTCCGCACTTTCATCGTATCAATAGGCACAATAACGCAAGGAGGTTTCGCCATGAACGAAGATACGAGCAAGAACATTCCTTCCGGGCAGGAAATCCAGAACAACGAACTGAACGAAGAACAGTTGGATGAGGTAACCGGCGGCCTTGTTACTATTAGGTTGCTTGCCACGGATGGTACCACTCAACGCGCGGGTACTATCAGTCAATGCGCCGGCAATCCTTCTCATAGATATGCTGCACGCAACGCGAACGATGTGTGCCCCTTCTGCGGTGCGAAGGGCTTCATTGATTTAGTG
>JAFVVG010000059.1 GCA_017502305.1 Clostridia bacterium | reverse complement strand
GAGGTGAACTCGGGGTTGTGGGTGGCGTCCATGCCCTCGTTACGGAAGATGCGGCCCACCTCGTACACACGCTCGAAACCGCCGACGATCAGGCGCTTGAGGGCCAGCTCGGTCTCGATGCGCAGGAACATGGGCAGGTTCAGGGCGTTGTGGTGGGTGCGGAAGGGGCGGGCGGAGGCGCCGATTTCCAGGGTGTGGAGCACGGGGGTGTCCACTTCCAGGTAGCCGCGGCCGTCCAGGAATTCACGCACGGAGGCGATGATCTTGGAGCGCTTGCGGAAGGTATCGCGCACCTCGGGGTTCACGATGGTATCCACATAGCGCTGGCGGTAGCGCAGGTCGGTGTCCTGCAGGCCGTGGAACTTCTCCGGCAGCACCTTCAGGGACTTGGTCAGCAGCGTCATGGACTTGACGTGGATAGACACCATGCCGGTCTTGGTGCGGAAGGGGATGCCCTTCACGCCGAAGATATCGCCGATGTCGCTCTTCTTGAAGGCGGCGTAGGCTTCCTCGCCCAGCTCGTCACGGGTGACGTAGATCTGGATGTTGCCCTGGCCGTCCAGGAGGCTTGCGAAGGAGGCCTTGCCCATAACGCGGCGGCTCATCATGCGGCCGGCGATGGAGACCTCAATGGGCTCGGCGTCGTCCACAAAATGATCGATGATCTCCTGGCTGTGGTGGGTCACATCGTAGCGGGTGATTTCATAGGGGTTCTGGCCGGCGTCGATCAGGGCCTGCAGCTTCTGGCGGCGGATGATCTCCTGCTCGGAAAGTTCGGGGGTCAGGGGAGTTACGGGATAGTCTGCCATAGGGATCGCACCTTTCGTGATGAAGTAGGGTTTGGGGTTCATTGGGCGTGATTCGCTCAGCGCTTGATCTCCAGAACCTTATACTTCAGCATGCCCATGGGGACTTCGATGTCCAGCACGGCGCCCACGGTGGCACCCATCAGGGCGGCACCCACGGGGGACTCGTTGGAGATCTTGTCCTCGTAGGGGTCGGCCTCTTCGGCGCCCACGATGGCGTACTCGTACACATCACCGGTGCTCACGTCCTGCACCTTCACGGTGGTGCCAACGGAAACCTTGTCGGTGGAGATTTCGTTTTCGGAAACCACGACGGCAGTGGAGATGACCTTGGTCAGGCGGGCGATCTCGTCCTCCAGCTGGCCCTGCTCCTTCTTGGCCTCGTCGTATTCGGCGTTTTCGGAAAGGTCGCCAAAGCCGCGGGCGACCTCGATCTTCTGGGCGACTTCGTTGCGGCGGACGCCGACCAGGAAGTCCAGCTGCTCCTGCAGCTTGCGAAGGCCCTCTTCTGTCATAATATTACGCTTTTCCTCTGCCATGGTTGGTAGCTCCCTTCGGTTTTTGTCATAGTGAAGAGAAAACACCCCGGCGTTTGTCAAGGCCGAAGTGCTTCTCAAGGCTTGCGAACTCGATACCCGTTGATTATACTGGATTTCTCGCCGCTTGTCAATGATTGGGGATAAACCCTTCAAAGATTTGCAGATCGTAGCGGTGGCGGAGCATATTCATGTCGTGCTGGGAGCGGACCGTCCAGCACACCAGCCAGGGTTTCATCAGCCGAATGAGGGCCATGGGCAGGTTCCTGTCCGAGGAATGCTCATAGGCCACAAAGTCCGGGCGGCCCAGCACGTTCTGGATCAGGCTGGCCAGGCCCCGCAAAAGCCAGGTGCGCTTCTTTGCGGGAAAGCCGTAAAGGCCGTGGGCCAGCTGGCCGCGGATGATTTCAGGGGCGTTCTTGCGGAACCACTGCACCGCCAGGGGATGAAAGCTCTCGATGCAATAGGGGCCGGTGTATGCCTGCAGCCGGGTGTGGACACGCTGGCAAAGCTCGTTAATGCGCTTGTCGGATTTGATCTCGATGATCAGAGGCACACGGCCAGCCACCATGGTGAGGAACTCGTCGAAGGTGGGGATGGTCTCTTCTGTGCCGTTCAGGCGGTATTGCTGCAGCTCCGCCAGGGTGCAGTCGCAGATGGCCTTGTCCACACCGCACATGCGATTGAGGCTGTCGTCGTGGAAAATCACCAGCTGGTCGTCGCGGGTGAGGTGCACGTCCAGCTCCATGCCAAAGTCGTGGTCCACGGCGTTGCGGAAGGCGGCCATGCTGTTTTCAGGCAGCTTGTCGTTCCACAGGCCCCGGTGGGCGTAGTCGTAGCCCTGGAGGTGCTTGATATCACGCCTGGGCAGGTTGGGGAAGATCAGGAAAACATAAAGGGCAAGCAGAATGATGATGGCAAGCAGCATGGCTTAGTCCTCCACATCCAGGGCTTCCAGGCCGGATTTGGCCTGGGGCTTGCTGTCGCCGTGCTTGACGAAGAAGAAGGTCACGAAGGCACCCAGCAGCATCACCATGGCATAGGGGAACAGGGTGTGGTAGCCCACATGCTCCAGCAACGCGCCGGAGAGAATGGGCGTCAGCACCTGGGCGGACATGGAGAAGGTGTAGTAATAGCCGGTGTACTTACCGGTATCGGCGCCGGAGGCCATTTCCACCACCATGGGGAAGGAGTTGACGTTGATGGAGGCCCAGGCCACGCCCACCAGCGCAAACATCACATACATGATGAAGCTCATTTCCGGCAGAACGGAACCGACGAAGAAGCAGAAGGCCAGCAACAGAATGCCGAACTGGATCATGCGCTTGCGGCCGATCTTGCTGGAGATGATGCCCACGGGCCAGTAGCTGATGATGGCGCCCACCGTGCCCACCAGCATGCAGTTGGCGGCGGCGCTTTCGGTGACGTTCCACACGGAGGTGGCATACTTGCTGAAGGCGCTGGTCACGGCGTTGTAGCCCATGAACCACAGGCTCACGGAGCAGAGAATCAGGATCAGGGAGCGCATGACGTCCTTGGGCAGCTTGGCCTTGCCGGCAGCCTGGACAGCCTTGGGGGCGTCGGCGGTCTCGCCATAGTTGATGGCTTCCATTTCAGCCACCAGCTTGCGCTCGCGGATGGTGGATACCAGCACGGCGATGCACACCACCATGATGACCGCCACGCTGATGAACAGCAGCGTGTAATCGGAATGAGTTGCGCCGGCATCATCCACGGTGCGGATCACAGCGAAGTTCACCAGCACCAGGGAAAGCGCGCCGCCAATGGCGCCCATCAGGTTGATGATGGCGTTGCCCTTGGAGCGCAGGGGCTTGGGGGTCACATCGGGCATGAGGGCCACGGCGGGGGAACGATAGGTGCCCATGGCTAGCAAAAGCAGCGCCAGCGTGCACAGGAATACGGGCAGGGTGCCGTGCTTCACCACAAAGGGCAGCGCCAGCAGCAGGATTACCGCGCAGACAGTGCCGAAGATGATGAAGGGCGTGCGGCGGCCGATGCGCAGCTTGCACTTGTCGCTCAGGGCGCCGAAGAAGGGCAAAAGGAACAGGGCCACGATGTTGTCCATGGCCATGACGGTGCCGGCCCAGGTGTCACCCAGGGCGTAGGTGTTTTTCAGGATCAGAGGGACCACGAAGTCGTAAAGGCCCCAGAAGGCGCTGATGGACAGGAACGCGAGACCAACCAGGAAGGTCCGCTTGACGTTCAGCTTCATATCATTCATTCCTTTGCTGGCGCATTGCGCCGGGTTGTTGCATTCATCATAACATATCTTTTGTATTTGTAAATAGGATGTGATATACTCTTATCAGACAATTTTTAGGGGGATTGCCTGATGCGTATCGCTTTGCTGGCCACCGGCGGCACCATTGCCTGCCGCCATACCGGGGACGGCCTGATGCCCGCGCTCCATGCGGAGGAACTTCTGCAATATATCACCGCGCGTCCGGGGGTGGAGATCATCGCCCGGGACGTGTTCCGCATGGATTCCAGCAATATTCAGCCGGAGGAGTGGTCCCAGCTGGCCCGGGCCGTGGACGAGGCCGCGCAAAACTGCGACGGCGTGGTGATCACCCACGGCACCGACACCATGGGCTATACCGCCGCGGCGCTTTCCTTTATGCTGCTGGGGCTGAAAAAGCCTGTGATCCTCACCGGCAGCCAGCTGCCCATGGGAGTGCCCCTTTCCGACGCGGAGATCAACCTTTCCTGCGCACTGGAGGCGGCCTGCCAGGGCGTGGCGGGCGTGTATGTTTGCTTTGCCCGCAAGCTGATCCTGGGCTGCCGGGCGGTGAAGACCCGCACCACGTCCTTCGACGCCTTCGACAGCGTGAACCGCTCCCTTTCCGGCATGATCGACAGCGAGGGCGTGCATTTTCTGCGCCCCCAGCGCATAGAGGATGAATACACCCTCCGGCCCCAGGTGGACAGCCGTGTGTTCCTGCTGAAATTGGTGCCCGGCACCCAGCCGGACGTGCTGGACTTTGTGGCCCAGGCAGGCTACCGGGGATTGGTGATCGAGGCCTTCGGCCTGGGCGGCCTGCATTATATCCGCCGGAACCTGGTGGAGAAACTGCGCATGCTCAGGGAGAAGGGCGTGAGGGTGCTGGTGGTGACCCAGTGCATGTATGAGAAGGCGGATCTGTCCATCTATGAGGTGGGCATGCAGATGCTCCGGGCGGAGGTCATTTCCGGCATGGATATGACCACCGAGGCCGCCGTGACCAAGCTCATGTGGGCACTGGCGCAGGAAGATCCCGAAGCCTGGCTGGAGAGAAATTTGTGCGGAGAGGTGCGGAATTGACCGGATTTTCCATGGAGTTAGTCGTGTAAAACTTTTTTGTCAGAATACTGTCAATAGTGGGTTGACAAAGCTGAAAAAAGGTGCTATAAAGTGGTTAGTCAAAGCTAATTAAGCGCGACTAATTCTCCGCGCAGGAGGTTGACATGGAAATGAGCTTGCAGAACGCGCAGGTTGGTAGAGAATATATTATCCGCCGTATTGAGACCAACGATGAGGAGCTGGATGCTTTCCTGTTCTCGCTGGGCTGCTATTCCGGCGAGCCCATTACCGTTGTTTCCCGCCGGGGCAGGGGCTGCGTGGTGTCCATCAAGGACGGCCGTTACAGCATTGATGGACAGCTGGCCGGCGCTATTCTGGTATAAGCACGTATGAGCGGCAGGAAGATCCCCGCCGCCTTTCTTCAGAAAAGAGGTTAAACGCCCCTAACTGCGGGGGCCAGGAGGAAAAACATGCGTATCGCATTGACGGGCAACCCCAACAGCGGCAAGACCACCATGTATAATGCCCTCACCGGCAGCAACGAGAAGGTGGGAAACTGGGCCGGCGTTACGGTGGAAAAGAAAGAGCATCCTATCAAGCGGGCCTACTGCCCGGATTGCGGGGAGATCATCGCCGTGGATTTGCCCGGCGCTTATTCGATGTCTCCCTTCACGGTGGAGGAGAGCGTCACCAGCGAGTATGTCCACAACGAAAAGCCGGATGTAATCGTGAACATTGTGGACGCCACCAACCTGAGCCGCAGCCTGTTTTTCACCACCCAGCTGCTGGAGCTGGGCATTCCGGTGGTGGTTGCGCTGAACAAATCCGACGTGAACAAAAAGAAGAACACCACCATCAACACCACGCTGCTTTCCCAAAAGCTGGGCTGTCCTGTGCTGGACACGGTTTCCACCACCAGCGAGGGCCTCAAGGCTGTGGTTGAGGCTGCTGTGGCCCGGGTGGGAAAGGCGCAGGCAGCGCCCTATGACCAGGGCGACATCGACCTGACCAGCAAAGCCGAGGTGCAGAAGGCCGACCGGGCCCGTTTCAAGTTTGTGAACAGCATTGTGCGGGAGGTGGAAACCCGCCATGTCTTTACCAAAGACCGGAACGACCAGGACAAGATCGATGCCGTGGTGACCCATCCCGTCTGGGGTCTGGTGATCTTTGCTGCGGTGATGTTCGGCGTATTCTGGCTCTCCCAGGCCGAGGGCGGCCTGGGCATCTGGCTGGCCGGTGTGCTGGAAGGCTGGATGGAGATTGTTACCGAGTGGATTGCGGGGCTGGTGGAGGGTGCTTCCCCCATTTTGCAGGCCCTGGTGGTGGACGGCATTGTGGGCGGCGTCAGCGCTGTGCTGGGCTTCTTGCCCCTGGTGATGGTAATGTATTTCCTCATTGCCCTCCTGGAGGACTGCGGCTACATGGCCCGCGTGTCTGTGGTGCTGGATCCCATCTTCAAAAAGGTGGGCCTTTCCGGCAAGTCTGTGATTCCCTTTGTGGTGGGCACGGGCTGTGCTGTTCCCGGCGTTATGGCCTGCCGCACCATCCGCAACGAGCGTGAGCGCCGTGCCACCGCCATGCTGGCTCCCTTTATGCCCTGCGGCGCCAAGATGCCCGTTATCGCCCTTTTTGCCGGAGCCTTCTTCTCTGACGCCAGCTGGGTGGGCCCCCTGATGTACTTCGCGGGCATCGCCATCATTTTCTTCGGCGCGCTGATCATCAACCGGATTACCGGCAACAAGGCCCGGAAGTCCTTCTTCATTATTGAACTGCCGGAATACAAGGTGCCCAGCATCGTTCGCGCTTTCCAGTCCATGCTGAGCCGTGGCTGGGCCTACATCGTGAAGGCCGGCACGGTGATCCTTCTGTGCAACACGGTGGTGCAGGTGATGCAGTCCTTTGCCTGGGATTTGCAGCCCGCCGCCACGGCGGATGCTTCCATCCTGGCCTCCATCGCTCAGCCCTTTGCCTGGGCGCTGGTGCCGGTGGTGGGTGTGCTGAGCTGGCAGCTGGCCGCCGCCGCCGTGACCGGCTTCATTGCCAAGGAGAATGTCGTCGGTACCCTGGCAGTATGCTTTGTGGGCCTGGAGAACCTCATCAATACCGAGGAACTGGCCATGCTGGAGGGTGCTGGCGGCGAGATCGCCGGCATTATGGCCATCACCCGGGCCGCTGCCCTGGCTTACCTGATGTTCAACCTGTTCAGCCCGCCCTGCTTCGCGGCTATCGGCGCCATGAACTCCGAAATGAAGAGCAGCAAGTGGCTCTGGGGCGGCGTGGGCTTCCAGCTGGGCACGGGCTATACGATTGGCTTCGCGGTGTACCAGATCGGCACGCTGATCACCACCGGCAGCGTGGGCGCCGGCTTTATTCCCGGCCTGATTGCCGTGGCTGCCTTTGTGGCGGTGATCGTGTGCCTGATTCGCAAAGCGGACAAGGGCTTGCAGCGTGAAAAGACGTTGAGGGCCCAAGCGTAAGGAGATAATATGACGGATTTCATCATCATCGCTGTGGTGCTGGCGCTGGTGGCTGCCGTGGCGGCCTACATCATCAGGGCCAAGAAAAAGGGGCAGAAGTGCATCGGCTGCCCATACAGCAAAGAATGCGCCTCCAAGGGCTGCTGCTGCGGCATGGGGGAGAATTGAAAGAAGCGCTCCGGACTGTTCCGGAGCGCTTTTGTGTGTCAGTCGGTGATAAGGACGCTCTCCTGGCACGTTCTGCAATAGAAGGTGGAGGCCCAGCGGCTGCGCAGTCTCCGGGCTGCTTCGCGGGCGTCCTCCTCGGATTCAAAAACGCCGAACACCGCGGAGCCGCTTCCAGTCATCAGAGCAGCGATGGCGCCGCGCTGCTTCAGGGCGGCAATGGCATCGCCGATGGGCGGGCGCTTATCCTGGCTCACGGCCTGCAGCACGTTGCCAAGGCTTTCGGCCAGCAGGGCTGCATCGCCGTTTTCCAGGGCAAGCTGGGCGTCCCCGGTGGCGGGCCGGGGGATGTCGGCCTTCTCGTGATAGGCGGTGAATACCTCTTTGGTGCTCAACCCCCGGCAGGGCTGGATCACCACCAGGTCATAGAGCCTTGAACAGGGAAGGGAGACCATCTTCTCGCCGATGCCGGTGGTGCGGGTCAAACCGCCGCGCAGGCAGAAGGGTACGTCAGCACCCAAGGTGAGGCCGATGGCTTCCAGCTCCTGCTGGTTCAGCCCTGTTTCCCACAGCTGGTTCAGGCCTGCCAGTACGCCTGCGGCGTCAGCACTGCCGCCGCCCATACCGGCGCCCACGGGGATGCGCTTCTCCACATGGATGGCCGCTCCCTTGCGGCAGCCGGTGGCATTCTGCAGGGCGATGGCTGCCCGGTAGGCCAGGTTGCGCTCATTGGCGGGGAGTTTCGGATAGCCGCCGGTGGTGATGGTCACCTCGCTGGCGGGGGTCAGGGTGATGGTATCCGCCAGGGAAACGCTCTGCATGAGCATATCCATCAGGTGGTAGCCGTCCTCCCGCTGGCCCAGGATGTCCAGCGTCCAGTTGATTTTCGCCCGGGCTTTGACGCGCATAAGCTCTCTCCTTTGTGGGTGGTGTATCCATCATAACCCGGAAGGCAAAAAAGTGCAATACAAAATGCGGAAAGTATGCTATACTGATAAGGCAACGAAGAAAAGGAGCGAGGATTCGCATGAACATGAAGGATGAAGGCCGCCGGGTACTGGTGACGCTGCTGGGCGCCTCCAGAAACGAGGCCGGCGAGAATGAGGAGCCTATCCGCCTGATGACCACCGGCGAGGTGAAAAAGACTCCCAACGGGTGCATCCTGCGGTATCAGGAAAGCCAAACCGACGACAGCGACGGTACCGTGATGACCCAGGATATCGTTTTGATGATGCAGCCCGGCCGGGTGAGCATGAACCGCCTGGGGGACTTCGGCACCTCCATGGTGTTTGTGAAGGACCGCCGGTTCGAGGGTGTGTACCGCACGCCCTACGGCGATATGGACATGGCGCTCTTTGCTACCCGGGTGGATGTGAACCTGGGGGAGGACAAGGGCAGTGTGTATCTGGAATATCAGCTGGACTTCGCAGGCGGCTTTGCCTCCATGCACACCATGCAGCTGGAGTATGTGGCCAGCGACAGGCCATGCTGAGGGCCCTGCGCAAAGCTGTGCAGGCCTGCATGGAAAACGTGCCGGTAAGCCGCAAGCCTGCCTTGCGCCGCAGTGATGATCCCGGCGCTCTGTTGGCCACCGATCTGCCCTGCGTGGCGGGTAAGGAGGCTGTAGCCGCGTTTGTTGCCGCCATGGAGACAGACGGCTGGCGGGTGCGGGAGAAGGGCGGCTGGCTGCTGCTGGACCATGCTGTGCCCGCGCCGGCATGGCGCTGGCCCGATGAATATCCCGGAGAGTGGGGCTGCTGCATGTGGCTATTGAAGCAGCATCCCGGCGATGATGCGCCGGAGGATATGATCCGTTCGCTGGTCAAGGCCGAAGAGCAGGGAAACGACAAGGTGGAGCGCCTGTGCGCCCAGTGGCACGCCCTGTTTGCGGAGAAGCTGCGGAACCAACAACCGCTGCCTGGCGGCCTGGCGCCGTATCTGGCGGCAGCCATGAAGGAGGAAGAAGCATGATTATCACCTGCATCGGCCACGCCGAGTTTCTGCTGGAATTGGAAAATGGCATGCGCCTTGTGAACGACCCCTACGATGCCTCCTGCGGGTATCCCGTGCCGGAGGTGAAGGCGGAAGCGGTGCTGGTATCCCACGGACACCACGACCATTGCGCCGTGGAGAATGTGCAGGGCGTGGAACGGGCGATTGACGCCGCAGGTGAGCATACCCTGGCGCCTGACGTGAAGGTGACGGCTGTGCCCTGCTTCCATGACGAGGCGGAGGGCAGCAAGCGCGGCGGAAACCTGATGTTCCTGGTGGAGGCGGAGGGGCTTCGGGTGGCTCACCTGGGCGACCTGGGACACCTGCCCACCAAAGAGCAGGCCGCGGCTCTGGCCCCGGTGGACGTGCTGATGCTGCCGGTGGGAGGCTTCTACACCATCGACGCGGCAACGGCCCGGGAAACAGCCCGGCTGCTGCAGGCCAGGGTGATTCTGCCCATGCATTACCGAACCCGGGCCAACGCGGACTGGCCCATTGCCCCGGTGGAGGAGTTCCTTGGCCTGTATGAAGGCGCCGAGCGCTTGAACCTGCTGCGGGTATGCGAGGGGGACCTGGATTGTCAGCCCGCGGTGGCGGTGCTGGAGCCAATCAGCTTGAAGTAAAAAAGAAAGGGAGTCGCAAATTCAAATGCGGCTCCCTTTTCATATACATGTTGCGCTGTTTGCGCTTATCAGGAAATGGCGTTGCCGGTGTAGAGCTGATAATATTTGCCCTGAAGGTCGATCAGGTCGTCGTGGGTGCCGCGCTCGATAATGCGGCCCTGCTCCAGCACCATGATGCAATCGGAATTGCGCACGGTGGAAAGACGGTGGGCGATGACGAAGGTGGTGCGCCCCTTCATAAGGGCGTCCATGCCCTGCTGCACCTGGGTTTCGGTGCGGGTATCGATGGAGGAGGTAGCCTCGTCCAGGATCAGGGCGGGCGGGTCGGCCACGGCGGCGCGGGCAATGGCCAGCAGCTGCCTCTGGCCCTGGGAAAGGTTGGCGCCATCGCCGGTGAGCATGGTGTTGTAGCCATCCTCCAGGCGGCGGATGAAAGCATCGGCATTGGCCAGCCTGGCGGCGGCGATGCACTCCTCGTCGGTGGCGTCCAGGCGGCCGTAGCGGATGTTGTCCAGCACGGTGCCGGTGAACAGGTGGGTGTCCTGCAGCACCATGCCCAGGGAGCGGCGCAGGTCGTCCTTCTTGATCTTGTTGATGTTGATATCGTCGTAGCGGATCTTGCCGTCCTGGATATCGTAGAAGCGGTTGATCAGGTTGGTGATGGTGGTTTTGCCGGCGCCGGTGCCGCCAACGAAGGCGATCTTCTGGCCGGGCATGGCATACATGGTGATGTTGTGGAGCACGGTTTTTTCCTCGGTGTAGCCGAAGTCCACATCATCGAAGGTCACGCCGCCCTCCAGCTTTTTGTAGGTCACGGTGCCATCCTGGTGGGGATGCTTCCAGGCCCACAGGTGGGTACGCTCTGCGGTTTCGGTGAGGGTGCCGTCTTCGTTTTCAACGGCGTTGACCAGCTCCACATAGCCCTCGTCTTCCTCGGGCTTTTCATCCATCATGTTAAAGACGCGGCCGGCGCCGGCCAGGGCCATGACGATGGAGTTCAGCAGCTGGGCGATCTGGGTTACGGGCTGGGTGAAGTTTTTGTTCAGGGTCAGATAAACCACCAATCCGCCCAGCGTCAGGTTGGCAAAGCCGGAGATGGCCATGGCGGCGCCGCACACGGCGATGAGCACATAGCTGATATGGCCCAGGTTGTTGTTGATGGGGCCCAGGCAGTTGGCATAGCTGTTGGCGTTCTCCACAGAGGAGCGGAGCTCCTCGTTGAGGTCGCGGAACTTTTCGATGGCTTCATCCTCGTGGCAGAAGACCTTGACCACCTTCTGGCCTTCCATCATTTCCTCGATGTAGCCGTTCACGGCGCCCAGGTTCTTCTGCTGGGCCATGAAGTAGCTGCCCGCCTTGCCGGAGAACTTGCCGGCGGTGACCATCATCACGGCGATCATGACAAGGGAAAGCAGCGTCAGGGGAATGGAGGTGGTAACCATGCTCACAAACACCGAAACGATGGTGATGGCGGAGTTGATCACCTGGGGCAAGGTGCCGCCGATGAGCTGGCGCAGGGTGTCCACGTCTTTGGTGTAGACGGACATGATGTCGCCGTGGGCGTGGGTATCAAAATACTTGATGGGCAGCTTTTCCATGTTGGTGAAAAGCTGGGTGCGGATGTTCAGCATGCTGCCCTGGCTGACGTTGACCATGATGCGGTTGTAGCCATAGGAGCTGCAAAGGGCGATGGTCAGGAAGATGGCCAGGCGGCCGATGGCGGCGGCCAGGGGAGCGAAATCGGGCTCGATGCCGGCCTGCTTGTCGGCCAGCATGGGCAGGATGTAATCGTCGATGAGGGTGCGGGTGAACAGCGTGCCCTGCAGGGAGGAAAGCACGGAGATAATGATCAGCGCCGTGACAGCCAGAAGGTGCCACTTATACCTGGCCATGACGATTCTCAGCAGACGCTTGAGGGTTTTGCCCTGGCCCTTGAAAGAAGCCTTGGGCATGGGGCCGCGACCGCGGGGACCGGGACCACGCATCATTTCACATCGCCTCCTTCCGCGTCGGGGGCGGGCTCGTCAAAGTCGCCGGAGCCCTGGGTCTGGGTTTCGTAGATTTCACGATAGATATCGTTGGTTTCAAGCAGCTTTTCGTGGGTGTCAAAGGCGTCGATCATGCCGTTTTCCATCACGATGATGCGGTCGGCGTTTTCCACCGAGGCAACGCGCTGGGCGATGATGATCTTGGTGGTGCCGGGGATCTTCTGGGCGAAGGCCTTGCGGATCTTCGCGTCGGTGGCGGTATCCACGGCGGAGGTGGAATCGTCCAGGATCAGCACGCGGGGCTTCTTCAGCAGGGCACGGGCGATGCACAAACGCTGCTTCTGGCCGCCGGAAACATTGGCGCCGCCCTGCTCGATCCAGGTGTTGTACTTATCGGGCATGCGCTCGATGAACTCATCCGCGCAGGCCTGGCGGCAGACCTCGCGGCATTCCTCCTCGGTGGCGTCCTCCTTGCCCCAGCGCAGGTTATCCATGATGGTGCCGGAGAAGAGCACGTTCTTCTGCAACACCACGGCTACCTGGCTGCGCAGGGTATCCAGGTCATACTCCCGAACGTCACGGCCGCCCACATGCACCGAGCCGCTCTTCACATCATACAGGCGGCTGATCAGGTTCACCAGGGAGGATTTGCCGCAGCCGGTGCCGCCGATGATGCCGATGGTCTCGCCGGATTTGATGTGCAGGTCAATATCCTTCAGGGCGTCCTCGCCGCTGCCCTTGTGATAGGAGAAGAAGGCATGGTTGAAGTCAATGGAGCCGTCCTTTACTTCTGTCACAGGGTTTTCGGGGTTGACGATATCGGGCTGCTCATGGAGCACCTCGCAGATGCGCTGGCCGGAGGCGGTGGACATGGTGAGCATCACGAAGATCATGGAGAGCATCATCAGGGACATAAGGGTGCTCATCACATAGCTGAACAGGGAGGTCAATTCGCCGGTGGTCAGGCTGCCGGCCACGATAAACTGGGCGCCGAACCAGCTCAGGGTGATGATGCAGCCATAAACGATCAGCGTCATCACGGGGCCGTTGAGGGCAATGATGCTCTCCGCTTTCACAAAGAGTTTATACACGGCCTCGGCAGCCTTGGTGAACTTGCCGGTTTCGTGCTCCTCACGGACGAAGGCTTTTACCACACGGATGGCGGAAACATTCTCCTGCACAGAGGCGTTCAGGGCGTCATATTTCTTGAAGACCTCACGGAAAACCTTGGACACCACCCGGATGATGGAAAACAGCGCGATGGCCAGGATGATCAACGCCACAAGAAAGATCAGGCTCAGCCTTTGGTTGATCACAAAGCACATCACCATGGAGCAAATCATGGTCAGGGGCGCACGGACGGCGATGCGCAGGATCATCTGGAAGGCATTTTGAATGTTGCTCACGTCCGTGGTCATGCGGGTGATCAGGCCGGCGGTGGAGAATTTGTCGATGTTGGAGAAGGAGAAGGTCTGCACCGCTTCATAGAGGGCTTCGCGCAGGTTATAGGCGAAGCCGGCGGAGGCTCTGGAGGCCGTTCTGGCGGCGGCAACGCCGAAGAAAAGGCTCAGGAAGGCCAGCAGGATCATGTACAGGCCATACTTGAGGATCTCGGCCATGTTGCCGGCCTGGATACCCTTGTCGATCAGGGCGGCGGTGGTGAAGGGGATCAGCACCTCCATGAACACCTCCAGCGCGGCGAAGGTGGGCGTGAGGATGGAGACAGTCTTGTATTGCTTGATCTGCCTCATCAGGGTTTTCAGCATAGGGTGGGATCATCCTTTCTCTGTGTGGATGGAAAAAACAGCTATCAATTAAGTATAGCCAATTGGAAAATGGGTGTCAACGGCGGGAACTTGAATATTTTGTGAACAAAAAAGCCCCCGGCGAGGAGGGCTGCGAAATGTCAGAATAGCTGATCAGGCCTGGTGAGGGGAGCAAAAGGAATCAGTCGTAGTATTCTTCTTCCACGGAGGAGCCGCCGTTGAAAACGAAATCAATGACGCCGCTTTCGGTCAGAAGATCTAGAATGCTCTGCACGCTGGAGGCAGGCATATGCACCATCAGCGGGAAGATACCCCGCAGCATGGGAGACGCCACGCCGCTGACCAGCCGGGTGAGGCTTTCATCGTTGATGGAGAGCAGATTGACGCCGGTGAGCAGCTCCTCGGTGGTATAGGCGGGAACGGATTCGGGGGTGTAGGGCACAAGCGTGCCGGTGAGTGTGAGCTGTGGCTGACTGGTTTGGGGATGCAGCATGCTCAGGGTGAATTGTCCCTCTGCGCCCTCACCGGCGAAGCGCAGGCTGACGGGCGCTTCCAGGAAGATGCCGTTCAGGTCGGCGGAGAGGGAGAAGGGGGCGGAAATGGGCAACTCGCAGGTGAGATCGGGGATATTCACAGCCTCCAGGTCGCAGTTCACCACGGTATCCTCATACGCATCGGTGATATGGATGTGGAGCACATGGCGGCCGTTGGGCTGCCCTTTGTAGAACAGGTTCAGCTGATATCCGTTCAGGGTGGCGGGGGGCGTGACGCTCCAGGCGGTGACGCTGTCCTCCACGGTACGGGTGAACAGGGTGAGATCGCCGGTGCGCCAGGTTTCGGTTTCGCCGGAGATGGCAATCTCCAGCCCCTCCTCGGCCAGGAAGGTTTCCGCCCATTCCGGCAGGGTGGTCATGACCTCCATGATGGCTTCGTCATAGCCGGCCTCCAGGGCCAGAGCCTGCGTCCATACACGGAAGGCGCGGTCATCCGCTGCTACGGCAGAAAGCTGCTCTGCCAGGGAGAGGAGATCCGCCCTGGCGATCACGCGGGGGCCGGACTGTGCCTCCATGACGCCCCGCCAGGTGCTGATGAGGGCTTCGAAGGCACTGGTGTGAACGTAAGGCGAGATGAACATGGCCAGCCGCTGCACGGGGATGTCCAGGTGGTAGTAAGCCTTCAGGGCAAACTCCAGGGTGGCGATCATGTTGATCATCAGCTTTTCTGAACCCAGCAGGTTCGATTCCACATTCCAGTGGGATTCATTGCCGTAAAGCCGCAGCGTGGTGTGCGTGTCGGGCTCGTCCTTCAGCCGCAGGGCAGCGTTCAGGTCAAAACAGCCGTTGTAGGCCATTTCCAGCGTACCCTGCAGGGACATGATATTGATCAGGTCGGCAATGCCGGAGAGCGTTCTGCGCTGAGCCGGGGGAAAGGCCTGAGGATCCATCTGGAACCGAAGATCAAACCGGACGCCGGAAGCGTCGCCGTCGGCCAGGGCAAAGCCGGGCAGCATCAGGCACAGGCAGAGAAGGACGCACAGCGCCCGGCGAAAAAGAATGCGCATGAAACGCACCTCGCTTTCGGTGGATTAGCCCCACAAAAGGGACAGGGCGGGGACGATCTGCTTCTTGCGGCTGACCACGCCGGGCAGGAACACGTGATTGGCACGGACTTCTCCCGCGTTGAAGGCCATGCGGATGACGTCCTCGTCGCCCAGGAAGATCAGCTCGGTGCCTTCACGGAGCACGTCAGTCAGCATGAGCAGCTGCATATCGTAGCCGCGATCCCGCTTCATTTTCTCCATGGCTGGCAGAAGCTCCGGCAGGCGGGCGAGCACGCTCTCCACATCCAGGCAGGTGATCTGGCCGATGCCCAGGGCGTGACCGGCGATGTGGAATTCCTTGAAGTCCGTGGCCAGCAGCTCCTCCACGGATTTGTCGACGCTGGTGCCCTGGGAGAAAATCTCCTTGCCCAGCTGTTCCAGGTCAACGCCGGCGATGCGGGCCAGGCGGTCGGCAATGCGGCGGTCGTGGCTGGTGCAGGTGGGGGATTTGAACATGACCGTATCGGAAAGAATGGCGGCGGCCATGAGCCCGGCCAGCCGGGGAGAGGGCATCAGGCCCCGCTCCTGATACATGGTTGCCACGATGGTGGTGGTGGAGCCCACAGGCTCGTTGCGCATGAAAACGGGATTGCCCGTCTGCACGTCCGCCAGGCGGTGATGGTCGATGATGGCCAGGATCTCCGCCTGCTCCAGGCCCTGGACGGACTGGGCACGTTCGTTGTGATCCACCAGCACCACACGCTTGCGGCGGGGGCGGATCAGGTGATAGCGGCTCAGGGTGCCGACGACCTTCTGCTTTTCGTCCAGCACGGGGTAGGAGCGGAAGCGGCTTTGCAAAACGGCGTCACGAACGTCGTCGATGTAATCATCCAGCTGGAAATGAACGATGTTTTTCAGCTCGGCGATGCGGCCCACGGGAATGGCCTGATAGATCATGCGGGCGGCGCGGTAAGCGTCGCAGGGGGTGGCGATGATGCAGGTGCGGCTGGAGATGCCGCGGTATTTCTCCGCCAGCTCCGTCTGGCAGAGGATCACGCAGGAAGCGCCCTTTTCCAGGGCCAACTCCACCACATCCTCCTGGTGGCCGCAGATCACCACGCTGCCCTCGCGGATGCCGCGGACTTCACCGTTGCAGCAGGGCAGGGCGATGACCACGTCGCCGGAGATGCAGTTGAACACGTCGCTGTCGTCGTTGATGATCAGGCCCTCAAGGGCAGAGAGCAGGTTGAACACAGGCACGCTCTCAATGGCGGGGTGCTGGATGGATTCCATGTCTTTCTCGGCGATGCCGCCGGCGGTGACCAGGCCGAACAGGCGACCCTGCTCGTCGGTGACGGGCACGGCGGAAAGTCTCACGTTTTCCCTGAGCGCCTCCCAGGCGCGGCTCACCGCCACACCGGAGGAAAGGGTGGGTGGTGTGTCATACTCGATATCCCGCACCTGGGTGCGCACGGTGGTCATATAGACAGGGGGCTCAAAGCCGAAGCGCTCCAGGATAAAGGCGGTTTCATCGTTGATGTGGCCCAGGCGGGCGGCTACATAATCATTGTTGCCCAGGGCGTTGTTCAGCGCGGCATAGGCCATGGCGGAGACCACGGAATCCGTATCGGGATTCTTGTGGCCGAAAACATAAATAGGATCCATAGGATGCCTCCTTCGGGATGGCGATTATTCTTCGTCAATGACCGTCCAGGTCAGGGGATCGTTGTCGATGGCTTCATCCACAGCCAGGTCGAGGGCCTTCTGGGTGCGGATGTTGGCCACGCCATAGGTGGGCAGGCCGATTTTCTCCTGGAAGGCCCGCACGGCCTCCACCGTACCGGGGCCGTAGACACCATCGGCCATATCCGGGGCCAGATATCCCAGGTACACCAGCTTATCCTGCAGCAGCTGCACCTTGACGCCCTGGTTGCCGTAGCGCATGGTGACCTCCGCCACGTCGTGCACGGTGCCGTAGCCCAGGATGCGGGTGTAAGTCAGGGGATAGGCGGCACGCTGTACGGCGGAGGGGGCGTTGCCCTCCAGCACGTGGATGGTTACGTTGCCATCCTGGTCACGGGTGCAGTATTCAACCATGGCCACGTGGTCGGTATCCCGGTCGCTGTCCCAGGTGAAGAACACCCAGTCACCGGGCTGGGGGATGTAATCCCCGGTGGAGATGTAGCTGTTTTCGCCCTTCAGCCACTGATAGCCCCAGTTTTCCAGGTTGCCCCAGCGGACGATGTAGCGCCCCTCGTGAATGAACCAGTTTTTGCCCGTGTTGCTGCCGGAGTACATGGGATACACCTTGCGCAAAAGCTGCGTGCCGTGGCGCTGATCCACCTGATCCACGCACCAGCACAGGTATTCGGCACACCATTGGGTATAGGGGTCGCCCGCCCACTCGCCGTATTTGGAATAGCCCCGCTCGCCCTCGGTGTAGCCCAGCTCCTGACGGGCGACTTCAAGCAGCTGTTCAACATAATCCGGTACCTCCCAGGCCGGGGGGATGCGGGTCTGGCTGGCGAGAGTCTCCGCATGGGCCGGAAAAGCAAAAAGAAGCAGCGTACACACAAGCGCAAGCAGCTTCTTCATGGCGGTTCCTCCTTACAGGTGAATGGGTACGGTGTGGGTGATGGCGCAGCTTTCGGGCGTTACATGGCACACGGCGGCGGTGATGCGCACGCCCTCCGCGTGGGCCAGGCGCAGCGCCTCGCCGAAGGCGGCGTGGGTTGCGTCGTTGGGTGTGAGGCCGATGACGTTTTCCCGCTGGATCACAAAACAGATACCGGCGTCGTGACCGGCCTTTTTGGCGGCGATGAGCTCGTGGATGTGCTTCACACCCCGGTCGGTGGGGGCGTCGGGGAAGAAAGCCATACCCTGATCGTCGAAGAGGGTTACGCCTTTGACCTCAACAAAGCCGGTTTGTTCCCCAAGGCGATAGCTGAAATCAAACCGGGAGGCGCCGTAGGTGGTCTCGGTCTTCAGATCGGTGAGCCCGGGCAGATAGCCGCCCTGCCGGGCCCATTCGCCGAAGATCAGGTTGGGGGCCTGGCTGTCCATGTTCACGGTATAGCCCCTGTTTTCCACGGCCACCAGGTCGTAGCGGGTTTTGCGGATGGGGTTATCGCTTTCCTCCAGCCACACGGTGGCGCCGGGGAGAAGCAGCTCTTTGCAGCGGCCGGTGTTCTTCACATGGCAGACGGTTTCCTGTCCGTCCACCTCGCACAGGGCGATGAACCGGTTGGGCCGCCTGAGAAAACGGGCTTCCCTCAAACGGTGGTAGAGTCTCATTCGTTCACCTTGTAGACCACCATCAGCAGGGCGCCGTCGTAGGAGGTGTGGCCCTCCACTCGGATGGGGAAATCATAATTGTTGCGGAAACGCAGGTTCAGATCATCGTTGCCGACGGCTGCGTCCACACCGTGGGGGAGATACTTGGCACCGGCAGGGCCGTGGGGACGGCGCTGGAGGATCTCCACGCCGGGCAGCTGCAGAAGGGCGTTATACAGCGTGGAGGAAACCTGGCAGGTGCCGCCGCCGTAGCCGGGAACGGATTCGCCGTTGACCAGCACCCAGGCCTTCTGATAGCCGTACTGGGGGCGGTAGGGGCCCACCTGCTTGTTGAAGTTCAGGGATTCGCCGGGCTGCATCACACGGGTTAGGCGCTGGCAGGCCACGTCGATATTGACAAGTCGGCTCTGGTTGATTTTGGTGGTGGACATATCATAATAGGAGGTATAAGCGGCAATGGGCGTCTCCTCGGTGATGGGATCATCCGTGGGGGAAACGGGGATCAGGTCGGTGAGATCGTTCAGGTCGATGTAGCCGTATGTGCGCCAGTAGGGTACGATGGCCCAGCCGTCCTGGATCTTCCAGATGCTCAGCTTGGTGCCGGGCTTCAGCACTACCCAGCTGGCGTCGGAATCGGACATGGATTTGCGGACCTCGCAGGCCTGGGCGGTGGTGGCGATGTAAGCGGACTTCTGGGTACCGTAGGGCGGGGTGTTCACCGGATCCACAGGGGTAACCTTGTGAATGCGGTCACGCTTGATATAGCCGATATTGTTGTTATAGCGGACGATGGCCCAGTAGCTGCCAACATACAGCACATCCAGCTTGGTATTGACGGAATTGATATAGGTGATGCGCTTGCTCTCCAGGCTGCGCTGGGTGAAAATGCTGGAAGGATCAGCCAGATAGCAGGTGTAGATGGCAGGGGAGTTCTTGTTGAAATCTTCCCGGTTCATCTCCTGGTACACATTGCCCACCACGGCCTCGGGCACCTCGTTCTCGTCTACCTCGTCCAGCTTGAGCAGCTCGTCCAGCTCCTCCTGGGTGAGGGCCTCCTCCTCTTCCTCTCCGGCGGCGTCTTCCGCCACGGCGGGAAGGGCGGCAAACAGCATAAGCATCGCCATAAGCAGCGCAATCAGGCGTTTCATCATCAGTCACGGACCCCCTCAAAGAAAAATCGCGTACACATCATTATACCATCGCAGTGGAAATGCCGCAAGAGCCGAACGCCTGTATTTACAAGAATAGCATATCCACATATCAAAGCCGCTCACCCGCGTCGCGGCGCGACCGTATTCGCGCCGTGACCCCTGCAAAGAAAAAGACCCACCTCCGATACCGAAGATGGGTTTCGAAAGGGCTGAAAGCCCTTCGCGGGATTCTTAAGGGCAGAGCCCTTGAGTGGGAGAGTCCAGAGAGGGCAAAACCCTCTCTGGTGGGGTCCAGGGGCAACGCCCCTGGTTAGAACAGGCCGACGATCTTGCCTTCTTCGTTGACGTCGATGCCCTCGGCGGCAGGGACGCGGGGCAGGCCGGGCATGGCGATGATGTCGCCGGCGAAAGCCACCACGAAGCCGGCGCCGGCGCTCAGACGCACGCTGCGGATGTGCAGGGTGAAGTCCTTGGGAGCGCCCAGGGCCTTGGGGTCGTCAGAGAAGGAATACTGGGTCTTGGCAATGCACACCGGGCACTTGCCCCAGCCCTCTTCCTCCAGCTTGCTGAGCTGCTTGAGTACGCTGGCGGCAAAGGCCACGTCCTTGGCGCCGTAGATGCGCTGAGCCACGGCGGTGATCTTGTCAGCCAGCTTCAGGTCATCTTCATAGGTGTAGGAGGGGGTGTGGTCGTCCTGGGCGTCCACAGTATCGCAGACCAGCTTGGCCAGCTCGGTGACGCCTTCGCCGCCGCGGGCCCAGCTGTCGCACAGCTCCACGGGGGCGCCGGCCTCTTCGCAGGCAGCGCGGAGGGCGGCCATTTCGGCTTCGGTATCGGTGATGAAGCGGTTCATGGCCACGATGACCGGGCGCTTCCACACGTTCTTCACATGGTCGATGTGGGCCATCAGGTTGGTGAGGCCCTTCTTGAGGTAGTCAACGCCCTCAACAGACAGCTGATCCTTGGGGCAGCCGCCGTGGTGCTTCAGGGCGCGGACGGTGGCGACGACGATAATGGCGTCGGGCCAGATGCCGCTCTGGCGGCACTTGATGTCCAGGAACTTCTCGGCGCCCAGGTCGCCGCCGAAGCCGGCCTCGGTGACCACATAATCGGCCAGTTCCATGGCGGTCTTGGTGGCGATGACGGAGTTGCAGCCGTGGGCGATGTTGGCGAAGGGGCCGCCGTGCATCAGGCAGGGGGTGCCGTCGATGGTCTGCACCAGGTTGGGCTGGATGGCATCACGCAGGAGGGCGGTCATGGCGCCCTCGGCATGGATATCGCCGGCGGTGACGGGGGTACCGGCAAAGGTGCGGGCCACCTGCAGGCGGGCCAGGCGGGCCTTCAGATCCTGCAGATCCTGGGCCAGGCAGAACACAGCCATGACCTCGCTGGCGGCGGTGATGTCGAAGCCGTCCTCGCGGGGCATGCCGTTGGCCTTGCCGCCGATGCCGGAAACGATGGAGCGCAGCTGGCGGTCGTTCACGTCCAGGCAGCGGCGCCAGGTCACGGTGCGGGGGTCAATGCCCAGCTTGTTGCCCTGCTGGATGTGGTTATCCACCATGGCGGCCAGCAGGTTGTTGGCAGCGGTGATGGCGTGCAGGTCGCCTGTGAAGTGGAGGTTGATGTTCTCCATGGGGAGCACCTGGGCATAGCCGCCGCCGGTGGCGCCGCCCTTCATGCCGAAGACCGGGCCCAGGGAGGGCTCGCGCAGGGCCAGCATGGCCTTCTTGCCAATCTTGGTCATGCCGTCGGCCAGGCCCACGGAAACGGTGGTCTTGCCCTCGCCGGCGGGGGTGGGGTTGATGGCGGTGACCAGGATCAGCCGCGCCTTCTTTTCGCGCTTGGGCACCTGCATGGGGTCCACCTTGGCGATGTAGCGGCCATAGGGAACCAGGGCATCTTCGGGGATATTGGCGCAGCGGGCGATCTCCTCGATCTTGCGGGGGGACGCGGCCTGGGCGATTTCGATATCCGTAGGCATGGGATCAATCTCCTTTGCTCGTGTTTGCGGGTGAAAACAAAATATACCTTACCATTATAGCCCAGGGCAGGGGAGAATGCAAGAAGAAATGCGATGGCCTGTGCCTCGCGGGTAAGCTGAGTAAGGTCCCTCCCGGAGGAAACCCTTTGCATAAAAAAGAGGGTACCCCTTTCGGGATACCCTCTTGATAGCCGTAATCGAAATTACTTGATTTCGACGGTGGCGCCCACAGCCTTGAACTGCTCGGCGATCTTCTCGGCTTCTTCCTTGGAGACGCCTTCCTTGATGGTCTTGGGAGCGGACTCCACGATTTCCTTGGCTTCCTTCAGGCCCAGGCCGGACACGACTTCGCGCACAACCTTGATGACCTTGATCTTCTCGGAGCCGGCATCCTTCAGGACGACGTCGAACTCGGTCTTCTCTTCCTCGGCAGCAGCGGCAGCAGCGGGAGCAGCACCACCGGCAACGGCGATAGCGCCGGTCACGCCGAACTCTTCCTTCATAGCGTCAACCAGTTCCTTGATCTCCAGCAGAGTCATGGACTTGATAGCGTCCAGAATTTCCTGATGAGTCATTGTATTTTCCCTCCAAATTTAGAAAATGTCTGTTGTTTTGTTATGCGGCTGTCAAGCAGCCAGGGTGATTAGGCGGCAGCCTTCTGCTCGGCGATTTCGTCCAGCACGGCAACCAGGGAAGACACGGGGGAGACCAGGCAGCCAACAACGGTGGCCAGCAGCTCCTCGCGGCTGGGCAGGGCGGCCAGAGCCTTCACAGCGGCAACGTCCATGGCCTCGATGCCCATCAGGCCACCCTTGATCTCCAGGGACTGCAGCTTGTTCTTCTCGATGAAGTCGTTCACGACCTTGGGGGCGTTGGTCACGTCCTTGGTGGAGAACACGAAGGCGTTGGGGCCTTCCAGCAGATTCTCCAGGCCGGAGATGCCGCACTCCTGCAGGGCGCGCAGCACCAGGCGGTTCTTCAGCACGCAGTACTGAACTTCCTGTTCACGGCACAGCTTGCGCAGGTTGGTCACCTGTTCCACAGTCAGGCCGGAGTAGGAGCAGATCACCATGGACTGGCAATTCTTGATCTTCTCAACAATGTCAGCCACGACCTGAACCTTCAACTCACGATTCTTGCTCATTTCTTCTTGCACCTCCTCAATGGTTTGAGAGTAAAAGAAAACCCTTGCGCAGGCGCAAGGGAGAGCTTGACAAAAACTATCCTTCACACCTCGGCAGGCGGAGCAAACTCCTTTACATCCTTGCGGATACCGGCTGTCTACGGCACAGGTTTCTTCAAAACCGAATGTCATTATACACGCTTTGCGCCCTGTTGTCAACACCTTTGCCGACTTTTTCTTCGCCCGTGTTACAGATCTTACATTTTCTCAAATGTGAAAAGAATTTCTTGAAAAAGAATTAAAAGTGTAATATAATCGACATAGAAAGGAGATGATTTTGTGCGTTTTATGACGCATTTGCGGCGATGTACCGCTTTTGTCCTTGCGACAGTTATTCTGATGCTGACGCCGGCTGCCCTGGCGGCCCAGGGAAAGGTGAACACCAGCTCCCTGATTATGCGCAAGGCTGCCAGCAAGAACGGCAAGATGATCCAGACCCTGGATAAGGGCGACGTGCTGGAAGTGCTTTCCGTCAGCGGAGACTGGTATAAGGTGCGCTACGGCAAGTATACCGGTTATGTAATGAAGAAATATGTGAAGGTCAGCGGAACGGTCAAGAAGGAATCGACTTCCGAAAAGACGGAGAAGAAGCAGGAAACCTCCACAAGCAAGAAAGAAAACACCACAACCAAAAACGAAACAAGCACCAAAAAGCTGACCATCGCCGACCTGGGCAAGGCCCCCTCCGCGTCAAAACCCGGCGACAAGGGCAGCAAGGTGAAAAAGCTTCAGCAGGCGTTGCAGATCAAGGGATATTATAAAGGAAAGATCAACAGCACCTATGACGACGCCACCACCGCGGCGGTGAAGGCTTTCCAGAAAAGCAAGGGCCTGAGCCGGGACGGCATCGCCGGCAAGGCAACCATCAACGCCCTCTTCGGCATTAAGGAAAAGGAAACCGAGAAGATCAAGGCCACATCCCTGAAGTGGTTCAAAAACACCTATGCCATTCCCAAGGGCGCCACGGTGACCATCAAGGACGTTTACACCGGAAAGACCTTCAAGGCGGTGCGCTGGAGCGGCGCCAACCACATGGACACGGAGCCTGCTACCAAGGCGGATACCGCCATTATGAAGTCCATTTACGGCGGCAGCTGGAGCTGGAAGCGCCGGCCGATTCTGGTGAAGTACAAAAACAAGGTTTACGCCGCCTCCATGAACGGCATGCCCCACGGCACCAGCACCAGAAACAACGGCTTTGACGGACACTTCTGCGTGCACTTCACCGGCAGCAAAACCCACGAAACCAACCGTGTGGACACGGAGCACCAGCGCTGCGTGAAAACCGCGCTGAATTACAGCTGGTAAACCATTGACAACCCTGTGAAATCCTGATAAAATCACTTGTATGGCCGTGATGAGAAGAGCGTGCGGAGGCCGTCCACAGAGAGGGAATGGATGCTGAAAATTCCCGTCGGGATCCGCACGGAGACACCTCGGAGCCACCTGGTGAGAATCGGGCGCGTCCTCGCGTTACAGGGGAAACAAGGCGGCGAAAAGCCGCGAAGCAGGGTGGCACCGCGAAAATAGCTTTTTCGCCCCATGCAGACTTACTTTCTGCATGGGGTTTTTCTATGCAGGATACCATACAGGAGGGATATTTATGTTGACACAGGCTCCCCGCGGCACAAAGGACGTGCTGCCCCAGGACAGCTACCGCTTCCAGTATGTAGAGGCCCTGGAGCGGCAGATCGCCGCCGAGGCAGGCTACCGTGAGGTCCGTACCCCCGTGTTTGAGCACACGGAGCTGTTCCTGCGCGGCGTGGGCGACACCACCGACATCGTGCAGAAGGAAATGTACACCTTCAAGGACAAGGGCGACCGCTCCATTACCCTGAAGCCCGAGGGCACCGCCGGCGCCGTGCGCGCCCTGGTGGAGCACAGCCTCTACGCTGACGCGCTGCCCTGCAAGATGTACTATATCAACGCCCCCATCTTCCGCTATGAAGCGCCCCAGAACGGCCGCCTGCGTGAGCATCACCAGTTCGGCATGGAGTGCTTCGGCGCCAAGGACGCCACCGCCGACGCGGAGCTGATCATGTCTGCCTTCCGCCTGCTGAGCAAGCTGGGCGTGAAGAACCTTTCCGTGAACATCAACTCCATCGGCTGCCCCCAGTGCCGCCCGAAGTACCACGCCCTGCTGAAGGAATATCTGGCGGACCGCATCGGCGAAATGTGCGCTACCTGCAAGACCCGCTTTGACCGCAACCCCCTGCGCGTGCTGGACTGCAAGGAAAAGCACTGCCAGGAGCTGGTGAAGGACGCTCCCTCCATGCTGGACGTGCTGTGCGACGAGTGCAAGGAGCATTTCGCCCAGCTGCAGGCGTGCCTGCAGGCCGCCGGCATCCCCTACAACATCGACAGCCGCATCGTCCGCGGCCTGGACTACTACACCAAGACCGTGTTTGAGCTGATCACCACCACCAAGGACGGCAACCTGACCGTTTGCGGCGGCGGCCGCTACGACAACCTGGTGGAGCAGCTGGGCGGCCCCGAGCTGAGCGCCGTGGGCTTCGGCATGGGCATCGAGCGCGTGCTGATGCTGCTGGAAGGCGAGGGCATTGAGCTGCCCAAGCCTGAGCTGTACGATGTGTTTGTCACCTTCATGGGCAATAACAAGACGGCCGCTTTCAGCTTGGTGCAGCAGCTGCGCAAGGCCGGCATCAAGGCGGATATGGACCACACCGGCCGCAGCCTGAAGGCCCAGTTCAAGTACGCCAACAAGACCGGCGCCCCCCTGTGCGCTACCCTGGGCGACGATGAAGTGGCTGCCGGCGTGGTGAAGATCAAGAACATGAACACCAAGGAAGAACGTACCGTGGCCATCGGCGAAGCAGCTGAGGCCGTGAGCGACATGCTGAAGTGAGGTAATGAACATGCAGAACCGTACTCATACCTGTAATGAACTGCGCATGGCTGACTGCGGCAAGACCGTGCAGCTGTGCGGCTGGATGGAAAACGTCCGCGAGGTTTCCGGCAGCCTGGCTTTCGTCGTCCTGCGCGACTTTTACGGCACCACGCAGATCGTGGTGGAAACCGAGGAGATGATGGCCGTCATCAAGGGCCTGAACAAGGAATCCACCATTGCCGTCACCGGCGTTGTGCGCGAGCGCGATTCCAAGAACCCCAAGATGGAAACCGGCGATATCGAGGTGGTGCCCGAGAAGATCGAAGTGCTGGGCCGCTGCCGCTACAACGAGCTGCCCTTCCAGATCAACCGCTCCAAGGAAGCTGACGAGACCCTGCGCCTCAAGTACCGCTACCTGGACCTGCGCAACCCCGAGGTGAAGAAGAACATCATCATGCGCTGCAATGTGGTATCCGCCCTGCGCAACGCCATGAACGAGCATGGCTTCCTGGAGATCACCACCCCCATCCTGACGGCTTCTTCCCCCGAGGGCGCCCGCGACTACCTGGTGCCTGCCCGCAAGCACCCCGGCATGTTCTACGCCCTGCCCCAGGCCCCCCAGCAGTTCAAGCAGCTGCTGATGACCTCCGGCTTCGACAAGTATTTCCAGATTGCCCCCTGCTTCCGCGACGAGGATGCCCGCGGCGACCGCAGCCCCGGCGAGTTCTATCAGCTGGATATGGAAATGGCCTTTGCCTCCCAGGACGACGTGTTTGCCGTGCTGGAGGACGTGCTGCCCCCCATCTTCGCCAAGTACGGCAAGTACAACATCGCTTCCTCCGCGCCCTTCAAGCGCATTCCCTTCAACGAGGCCATGGAGGTCTACGGCTCCGATAAGCCTGACCTTCGCATCGACCTGACTCTGACCGACGTGACTGAGCTGATCGGCAATTGCGGCTTCGGCCCCTTCGAGGGCAACGTGGTGAAGGCTGTTGTGGTTTCTGACATGACCGCTACCCGCAAGCAGATCGACAAGCTCTGCGGCGACGTGGAAGTGGTCACCGGCAACAAGGCCTTCTGGTTCAAGGTGGACGAGAAGGGCGAAATCGCCGGCGGTATCGCCAAGTTCCTGCAGGACAAGAAGGACGAGATCATCTCCGCCCTGGGCCTCAAGCCCAACACCTTCGTGGGCCTGACCTGCGGCAAGAAGCTGGCCGCCCAGAAGACCGCCGGCACCCTGCGCAAGATGGTGGCCGAGCTGGCGCCCAAGCACATCGACCGGGAGCGCTATGAGTTCTGCTGGATTGTGGATTTCCCCATGTACGAGATCGGCGAGGAATCCGGCGAATTGGAGTTCTGCCACAACCCCTTCTCCATGCCCAACGGCGGTCTGGAGATCCTGAACAAAGCCGCGGCGGGCGAGGTGGATCCCCTGTCCATCACCGCCTTTCAGTACGACCTGGTATGCAACGGCGTGGAACTCAGCTCCGGCGCTGTGCGTAACCACGATCCCGAGATCATGATCAAGGCCTTCCAGATGGTGCGCCTGGGCGAGGAAGACGTGAAGGCCAAGTTCCCCGCCATGTACAATGCCTTCTGCTACGGCGCTCCGCCCCATGCCGGCATCGCTCCCGGCGTGGACCGCATGGTGATGCTGCTGGCAGGCGAGGAGTCCATCCGCGAGGTCATCGTCTTCCCCATGAACAAGAACGCTCAGGACCTGATGATGGGCGCCCCCGGCACTGTGGAGCAGAAGCAGCTGGACGAGCTGCATATCGCTCTGGTGAAGGAGGAAGAGTAAAAGAAAATGACAGGTGTTGCAACCGAAGGGGTGTCGGGGGCGATCGGAAAGCCCCCGACCCGCGCCGCAGCGCGGAATCCCTGCAGAAAACTGCAGAGGATTTCGCCTCTACGGAGGCGACCAAAGGGCTTTCCGCTACTTAACATTGCTGGATGCTTTGCCTATGGCAACTCCCCACAGGGGAGCCGCATCTACGCAATGCCCTTTGGAAACCTTCGGGCAGTGCATTTGCATACTTGATTCATCGGCTTGTCAAAGCGGAAGAAATCTGTTATACTGTTATGGAAACCTGAGGAGGTGCTATTATGGCGAGCAAGAAAGACAATCTCCCCCAGACGGTGGAAATGGATACCGAGCAGACCAGCAACATCATTTATGCCAATGAGGTGGTTGCTTCCATCGCGGGCGTGGCTGCCAGCGAAGTGGAGGGCAATGCCGGCATGTGCAATGTTTCCGGCGGCATCCTCAGCAAGAAGAACAACAATATCACCAAGGGCGTAAAGGTGGAGATCGGCACGGAAGAGGCCAGCGTCGACCTTTATGTTACCATGGAATACGGCACGCCCATCCAGAAAGCGGGCCAGGACGCCCAGGAAAACGTTCGCCGCGCCATCGAGTCCATGACCGGGCTGCATGTGGTGCGCGTGGATGTGCACGTTCAGGGCGTGAGCTTCGAAAAGGAAAACAGCGCGCTGACTGCCGGTGTGCAGCAGGCTGCGCTGGAGGCCGGCGAGGCTCCCAAGGCTGAAGAAGCTCCCGCGGCGGAGACCCCCGCCCAGGAGACCACCGAAGCGTAACGTACGCACCGGCAGGACGGGAACGCCCTGTCGGTGAACGTTTTTTCAAGGTAGTGTCAAAGGAGGCTGCAACAATGAAGCTTCGCGTTATTGATCGTCTGCTTGCCGCTCTGGCAGGCCTGGTGCTCATCGTTCTGGCGGTGGTGCCTGTGGCGGATACCCTGCTGGGTACCGGCATGCTGAACTATCTGGCCAAGGTGGCTGAATTCAAAACCGTTGCCCATGTTGTTTTCATGCTGGGCGGCGGGCTGATCCTGCTGCTGGTTGGCCTGATGCTTCTGCACCTGGCGGTGCGCCGTGTGAAGCACAAGGGCTTTGTGGTGCAGACCACCGACGTGGGTGAACTGAGCATCTCCATCCGGGCCATTGAGGATCTGGTGAACCGCTGTGTGGAAAAGCACGACGAGGTGCACGTCAACGGCAAGAGCCTGGAAAACACCCGGGACGGCCTGGTGATCAACCTGCGGGTCGGCCTGGCTACCGGCGTGAACATCCCCCTGGCGGTCAGCGCCCTGCAGAAGCAGATCAAGCAGTATGTGACGGCCTGCTCCGGCGTGGACGTCAGTGAGGTGAAGGTGCAGGTGGACGCCACCAGCACCAAGGCCAAGCCCTCCATCTATGCGGTGTCCGAGGTGCTGGAAAACGCCCAGCCCCTGCCCCGTGAGGAGGAGAAGGTGCCGGAGATCCCCGCTGAACCCGAAGCCGCTGAGGTGAAGGAGCCGGAGGAGAAGTGCCTGCACCAGCGCCTGTTTGGCGAAGAAGAGCAGCCTGCCATCGTGCCCGCGCCCCCGGTGGAAGAAGCCGTGGAAGAACCTGAAACGCCTGCTGAGGAAGCCGTTGCGGCTGTGGAAGAACCTGCCTCCGCCGAAGAAAACGACGAAGAGGAAAAGGTAACCGCAGACGAGGTCATCGAGGCCTGGGAAAAGGCTGAAGAGGAAGCCGCGGAAGCCGCTGCCTCCGCCGTGGAGCTGCAGACGCTTGCCGATCTGACCGACGAGATCGCCGAAGAAGCCGCCGAAGAAACGATCGAGCCCGAGGAAGCCGACGAAACGGAAGCCTTCGCCGAGTACGAGGTGGACGCTGAGTCCATCGTCGACCTGGAAGCCCTCGACGGCGCCAAAGAAGCGCAGAAGCCCGAAGACGCGGAATAAGCGAGAGACGGGGAACTCCCTCAAGGAGGAAGCCTGAGCTACTCCATCGCGTCGCGGCGCGACCGTATTCGCGCCGTGACCCCAACAAAAGAAAAACCAAGCCACACTCTCCCCAAAGGGGAGTCCAGAGGGCCGGTGGCCCTCTGGCAGGGGATTCCAAAGGGGACAGTGTCCCCTTTGGTCGCCGGAGGCGAAACACAGGGAAGTTTGAAACCGCAGGTTTCATAGGAAAGAGAGAGATTTACGTTATGGCGCGAGTGACTGCGCGTGCTGCAGTGATGCAGATGATTTATGAGAAGCTGGCCGGCGGCCAGGGCGGCGAGGAAACGCTGCAGATGGTTTACGACGAGCTGCGGGAGCAGGGTGTCCCCGGTGTGGAGACGGTTCGCGACAACGAGCCCGGCAAGGCCGATCGCGAATATATCACCCGGGTGCTGGACGGCGTGGTGAACAACCTGGAGGAGCTGGACGAGCAGATCCAGGCTGCCGCCAAGGACTGGACCATTGAACGCATGCCCCGTGTGGACCTGACCATCCTGCGCCTGGCCACCTGGGAGATCCTCCACGAGGAGGACGTGCCCGGCAGCGTGGCCATCAACGAGGCCGTGGAGCTGGCAGGACGTTATTCCGAGCCCGCCAGCGGCCGCTTCATCAACGGCGTGCTGGGCACCATCCTGCGCCGGAAAGAGGCGGCACAGGCATGAGTCGCATTGTCATCGGGCTGGACACCAGCTGCTATACCACCTCGGTGGCGGCGGTGACGGTGGAGGGCCAGGTGCTGGCCAGCTGCCGGAAGCTATTGCCGGTCAAAGAAGGTGAACGCGGCCTCCGCCAGAGCGAGGCCGTGTTCATTCATGTCCGTCAGCTGTCGGAAAGGCTGGAGGAGCTGGGTGAATACGTGAAGGGCCACGAAATCGTGGCGGTGTGCGCTTCCCGCCAGCCCAGGGACGAAGAAGAATCCTATATGCCCGTGTTTCAGGTGGGGGATGCCCATGCCCGCGGCTTGGCCGCGATGCTTGGCGTCCCTTGCTTTGCGTCCACCCACCAAAGAGGCCACGTGGCCGCCGCCATGGTGGAAAGCGGCGTGGAGGAAGGAAACCTGCTGGCGGTGCATCTTTCCGGCGGCACCACGGAGCTGCTGGCCTTGCGGGGCGAGGAACTGACGCTTATGGGTGGTACGCTGGATTTGCACGCAGGCCAGTTTGTGGATCGGGTGGGCGTGGCCCTGGGACTGCCGTTCCCGGCGGGACCGCACCTGGAAAAGCTGGCCGTGCAGGGCGCAAGCGGAGCAAAGCTCCCGGCCAACATGGCGGATCACGACCTGCATTGCCATTTCTCCGGCGCGGAGACACAGGTGCAGCGGTGGATCAGGCAGGGCGATATGCGCCCCGAGGATATGGCCCGTGAGGTCTATGATCTGCTGGCCCGCACGGTGAGCCGCATGATCCTGGCAGGCAGCCGGGATACGGGCATCCGGCAGGTGCTGATCGCCGGTGGCGTGGCAAGCTCCGCCTTGTTCCGCCAAATGGTGACGGAGCGCATTCACAAGAAGGACAAGGACTTCCGGGTGTGCTTCGGCAAGCCGGAATACAGCGGCGACAACGCCGTGGGCGCAGCGCTGATTGGCGCCAGGAAGTATCGGGAGAGCCAATGCTGACACGATTGACACAGGCTGAGTTTGAACATTATGCTCCCTGGGCCTATAACCTGGCCATGAGGCCTGAGTGCGCCAGCTACCCCACCTGGCGGGACGGTATCAAGACCCGTGAGGACTTCATGGAACGGGCCGGGCGAGCGTTCACGGATGAAGAGGTGCTGCTGTTCCGGCACGAGGGAGAGGTCTGCGGCTGGATCCAGTGGTTTGCCATGCCGGAAGAAAACTATGCCATGACGGTTACCTTTCTGGTGGAAAGCCACGCGGCGCAGGCGGTGAGGGAGTTTGCCGCCCATGTGGCGCGGCACGAGGCGGGGGCTACGCTGGACATCGGCCTGGATGGGGCGAATATCCAGGCGGCGGCCGCGCTGGAAAAGTGCGGCTTTACCCTGTTGGAGAGCAGCGTGAACCACACGATTTTCTTTGACCGGTACCAGCCCTCTACTATGCCGGAGGGCGTTGCTCCCATGACGGCGGCGGATGAGGCGGATTTCCGCCGGCTGCACAACGATCAGGATATGTACTGGAACGCCGAGCGCATTCTGGCCGATCTGCCCAACTGGAAGGTGTATCTGAACCGGCAGGAGAGACGAGCCGTGGCGGCGCTGGTATGCCGGAGGGGTGAGTGGCCGGAAATATTCAGCGTGGACTTTGGCGGCGAAGCCTTTCGGTCGGAAAGCTACCGGGTGCTGATGGCCGCCTGTCTGAACGACATCCATGGCGAAGGTCATAAGCACATGACCTATTTTGAAGAGGAAGAACAGGCCCTGCCCGTCCTGGAGGAACTGGGATTTTGCAGGGTTGGAAAATATAAGTGCTATCGCAAGGAACTGAAGGAGGAATAAGCATATGGCTGCACAGCTGCTTGATGGTAAGGTCATGTCGGATGCCCTGCGGGCGGAGATTGCCCAGAAGGTTGCCGCGCTGAAGGAAAAGGGCGTCACCCCCGGCCTGGCGGTGATTCTGGTGGGCGAGGACCCCGCCAGCCAGATTTACGTGCGCAACAAGGGTATCGGCTGCGAGCAGACGGGCATGCACTCTGTGACCATCCGCATGCCTGAGGAGACCACCCAGCAGGAGCTGGAGGGTCAAATTCGCGCCCTGAATAACGATCCTGCTATCCACGGCATTCTGGTGCAGCTGCCCCTGCCCAGGCACCTGGACGAAGCCGCCGCCCTGGCGGTGATTGTGCCGGAAAAGGACGTGGACGGCTTCCATGTGCAGAACGCCGGCAAGCTGCTCAATGGCCTGAACGGCGTGGTGGCCTGCACCCCCAAGGGCGCCCTGGAGATGATCCGCCGCACCGGTGTGAGCCTCTCCGGCAAGGAGGCCGTGGTGGTGGGCCGCAGCAACATCGTGGGCAAGCCCATGGCGGTTTTGCTCCTGCAGGAAAACTGCACCGTGACCGTGTGCCACAGCCGCACCGCTGACCTGGCGGCCCATACCCGCCGGGCGGATGTGCTGGTGGCCGCTGTGGGCAAGGCGAAGTTCATTACCGCCGATATGGTGAAGCCCGGCGCTATTGTCATTGACGTGGGCATCAACCGTGTGGACGGCAAAGTGGTGGGCGACGTGGACTTCGAGAATGTGAAGGAAGTCGCCGCCTGGATTACCCCCGTGCCCGGCGGCGTGGGACGGATGACCATCACCATGCTGCTCCAGAACACCCTGGAGGCCGCTGAGCGGACCCTGGCATGAGCGAGTGGATCCTGCAGGTCAGTGATCTGAACGAATATGTCCGCCGCACCCTGGCGGCTGACCCCATGCTCCGCTCCCTGCGGCTGCGGGGGGAGATCAGCAATTTCAAGCGGCATACCTCCGGTCACTGGTATTTCACGCTGAAGGACGAACAAAGCCGCATCAGCTGCGTCATGTTCCGGCAGAATGCCATGCGCATGTCCCTGCGGCCCATGGACGGTATGCAGGTGATCCTCTCCGGCAGCGTTAGCCTCTATGCCGAAGGCGGACAATACCAGTTCTATGCCGAGAACATGCGGCCCGACGGCCTGGGCACGCTGTATCAGCAGTTTGAGGCGCTGAAAAGCAAACTGGCCGCCGAGGGCCTCTTCGATGCCGGGCGCAAACGCCCCTTGCCGCTGCGGCCGAAGAAGATCGCCGTGGTGACCTCCCGCACCGGCGCTGTTTTGCAGGACATCCGCAACGTGTCCGCCATGCGTGATCCCGGCGTGCCCCTGGTGCTGCTGCCTGTGCAGGTGCAGGGCGTGGGCGCGGCGGAGAGCATTGCCGCGGCCATCCGCAAGGCTGGCATGTTGAGCGGCGTGGATGTGATCATCACCGGCCGTGGCGGCGGCTCCATGGAGGACCTGTGGGCCTTCAACGAGGAGATCGTGGCCCGGGCCATCGCGTAAAGCCCCATCCCGGTGATTTCCGCCGTGGGCCACGAAACGGACGTGACCATCGCTGATTTTGCGGCGGATGTGCGGGCGTCTACCCCCAGCCAGGCGGCAGAACTGGCGGTGCCGGACGTAAGTGAGCTCATCGACGGTCTGCGCATGATGCGCCGTCACCTGACCCAGGCGGCGGAGTCGCGGGTGTATCAGGCACGGGCGGAGCTTGCCCAGTGCCGCAGCAGGCTGGATGCCCAGCGGCCCGACAGGCAGCTGATGCAGTTGCACGCAAGGCTCCAGCAGGCGGCCCGGCGGCTTGACCGCTGTGTGGATGACCGGCTGGCGGCCTATCCGCCCCGGCTGGCGCTGATGAACATGAAGCTGAATCACCTGATGGAAGCGAATTTGCGCCGCCAGCAGGAAAAGTGCGCTGCCTCCCGGTTGAAGCTGGAGGCGATGAACCCTGCCCGGGTGCTGGAACGCGGCTATGCCCTGGTGCTGGACGGGGAGAGGATCATCCCGGACGCTGCCTCGGCGGCGCCGAAAATGACGCTGCGCTTCCGTGACGGAACCGTGGCGGTTCGGATGGAGGAATGAACATGGCAGCCAAGAAAAAGCTGACCTTTGAACAGCAGCTGGAAAATGTGGAGTTGCTCATCGCCCAGATGGAGAGCGGGGGACTGCCCCTGGAGGAATCCATGAAGCGCTACGAGGAAGGCATGGCCATGCTCGCCTCCATGGAGAAGGAGCTGGCTGCCGCCACCCAGCGGCTGACGGTGATCCGTCAAAACGCGGCGGGCGAGGACGAGGAAGCACCCCTGGAGGATGAAGCATGAGAACCTATGCTGAATACCTGAAGCTGGTGGAGGACGCCCTGTCCCCCCAGCTGCGCAGCCTAGGATACATCCCGGAGAAGCTGCTGGAATCCATGGAATACTCCCTGGAGGCCGGCGGCAAGCGGCTGCGCCCGGTGCTGCTGCTCGCTGCCTGCGACATGGCCGGCGGCGATGTGGAGATGGCGCTGCCCTTTGCCTGCGCCCTGGAGATGATCCACACCTACAGCTTGATCCACGACGACCTGCCCGCCATGGACAACGACGACCTGCGCCGGGGCAAGCCCACCAACCATAAGGTGTTTGGCGAGGACGTAGCCATTCTGGCTGGTGACGGGTTGCTCAGCGCCGCTATGGAGCTGATGCTCCGTGCCGCCTGCGCCATGGGAGATTTGCGGGGCGTGAAGGCGGCGGAGGCCATTGCCCGAAGGGCCGGCGTGACAGGCATGGTGGCTGGCCAAACCATCGACGTGACCCAGGAAGGTTCCGAACCTACCCTGGAGAAGGTGAGCTACATTCACGCCCACAAAACGGCGGATCTGCTCACCGCGCCGCTGGAGGCGGGGCTGATCCTGGCCGGCGCCGGCGAGGAACAGGTGCGCCAGGGCATTGCCTATGGCTTCCACCTGGGCATGGCCTTCCAGATGGTGGACGACCTGCTGGACGTGGAGGGCGACGCTGCGCTGCTGGGCAAGAACACCGGCATGGACGCCGCTCTGGGCAAGCTGACCTGGGTGGCCGCATGCGGTGTGGAGCAGACCCGGCTTGACGCGGCGGAGCACAGCCGCCAGGCGGTGGAGGCGCTTGAGTGCTTTGGCGAAAACGGCGCATTCTTGCGGGAACTGGCGCAATCCACCCTGGAGCGGGTGATGTAAGCGGAATATTGCTTTTCCGTGAATTTTCGCTTAGGGGCTTGCGCAAAGGCCGCTCCATTGAGTACAATAAATAAGATGTAATCGCATTACATGATCGGAGGTACCCCCCGATGCACAATCTGCTGGGCATCTTCCACAATCAGGCGCTGCTGTGCGCGGTAACGGCCTGGTTTGTGGCACAGGCCATCAAGATTCCCACCTACTGGCTGGTGGAAAAGAACTGGGACTGGAAGCGTTTCTTCGGTTCCGGCGGCATGCCCTCCCCCATACGGCGTTTGTGGTTTCCCTGGCGCTGATGGCTGGTTCCATTGCCGGGTTTGACTCCATCGAGTTCGCGGTGTGCGTGGTGTTTGCCTCGGTGGTCATGTACGACGCCACCGGCGTCCGCCGGGAAACCGGCATCCAGGCCCAGGTGATCAACGAGATCCTACGTCAGGTGTTCATCGATGGCAAGCCCATTGCCGATGACGACCTGAAGGAGCTGGTGGGTCACAAGCCCCTGGAGGTGCTGGGCGGCGCGATTCTGGGTATTCTTACGGCAGTGGCGTATATCCTGCTGTAAATCATTTTCAACACGGAGGAATTCATCATGGATCGTTTTCTGGAAGAAGTTGTGATCAAGAAGCAGCGCGGCGTGAACGAGGCGCTGTATATGTTCTCCCTGGTGCTGATGATTTTCATGGGCATCTTTGGCTTCATGATGTTCCAGACGCTGTTTGTGCAGTTCGACGTCATCAGCCTGGTTCTCACGGTGCTGTGCCTGGGCGGCGCGTTCCTTTTGTTCCTGTACCGCGACCGTCTCCGCACCGAGTATGAGTATACCTTCACCAACGGTGCGCTGGACTTCGCTATGGTGTTCAATAACCAGAAGCGCAAGAGCCTGGGAAGCCTGGCGGTGAACCGTGTGGAGGCTTTCGGTAAGGTCAGCGGCAGCGCCTTCCAGCGCTATATGTCCATGAACGGCATCAAGACCAGCAACTGGTTCCTCAACCGTGGCGCCGAGCTGTATTACTTCTATATCCAGAAGGATTCCAGCAAGCGGCTGATCGTTTTTGAGCCCAGCGAGGAAATGGTCAGCTACATCAAGTTCTATCTGCCCCACGGTGCCTGGCAGGAGTAAAAAGCATGGAAGTATATCTGGATAACAGCGCCACCACCCGTCCCAGCGACGCGGTGGTGACTGCTATGTCTGAGGCCATGACCTCCCATTGGCATAACCCCTCCGCCCTCTACAAGCCTGCCATGCAGGCGGAGAAGCTGATCTCCGCTGCCCGCAAGGCCTGCCTGGAGGCCGCCGGCGCCGCCGGCCACCGGCTGATCTTCACCTCCGGGGGTACCGAGGCGGACAACATCGCCATCTTCGGTCATCTGCGCCGGATGAAGAAGCCCGGCAAGGTGCTGATCCTGAATGTGGAGCACCCCGCTGTGCTGGCCTGCGAGGAGGAGATCCGCCGCATGGGCCACCAGGTGCACCTGCTCCCTGTGAGGCGTGACGGCGTACTGGACCTGGAGGCATACGAAGCCCTGTTGGACGATAACGTGCACCTCATCTGCGTGATGCAGGTAAACAACGAATCCGGCGCCATCCAGCCCCTGAAGGAAGTTGTGCGCCTGCGCGATGCCAAGTGCCCGCAAGCCGCCATCCACGTGGATGGCGTGCAGGGCTTCCTGCGGGTGCCGATGGAATTTGGCCGGCTGGGCATTCAGACCTACGCCTTCAGCGGCCACAAGATCCACGCCTGCAAGGGTGTGGGCGGGCTGATCGTCCACAGGAATCACCGGCTGAACCCCATTGTGTTCGGCGGCGGCCAGGAAGATGGCTACCGCTCCGGCACGGAGAATGTACCGGGCATTGTGGGCCTGGGGGAGGCTGTGCGCACCTATCCCGGGGATGGCGCGGAGCGGATGCTGGCCCTCAAGCGCCGCATGTGGAAAAAGCTGCGGGAAGCCGTGCCTGCCGCCATCCTCAACGGCCCTGAGCTGGACGACGAGGCCTGTGCGCCCCACATCCTGAACGTGAGCCTGCCGCCGGTGCGCAGCCAGACCATGCTCTTTGCCCTGGAGGGCAACGGGGTGTATGTTTCCGCCGGCTCCGCCTGTGCAAGCCGCAAGCAGAAGGTTTCCGGCGTTTTGACGGCCATGGGTCTGTCCACGCAAATGGCGGATACTGCCCTGCGCTTCAGCTTCTGCCCGGAAAACACGGCAGAGGAGATTGACTACGCTGTGGAATGCGTGAAAAAACATTACGACATGCTGCATAAGTATGTCAGACGATGATAGGAGAGTTACCATGCGCGAGTTGCTGCTGGTTCGATTTGGCGAGATTTTCCTCAAGGGTCTGAACCGCCCCTATTTCATCCGTGAGCTGGTGAAGAAGATCAAGCACGCGGTGAAGGAGCTGGGCGGCAACGTCTGGGTGAATGACAGCCGCATTTTCGTTTCCGATTTTTCCGACCAGGAGGAGTGCATCCGCCGGGTTACGAAGGTCTTTGGCGTGCACAGCGTGTGCCCCGCCATCGAAATGCCCAAGGACGACTTCGAGGCCATCTGCCAGCAGGCGGTGAACATGGTGGCCGGCCTGAAGGGCACCTTCAAGGTTTCCGCCCGCCGCAGCGATAAGCGGTACTTCATGGATTCTCCCCAGATCAACGCCCAGGTGGGTGGCCGCATCCTGCGCTCCAACCCCGAGCTGAAGGTGGATGTGAAGAATCCCGATTATACCGTGAACGTGGAGATCCGCGATTCTGCTTACCTGTATGTGAGGGTGATTCCCGCTGTGGGCGGCATGCCCGTAGGTACCAACGGCCGGGCCACGCTGCTGCTTTCCGGCGGCATCGACAGCCCCGTGGCCGGCTGGATGATCGCCAAGCGCGGCGTACAGATCAGCGCGGTGCACTTCCACTCCTATCCCTACACCAGCGACCGCGCCCTGGAAAAGGTGCTGGACCTGGCCCGCATCCTTTCCGAGAGCTGCTGCGGCATCCGGGTGCACGTGGTGCCCTTCACCAAGATTCAGATGGAAATCCACGAGAAGTGCCCCGATGATTACACCACGCTGATCATGCGCCGCTTCATGATGCGCATTGCTGAACGTGTGGCCCAGAAGGAGCATGCCAGCGCCCTGATCACCGGCGAGAGCATCGGGCAGGTGGCAAGCCAGACCATGGCTGCCCTGGGTACCACCGACAGCGTGGTGACCATGCCTGTCTTCCGCCCGGTGATCGGCTTCGACAAGGTGGAGATCATCGATATCGCCCAGAAGATCGGCACCTTCGAGACTTCCTCGCTGCCCTATGAGGACTGCTGTACCGTGTTCACCCCCAAGCACCCCGCCACCAACCCCAAGATGGATAAGATCCTGGAGGGCGAGAGCAAGCTGGATGCCGAGGCGCTGATTGAAGAAGCCATCGCCGGCATCGAGATTCACCACTGCTAAGGCAGCCTTGCCAACACTGCCAGCAGCCCTGCGCCTGGCAGCCCCAGGGAGCCTGCCAGCCAGGCCGACAGGGGATTCACCCCCAGATGGGGAAGGGGAAGCAGATTCCAGGCAAGCAGCAGAAACAGCCCGGCGACGCAGCTGCGCAGCGCACGGGCGGCTTTGCCCCGGGGATCAAACCGCAGGGCAAAGCTGGCAAGCAGCAGACCGGCTCCTGCCGTGAGCAGGATCAGCCGGGGATAAACAACAACCATTCAAGCACCTCCCTGGTGCATTCTATGCGGGCAAGCAAAGGAGGCTGAACCTATGATGAAGCATATTTGCAGGCTGATGGCGCTGATGCTGGCGATTCTTTCGGTGTTTACCTGCGCATCGGCGGAGGAGAAGCCCCTGGATAAAACCAAGTATAACAAGGTGCTGGCCTTCATCAAAGAAAATCAGCCCATGGAATTTGACATGGAGCAGACAAAATTCTCCATCAAGCAGCTGAAAAAGCTGATGGCGGAGATGCCCGAGGACTCCACCTTCAACTTTACTATCTGGTATTGCAACAGTTGGATCGATAACCAGAGCGAGGTTCTTGACCTGGATAACGGCAAGGCCAAGGTCACCAAGGATGACCTGAAATGGCTGATCGACCACATGCCCAATGTGAAGGAGGTGTACACCTTCAACCACCGGGAGCTGGACAATAAGGTCATCGTGCCCATGATGGAGGAGTACCCGGAGATCAAGTTCAACTGGCTGGTGACCATATCCAGCAAGTATCGCATCCGCACCGACGCCACGGCCTTCTCCACCCAGAAGAAGGTGAGCGATAAGCCTGACCTGACAGAGAAGCACTTTGAAAACCTCAAGTATGTGCCGGGCCTGAAGGCCCTGGACATCGGTCACAACGCGGTGAAGGATCTGAGCTGGCTGAAGTATCTGCCGGAGCTGGAGGTGCTGATCCTGGCGGATAACAGCATCAAGGATATCACCCCCATCGCTCAGCTGGAGCACCTGGAATACCTGGAATTGTTCATGAACAACATCTCCGATGTGACTCCTCTGGCGGAACTGAAGAACCTGCGTGACCTGAACCTGTGCCGCACAAAGCTCAAGGAGACTGACCTTTCCGTGCTGGACGGGTTGGAGCTGGAGCGCTTCTGGTGCACTCAGGCCAACGTGAGCAAGGAGCAGCAGGCGCGCTATATCGAGGCCAACCCCGAGACCAACGCCAACTTTACCATTGGCTCCTGCACGGATAACGGCTGGCGGGATTCTTACAAATACAAACAGTTCCGCACCATGTTCAAGAACCGCACCTGGACGGATTTCGTCCGCCCGGAGGAAAATTGACCCGTTACCCGTTAAAACTTTGTCAAAACCCTTGTAATTATTGGATGATCGTGGTATGATGAAAGGGACGGATTGTGCCCGGAGGGATGACCATGCAGTACGATTTCGTGCGACTGATGCGGCAGCTGGCGCCTGACCTGGCGGGGGAGTTTGCCCGCCGCGCCCTGGTGCTGGAGCGCATCGCGGCCATGGCACCGGTGGGACGGCGTCAGCTGGCGGCAAAGCTGCAGCTGCCCGAAAGGGAAGTGCGCAGCGACGCGGCACTGCTGAAGGAGGAAGGTCTGATCGACCTGAACGCCTCCGGCATGATGCTTACCGCCAAGGGCCAGGAATTGCTTGAAGCCGTGCAGGCCTTCAACCGTGCCGTGCATGGCCTGACAGACCTGGAAAACCGCCTTGCGGAGGTATACGGCATCGATAAGGTGCATGTAGCCGCAGGCGATGCCGATGAGGACGAGAGCGTCCTGCAGGATATGGGCCGCATGGCGGCTGGCCGTGTCCGCGCCACGCTGCAAAGCGGCAGCACCCTGGCGGTGACCGGCGGCAGCACGGTGGCGGCGGTGGCACGGTATATGCAGTCCACCACCCCTCTCAACGTGATGGTGGTGCCTGCCCGCGGCGGCCTGGGCCGTGCGGTGGCTTATCAGGCCAACACCCTGGCGGCGGAGATCGCCCAGCGGCTGGGTGGACATCACCGGCTGATTCACCTGCCGGACGGTATCGACGCCAGCGCCATGCAGGAAATGCTCAAGGTGCCCGAGGTGCGTGAGGTCATGGACCGGCTGCAGCGGGCGGATGTGATCCTCCACGGCATTGGCCGGGCGGATGAAAGCGCGCAGGAGCGCAAGCTTCCTGTACCCCAGATGCGCAGGCTGGAGGAAGGCGGCGCCGTGGCGGAAGCCCTGGGCTATTACTTCAGCAGGGATGGCGAGGTACTGCTGGCGGCCTCCAGCGTAGGCGTTGACCTGAACCGTCTCAAGCCCTCCTGCCAGATGATCGCCGTGGCGGCGGGCAAGCGCAAGGCGCAGGCCATTGCTGCCATTGTGCGCAGATATCACCATGCGGCCCTCATCACCGATGAAGGCGCCGCCAGGGCCATGCTGGAGATGGCCGAACAACAATGATTGCACGCCTGAAAACAGGCTTTTGCAATAAACGCAATTCATGCAAACGATTCAAAGGAGTGTTGTATCATGGCTAAGAAGACGATTGACGACATTCAGGTAGCTGGCAAGCGGGTTCTGGTCCGCTGCGACTTCAACGTCCCCATGAAGGATGGCAAGATCACCAACGACAAGCGCATCGTGGCTGCTCTGCCCACCATCAAGAAGCTGATCGCCGACGGCGGCAAGGTCATCCTGTGCAGCCATCTGGGCAAGCCGAAGAATGGCCCGGAAGAGAAGTTCTCCCTGGCTCCTGTGGCTGTGCGCCTGAGCGAGTACCTGGGCAAGGAAGTCGTTTTCGCCAATGACGACACCGTTGTGGGCGAGAATGCCAAGGCTGCCGTGGCCGCCATGAAGGACGGCGACGTGGTGCTGCTGCAGAACACCCGCTTCCGCAAGGAAGAAACCAAGAACATCGAAGAGTTCTCCAAGGAACTGGCTTCCCTGGCTGACTGCTACGTGTCCGACGCTTTCGGCTCCTGCCACCGCGCTCACTGCTCCACCGCCGGTGTGACCGAGTTCCTGTCTCCCAACGTTGCCGGCTATCTGATCGGCAAGGAGCTGTCCGTGATGGGCAAGGCCCTCGACAACGCTGACCGTCCCTTCGTGGCTGTGCTGGGCGGCGCCAAGATCGAGGACAAGCTGAACGTTATCAACAACCTGCTGGAGAAGGTCGATACCCTGATCATCGGCGGCGGCATGGCTTTCACCTTCATCAAGGCCATGGGCGGCGAGATCGGCAAGAGCCTTCTGGACGAGAGCAAGATCGACTACTGCAAAGACATGATGAAGAAGGCCGAGGAGAAGGGCGTGAAGCTGCTTCTGCCTGTCGACACCGTGTGCATCAACGAGTTCACCTTCGATCCCTCCGTTGAGACCGAAGTGACCGCCTCCGATGCCATTCCCGCTGACAAGGAAGGCTGCGACATCGGCCCCAAGAGCCGCGAGATCTTCGCCGAGGCTGTGAAGGCCGCCAAGACCGTGATCTGGAACGGCCCCATGGGCGTGTTCGAGAATCCCACCCTGGCCGCCGGCACCCTGGCTGTGGCTCAGGCTATGGCCGACAGCGACGCTGTGACCATCATTGGCGGCGGCGACTCTGCTGCTGCTGTTGAGCAGATGGGCCTGGGCGACAAGATGACCCACATCTCCACCGGTGGCGGCGCCTCCCTGGAATACCTGGAAGGCAAGGTTCTGCCCGGCGTTGCGGCCCTGGACGAAGCCTAAGGGTCTTCGACCCGTTTCGGCGCTCCCGCGCACCAAGACAACTTAGCGGGGGTCACGGCGCATGACAGATGCGCCGCGACGTACAGGCCGACGGCAAGTTACTGTTTCCCCTTGTCCCTGCGGCAACACCCGCAGGGACGTTTTCAAGAACGCAACACACCCGCGTCGCGGCGCTCCCGTTGAGCGCCGTGACCCCAACAAGGAAATTGAATAGCAACATATCCGCCAATGGGTTTCGAAAGGGCCGAAGGGCCCTTCGCGGGATTCTC
>JAFVVG010000006.1 GCA_017502305.1 Clostridia bacterium | reverse complement strand
CTGTTATCTATAGAGGGCGCAATTATTCGCACTGTTCCAGTGCATTGCGTTTGTCCACGTACATATGCAAACGAGCATCCAAACAGCGGATGCTCGTTTGTTCGTTACCGGATAAATTGTTCCTTCAGAACTCTCCTGCCACGGAGAGTCGCTTTTTCATCCTGTCCAGAACACCCCCTGCTGCACATCGCCCTCATATACCGCCCCGGCGCGGCCACCCGCCACCCGCCACAGCGTGCCCATCACCGGGTCGCTGGCCAGCAGTACGCCGCCCTGGCTGATCATGTGGCGGATTAGCCCAAACTCCCCCGGCACCGCCCTGTACTCCCCCTGATGGAAGCAACCCAGTGCCTCGCTGGCCGCCACCCACAGCCGGCCGCTTCCGTCCCCGTGAATGGCCCCCGGCAGGCCATCCCACCGGGCCATAGCCAGCCAGGTTCTGCCGGAGATCCGGCACAGCTGGCAGCACAGACCATCCTCCTCCATCGCACATAAAACGTAGAGCGTTCCGGCCATACATGCTGCCCGCTGCGCGCTGCCCGGCAGCAGGATCTCCCCTTCCGTCCACATTTCCGGCAGACGGACGATCCTCACCCGCCCATCCGCACCGCCGCACACCGCCAGGCTGCGGCCACCGGGCAACAGGCACATGTCCTGGGGATACACCCCGGCAGGCATGGTCAGTTGCATCTGCCCGGTGGCCAGGGAGAACATGGTCAGGCAGTCTGTATCCCCGGAGAGCACCAGCAGCATGTCCCGCCACAGCAGCATGGCCTCCACGCCGCCATCCACCGGAATCAGCTTGCGCCCGTCCCACACGGTATGGGCAGCATTGTCCAGCACCACCGTGCGGCCGCCCCCGCAGGCCAGCATATCCGCGCTGCCCAGGGGCGTCTCCAGCCTCCGCCATTCGCCCCGATACGCCATCAGTCCAGCTGAACCACAGGCCAGCAGCATGCGGCCACCTCCTTTTTCCTCCATGGTATGCAAAATCGTATTCCGCGGTGCGCCATGCAGGAAAAACGGAAAACGAGGCGAATAAGAGAATTTGGTATATTTTGATGCGAAAGGACGAACGCTATGTTTACCTATAAGTGCAACGGCACCTGCTCCACCCAGATTGAGCTGGAGATCCAGGACGGCATCATCACCTATTGCAAGTTCACCCGTGGCTGCAAGGGCAACACCGAGGGTCTGGCCCGCACCGTCATCGGCCAGAACGCCGAGGAGATCGCCTCCCGCCTGGAAGGCATCGAGTGCCGCGGCAACACCTCCTGCCCCGACCAGCTCTCCAAGGCCATCCGCGCCTACCATGTTTAAGCTCGTCAGGGCGCTGCCCTGACAACCCGCCAAAGGGGCTTTGCCCCTTTGGAAACCCCACGAAGGGCTTTCAGCCCTTTCGAATCCCATTCGGGGGGTATCATGCCATGCGCATTCCCCTGGGGTCACGGCGCTCAACGGATGCGCCGCGACGCGGGATATACATCTTTTCTTCCGGGAGGTGTGGTCGGGGCCGCAGGTCCTCTGACTGCAATCGTATCCGGGGGCTTTGCCGCCGGGGCGGGGCGTTTTTGCTCTGCAAAAAACAATCCTTACACGGAGGAACGACCGTGGACGGCGCTTGCGCCGGACACTGTGACGGAGTGCCAAATCTCGTTAAAATGGCTTTGCCATTTGAACGAAAAAGCAGTTCCTTGCAAGCAGCGTGTGCATGTTTGTTGAAGGGACTATGCACCGCAACTTGAAAGGAGAACCACTTTGTCTACCGAAGAAATGCTTCCCACCTCCTTCGACGAGATGGACCTGTCCGTCGAAGTGCTCAAGGCCGTGAAGGACATGGGCTTCACCAATCCTTCCACCGTTCAGGCCAAGACTATCCCCCTGATGATGTCCGGCGCAGACATCAACGCCATCGCCCCCACCGGCACCGGCAAAACCTGCGCCTTCGGCATCCCCATGCTGGAGTACATCTCCCTCAAGGACAGCCGTGTGCAGGAGATCGTCCTGGCCCCCACCCGCGAGCTGGCCATCCAGATCGGCGATGAGCTGACCAAGCTGGCCAAGTATATCCAGGGCGCCCGCATCGCCGTGCTCTATGGCGGCCAGTCCATCAACAAGCAGATCACCGCCCTCAAGCGCAAGCCCCAGGTGGTCATCGCCACCCCCGGCCGCCTGCTGGACCACCTGCAGCGCGGCAACATCCGCCTGGACGCCGTGCATACCATGGTGCTGGACGAAGCCGACGAGATGCTCAACATGGGCTTTGTGAAGGACGTGACCAAGATCATCGAGGCCACCCCCTCCGACCGCCAGCTGGTGCTTTTCTCCGCCACCACCAACCAGGACGTGCTGACCATCGCCTGGAAATACCAGCACGAGCCCGTGGAGATCACCGTGGAAGCCACCAAGGAGGACCGCCCGCAGATCGCCCAGTACGTCATTTCTACCGAGCGCGACCAGAAGATCGACCACCTGCTGTATCTGCTGGACGCCGATGTGTACCAGCGCATCATGATCTTCTGCAACACCAAGTTCATGACCGATAAGCTCACCTCCCGCCTGAAGAAGGAAGGCTATGAGGCCGAATGCATCCACGGCGACATCAAGCAGAGCCAGCGCAACGTGGTCATGAGCGACTTCCGCAAGGGCAAGTTCCCCATCCTCATCGCCACCGACGTGGCCGCCCGCGGCATCGACGTGGACGACGTGGAGGCCGTCATCAATTACGACCTGCCCGGCGAGAACGAATACTATCTGCACCGCATTGGCCGCACGGGCCGCGCCCACAAGCACGGCGTGAGCTTCTCCCTGGTAACCTTCCAGGAAAGCGTGCGCATGGATGAGATCCTGAAATACATGATCGCCAAGCCCCTGCCCCTGCACTTCGAGGACGATGTGCTCCGGCACGAAAACGGCGAAGCGTTCTTCGATAATATCTGACGCTGACAAGCGCCGGAGGACATGTTATCCTCCGGCGCTTGTTGTTATTTGTTTCTGTTTTTCCGTGCCACGGCCAGCAAGTGCCCCGAAAGGCCAATGATCTCCTCATGGCCATCCAGCATGCGGACACTCTCCATAAGGGTGCGTCGGGTGTCTTCGTTTGCCATCAGTTCGTTCACGTTAGGGGCAAGCCACGCGCCGCCCATCACGCCATGGACGGCCTCGGTCACAAATCCACCGCAGTTCAATTCCTCCCGCAGGGCTTTGGCCGTGTGCAGATGAGAAGTGCCAATACCGTTGGCGATTTTCTTCTCCGGGTTGATGTAACAGCCATCCTCCAGCGCTCGTGCAATCATGGAAAGCACCGCCGGATCATCCAGCTCCCTTCGTTTTGGGCTGTCATCTTCGTGATAGACCGCCAGCCGGGAAACAAATACGCTGTAAGGTGTCAGTGCAGCAGAGAACAGCAGACCTCCATCTTTCAACAGCCGATGGCTCTCACGAAGAGCAAGCATGCGCTCTTCGTATTCGGGAATGGAGTAGAGCGGACCCATGAGCAGCACAGCATCCGCACTGGCATCGGGGCGTGGAATGGCCCGTGCGTCACATACCGAGGCCGATGCCAGGCGTGTGCCGGGGTATTCGTCCGCCAGCTCAGCGCTCATGTGTATGTTGGTTTCAGACAAGTCGAAGAGGTGGACTTCATAGCCTGTCGAGGCCAGCCACCAGGCATATTCGCCATAGGCTCCGCCGATATCGTAGATCACAGCAGGCGGCACAGGCAGACGCTCCAGCAGGATTTCTTTGGTGCGTTCAAACTCGATCAGCCCAATGCCCACACGCAGGCGGTTTCGTTCAATGCCGGCGTTGTATCCTGCCAGCACAGTCGCATCGATGGTTTTCATGGTTTTCTCCTTGTATGCAGTTGATTTGCTGGTGAGGTTCATCCAGCTGGTGGGCTGCGGACTGTTCCGGCATGATACTCGCCTCCTTTCGGGAATATTGGGCATTGTACTATGGTTGCAGCATATTGTCAATGCGAATCCGCTGTGCTATACTGAACAAAACACAACCGATGGGAGACAATGATTTTATGGGCATTTTTAGCACACTGGGCATTGGCAGCAAAAAGCTCCTTTCCAGCGGTCACCGCGTTGCTGGCACGGTCACCAAGGTCAGCACCTGCTGGTGGCTGAAGATCAACACAAAGCCTGTCAGAACCCATGCCATGGATGGAGCCATCTTCCCTCATATGGTGTCCTACACCTATGCTGTGAACGGTCAGAGCTACTCCGGCAAGCGCATCATCAGCGCCTATGCCAAGGCGCCCAGCGTTCATGCCCCCATTCAGGTCTATTACGATGAAAGCAAGCCAGCTCACTCCACCATCAAAGTGTGATCATATCGAAGCGCTCCGGCAAATGCCGGAGCGCTTTCTCATGAAAAGAATTACTATTTGATATTTACTTATCCGCCAGAATGGTAAACTCCCCCGGCAGATCCGCGTTTGTCCAGGCGGGATGCTCATCAAACCGCTTCAGCGTAAAGCCGGCGCCGATCACCGCGTTAATAATCTCGCTGATGGTGTACAGCCGCAGCTGGCACTTGGGGAATTGCTTTCTTTCTTCTTCCGCGTAGAACTTGGCATGGGGCATTTCGCCTTCGAGAATTTCGGTGGAGAAGTAGCTCATGGTAGGGCGTTGGAAAGATAGCACATCCATGATCTTCGTCAGCGGGTGGAAGTCGCTGCAGATTATGCGGCCACCGGGCTTCAGCAGGGCATGCATCATCTCCATAAACTGATCGATATTGTGGAAGTAGTGGAGGATGCCGCCCTCCATGAATACCACATCGAACGACCCGCCGTACTTCTGCAAGTCGATCTCCAGCACATCGCTCACTTCATAGCTGAGGCTTACCCCCGCCGCCTCCGCCACTCCCATGGCATATCGGCAGTTGTCCGCCGAAATATCAAACACGGTGACTTCCGCCCCGAGGAGCGCCAGGGGAACGGCTTTCTTGCCGCAGGAACCGCAGATGTTGGCCACCCTCACACCCTGAAAGGCGTCGAAGTATGGCGCGTACTTGCGCAGATGGGCAACGGGATTGGCAAGGATTTTTTTCGCGAGTTCCTCTGGCCGCCCCGCTTCCCGCACCCAGAAATCATAGGCGTTGTACTCCCAGGCGGCTTTGTTCTGCCTGCTGCTTTCGATCATGGCTGACCCTCCTTTAATATGCTGAAACATCAGTATATACCAATACCCACCGAAATTCAATATTCCCACAAAAAAGAGACGCTTCCAAAGGGAAGCGCCTCTTGTGTTTGAGCGGATTACTCGATGACCTTGGCAATAACGCCGGAGCCAACGGTACGGCCACCCTCGCGGATAGCAAAGCGCAGGCCCTGCTCCATAGCGATGGGGGTGATCAGCGTCAGTTCCATGTCGATGTTGTCGCCAGGTATAACCATCTCGACGCCCTCGGGCAGCTTGATGTTGCCGGTCACGTCGGTGGTACGGAAGTAGAACTGGGGACGATAGCCGTTGAAGAAGGGAGTATGACGGCCGCCTTCTTCCTTGGTCAGCACGTACACCTGGCCGATG
>JAFVVG010000058.1 GCA_017502305.1 Clostridia bacterium | reverse complement strand
GGCCTCGGGGCTGTTGATCTTGACTTCCTTGCCATCCTCGGAGAACCAGGCGCCGCCGTTGGACAGAGCCCAGACTTCCATCTGCCAGGTCCAGTTGTTGACGAAGCAGCCGTACTGCACGATGTTGTCCTTGTCGAAGCCTTCCTCGCCGGGGTGCTTGCCGTTCTTGTCGAAGGTCAGGCGCTTGGCGACTTCCACGAACTCTTCCCAGGTGTAGGGCTTGTCAGCGGAGGGATAGGGCTCGTTCGCAGCGTCGAACATGGCCTTGTTGTAGTACAGAACCAGGATCTCGTTGGAGCTGGAGTAGCCAACGGGGGTCTCGCCGTCCTTGAAGGTGATGCACTCCATGGGCTGGAGGGCTTCGCCTTCGTACATCTTGGAAACGTCCGCCATGACGCCGTTGCGGGCGAAGTACAGCACGGAGTTCTCGTTCACCATGCCGCAGTCAGGCAGCTGATCTGCGATAGCGTAGTTAACCAGAGTCTGGGTGTACTCTTCGTTGGGAATCTGCATGGGCTCAACGAAGATCTTGTCCTGCATGGCGTTGAATTCGTCCAGCGCCTTCTGGACGCTCTCGGCCTCGGTCTGGTTGCCCCAGAAGGAATAGGTGATGTGGATGCGTCCGTCATCTTCCGCCATGGCAGCCATGGGGATGAGCATCGCGACGCACAGGAGCAGAGCAAGCAGTTTCTTCATGAATGGGTTCCTCCTTCTCAAATAGTGAACGGGTATTTCGGAAGGTTATTCGATTAACCTTCTCTCTGGATACAGAATAGCAGTCATCCCACCAAAAGTCAATACCTAAAATGTGTTTTTTGGCACAAAACAGGTGGTTAATTTGATAACCTGACCAGTTGACGAAAAACATCTCATTTGGTATAATGAAGACAATCGTTTAACCGATCGTGAGAAGAGGTGTTGGCTATGGCAACCATGCGCGATGTGGCGATGCTGGCAGGCGTATCCACTGCAACGGTCTCCCATGTGGTGAACGGCACCAAGAAGCTCTCCCCCGAGACAACCGAGAAGGTGCTCATGGCCATTGCCGAGGCCAACTATACGCCCAATACCCTGGCCAAATCCCTACGCAGCGGCCAGACCCACACCATCGGCGTACTGGTGGAGGATATCCGCGGACTGCCGGTGGCGGGTATTGTCTCAGGCATCAACGAAACGCTGTCCAAATCCGGCTACCGGATGATCCTGCACGACCTGCACCTGCTGGAAAAACTCTACAATCAATATGAACAGATCGGCGCCTACCGCCAGCGGATCAACAACGGCGTCGCGCTTCTGCAGTCCTCCAACGTGGACGGCATCATCTATGTGGGCATGCATGACCGCCATCTGGCCTATCTGTTTGATCCCATGGATACCTCGCTGGTCTTCGCCTATTCCCACGGCACCAGCGAGGATACCTATGTGACCTATTCCAATCAGGACTCCGCTGCCGATATGGTCCGCTATTTGCTGGGCAAAGGTCATGAGCGCATCGCGGTGATCGCCGGCCATCCTCACTCCTATCCCACTGCGCGGCGCATGCATGGCATCCAGATGGCCATGCAGCAGGTGGGGCTGATGATTCCGGAAGAGTACATCCGCTACGGTGACTGGGAATACGAATCCGGCGTAGTCGAGACCCGCGCCCTGCTGGCATTGGAGAACCGTCCCACCGCAATTTTCGCCATGAACGACCTGATGGCTGCGGGCTGTATGCGCGTGCTGAATGAGGCCGGCCTCCGCATCCCGGAGGACATGGCGGTGGTGGGCTTCGACAACCGGGAGATCGCCAGTTACCTCCAACCGCCGCTGACCACCATTCAGCTGCCCACCACCGAGATCGGCATCAAAGCCGCGCTGCACATCATGGAGAAGATCAACAACCCCGCAACGCCGCCGGTGAGGGATATTATTCATTGCTCCATCGTGGTGCGAAAGTCCGTGTGATGAATAACCATTTTTTAATCCAATATGAAGACCGGACAGTATGTGTATGCCACATGCTGTCCGGTCTATTTAAAATATGTTCTTCAGGGATAAATTCACCCTTGACAAATCGCATTCTATGCTTCCCTTCTTTTTTACTTATCCCCGGGCGGGAATCACAACGCATACGCCGGCGGTGAAGTCAGAGGGCGCCAGGCAGGGATTGGCCCGCAGCAGCGCCCCGACGGAGACATTGCGCTTCAGAGCAATGCTTTCCAGGGTTTCATCCTGGCCTACGGTGTAGGTTGTGGCGGTCTGGCAGGGGAGATTCTCCTGGGGCACGCACAGCACCTGACCGGCGGTGAGGGATTCCAGATCCGCTTGTGGATTGGCTAGTTCCAAAGTGTGACGGTTCAGATTGGCGCTGAGCTGAATATCGGAGATGGTTTCACCGGGGTTCACAGTCCGCCGGCTGCTTTCCGGGCAAACGGCCATGTCGTCGTCTTCTGCGGGGCCTTCACCGGGGGCGGCGGGCTGATCCAGGCTGTCATCGGCCTCGGGAACGTCGGGCTCGGGTGTGGGGGTGTTCACCGGGGGTTGGGGCGCGTCGTCCTCCTCCATGGGGATGCACAGCACGTCGCCCACCATGAGGCGGGCGGGGTTGATATCCTGGTTGGCCTCCAGAAGATCCCGCAGGGGAATGCCCAGTCTGTGAGCGATGAGATAAAAGCTGTCGCCCCTGCGGACCGTGTATTCGTAGCCGCAGACCTTTTCCTGGGGCGGCCGGGTGGTGTTGTTTGCCATGGTGCATGCTCCTTTCTTTGCCGCTGCTACGGGAGCTTATGTGAAAAATTGCTTCAATAGAAGAGCGTTCATGGAAATTTTACGAAATGCCTGTTTACAAGGCTGGAAACTGTGTTATACTAATGGTTGAATGGCGACGAGCCATTCCTGTTAACGACGCATTTTTTGGCGGGAAACCGCCTGAAGGATGAATGGTTGCCGCCTGCCTGCGGGCGGCAGAAAGGTGAAGGTATACGGATGAATAACGGCCGTCCTAACTATGGAAACACGCCTGGTTGGGGTCATCGCCCGGGCCAGCCCGGAGGCTATCAGCAGCCCCAGGGCTATCCCCAGCCCAACGGTTACCAGCAGCCCCAGGGCTATCCCCAGCCCGGCGGTTACCAGCAGCCCCAGGGCTATCCCCAGCCCGGCGGTTACCAGCAGCCCCAGGGCTATCCCCAGCCCAACGGTTATCAGCAGACGGGCTATCAACCCCGGCAGAACCAGCCCCAGCCTTATCAGCAGCGCTTCCCCCAGAATTACGCCCAGCACACCCAGCCGCCCCAGCAGGGGTACCAGCAGGGCTTCGGGCAGCAGAACTGGGGCTATGCCCAGCCTGGCAATCAGCAACGCCCGGGCTATCAGCCCATCACCAAGCAGAGCCAGTCGCCCTATATGCAGGGCTATCAGTATCCGCAGAATGGCCAGCCCCAGGGCTATGGCTACACCCAGCCCATGCAGCGGGTGCCGGCCAAGCAGCCCATCAAGCTGGAAACCGTGGCCATGGTGGTGCTTTGCGGCGTTTTGCCGGTGCTGTTCATCCTGGGCCTGATCTTCCCCGGCCTGCCGGTGCTCAAGTGGATCTTCGTGGCGCTGGCGGCGGCTTCGGTGGCTTTGCTGTGGGTGAAACCCGTGGTGGCCTCCAACGTACGTCTGACCTTTACCGGCGTATACGGCGCACTGGCCATTGTGGCCCTTGTCAGCGCCCTGACGGGTACGCCCCCTTTAGATAGTACTGCTGACATCAACAACGGTAATCCGGTCACCAGTCAGCAGTCCAACACCAGCGTGACCACCCAGTCCAACGGCAGCAGCAATGCGCTGGGCAACTGGACCACCGACGTGCCCGCCGCCGTGCCCACTACGCCGCCGGATACGGGGCTCAACAACGTGGCTGTGGAGCAGCTGAAGTCCTTCTTCTACTTCTGGTCGGTGAACAACCAGGACAATATGATCACCCTGTGCGCCCCCAGCTGGCAGCGCAGCGTATCCGAGCCCAAGAAGGCGCTGTTCTCCATTCTGCAGAACCGCGTGCCCATCGAGTATGAGATGGAAAGAATCTCCGGTACAGTGAACGACACCGCCCGCACGGTGACCGTTACCGCCATGATCGACAAGCAGAATGGCCGCGATCCGCAAAAATACCGCTTCCAGGTCATCATGAAGAAGGAAAACGAGAACTGGTATGTGGATCCGGAATCCCTGGAATCCAACGTGGTGGAAACCACTCCTGTGGTGAGGGAGAACATCACCCCTGTGCCTCCGCCCGCCGCGGAGGAGGGCAAGCCGGACATGGTGCTGTATTACAACAAATCCGGCGACGGCTCCAAGTATCATATCGACCGGGAATGCCCCTCCACGGACAAGAAGTGGCTGCCCTTTGACGGACAGTTTACCTTCAGCCAGATCAACGAGGGCGATTATGCCAAGCTTTCTCCCTGCACCCGGTGCGGAGCTCCCCTCCGTGTGTATTAAGATGAAGCTGCCCCGCCGGCTGCTGATCGGCCTTTCCGGGGGCGCCGATTCGGTGGCTCTGGCCTGGCTGCTTTTGCAGAAGCGGCAGGAGATTGAGCTGACAGCGGTACACGTGAACCATGGCCTGCGGGGCGAGGCCTCCGATGGCGACGAAGCCTTTGTCCGTGACCTGTGTGAAGGGTGGCAGCTGCCCCTGGAGGTCTACCGTGCTCAGCCGCCGGAGAACCCCGGGGAGGACTGGGCAAGGCAGGTGCGCTATGGATTCTACCGAGACGCCATGGAGAAGCACCGCGCCGATGCCATCGCACTGGCCCATCACAGAGATGATCAGGCGGAAACGCTGATGTTGCATCTTCTGCGGGGCACGGGCCTCGCTGGGCTTGCCGGCATGGCCCAGGATAGCGAAGTGCTGGGTGTGCGGGTGATCCGCCCCGTGCTTGATTGCTCCAGGCAGCAGCTGCGTGAGGTGCTCCAAACAGCCGGATTATCCTGGCGGGAGGACGCCTCCAACCTGGATACCCATTACCTGCGCAACGCCCTGCGGCAGGAGGCGCTGCCCCTGCTGGAGCAGCTGGCGCCCGGCGCTTCACGGCGAATGGCCGCAGCGGCGTCCATCCTGCGGGAGGACGAGGAACTGCTGGAGCACCTGGCCCGTGAGGCGCTGGGGGAGGCAGACAGCTATCTGCCCATTGCACGGCTGGAGAAAATGCATCCCGGATTGCGGCGACGCGTGCTGCGGCTGTGGTGGCAGCGGTATATGGGCGCATCCCTGGAAGAGAGAAGCCTGAGTCACCGGCAGACAGAAGCGCTTGCCGCCCTGGTCGACGCCCCTGCGGGCAGCAAGTGCAACCTGCCGGAGGAGTGCCACGGTTACCGGGGATGGACGCACCTGCACCTGCTGGGACGGGCCGCGGCGGACATCCGGGTAACGATGCGGCTTGAGGCCGGAACCCGGGAAACGGGGGACGGCAGAACCTGTCAGGCCCTGCCCGGGCCCCTGGTACAGGAGTGCCGGCTGCGCACACGACAGCCGGGCGACTGGATCCGTCCCTTCGGACAGGAGGGCCGCCAGTCCATGCAGGATTATTTCACCAACAGGCGGGTGGACGCTCCCTTCCGGGACGCCGTTCCGCTTTTGTGCCGCGGCAGCGAGGTGCTGCTGGCAGCCGGCGTTGGCGCGGGCGGCATTCCCGCGGTTGATGTCACAGAAGAAAACGTGATGCTGCGCTGGATGGGCGATATGCCCTGGATGAAGAAATAAGGAGGATAACCACAATGGAACGCGACGCGAAGCTCTATGGCGACCTGGCGAAGGTGCTGGTGACCCGCGAGGAGATCCACGAGGCCGTGAAGAAGCTGGGCCAGCAGATTACTGCTGATTACCAGGGAAAATCCCCTGTGGTGATTGGCATTCTCAAAGGCGCTGTGGTGTTTTACAGCGATCTGATTCGTGAAATCGACCTGCCCCTGCGCACGGATTTCATGGCCCTGTCCAGCTATGGCAGCGCCACCAAAACCACCGGCGTGGTGAAGGTTCTCAAGGACCTGGACCGTGACATCGTGGGCCAGGATGTGCTCATCGTGGAGGACATTGTGGATTCCGGCATGACGCTTTCTTACCTGAAGAAGATGCTGGCAGACCGCGGTGCGGCATCCATCAAGATCGTTACCCTGCTGGATAAGCCTGCCCGTCGCAGGGTGGAACTGAAGGCGGATTACTTCTGCTTCATCATTCCCGATGAATTTGTGGTGGGCTATGGCCTGGATTACGACGAAAAGTACCGCAACATTCCGGATATCGGCGTGCTGCACCCCCGTATCTACGGCGCTGAATAAAACATCGGACCTTATGTATTTCCAATGAAGGAGGACCCGACTTTGAAGAAATCCCCCAGAGGACTGATGAGCATTGTGATCTGGCTCGGCACTTTTCTGCTGATCGCCATCCTGCTCAACGGCAGTCTCGGCAATCCTGAGAACAAGCGTATTGAATACCCCAAGCTGCTGCAGATGATCGAGGATGGCGAGGTGGCCCGAGTGGCTATCCGCAACAATACCCTGGTTGGTTTGAAAACCACCACCAAGGTGGCGGCGGCTGATTTCCCGGACCGTGGCTACGATTTTGAAACCACCATCGGCGAGGATTTTATCGAAACCGTGCGCCAGATGGAGGCTGTGAAGCAAGGCAAAGAGCTGGACGATGTTTCCGTGGGCGATCTGTCCTTCACGGTGGAATACCGCGCACCCGTTACCATTCCCTGGTGGTACGATTTCCTGCCCTTCCTGATCATCACAGGCCTGTTCCTGGTCTTCTGGTTCCTGATGATGCGCAGCCAGGGCGGCGGCAACAGCAAGGTGATGAACTTTGGCCGCAGCCGTGCCCGGATGCAGGATCCCGCCAAGAACAAGATTACCTTTGCCGACGTGGCCGGCGCTGACGAGGAAAAGGAAGAACTGCAGGAGATGGTTGATTTCCTGCGCAACCCCAGGAACTATACCGAGCTGGGCGCCCGCATCCCCAAGGGCGTGCTGCTGGTGGGCCCTCCCGGTACCGGTAAAACCCTGCTGGCCAAGGCTGTGGCCGGCGAGGCCGGTGTGCCCTTCTTCTCCATTTCCGGTTCCGATTTCGTTGAAATGTTTGTGGGCGTGGGCGCCAGCCGTGTCCGCGACCTGTTTGACCAGGCCAAGAAGGCCGCCCCTGCCATTGTGTTTATTGACGAGATCGACGCTGTGGGCCGTCATCGCGGCGCCGGCCTGGGCGGCGGTCACGACGAGCGTGAGCAGACCCTGAACCAGCTGCTGGTGGAAATGGACGGCTTCGCCATCAACGAGGGTGTGATCGTCATGGCTGCCACCAACCGCCGTGATATTCTTGACCCCGCCCTGCTGCGCCCCGGCCGCTTCGACCGCCAGGTAACGGTGAATTATCCCGACTTGGATGGCCGCGTGGCCATCCTGAAGGTGCATTCCAAGGGCAAACCCCTGGCCGCTGACGTTGACCTGAAGAACATCGCCAAGCGTACGCCCTATCATACCGGCGCTGATCTGGAGAATGTGATGAACGAGGCGGCGATCCTGGCTGCCCGTGGCCGCAAAAAGGAGATTACCCAGCAGCTGCTGATCGACGCCATTGCCCGCGTGCAGATGGGCCCCGAAAAGCGCAGCCACAAGGTTTCTGAGCGTGACCGCCGCATGGTAGCCATTCACGAGGGCGGCCACGCCATTGTGGGACACTTTGTTCCCGGCGCGGATGACGTGCACCTGGTGACCATCGTTCCCCGTGGTCATGCCGCCGGTCACACCCTGTCCCTGCCCGGCGAGGAGCACGACCTGATGACCCAGAGCCAGCTGATGGCCCGCATCGCCGTGGCCTTGGGCGGCCACGCCGCCGAACAGCGCGGCCTGGGCGAATTCTCCACCGGCGCCACCAGCGACCTGAAACACGCCACCGAGCTGTGCCGCCGCATGGTGACCCAGTTTGGCATGAGTGAGGAGATCGGCCCGGTGTATCTGGACAGCGATCAGGAGGTGTTTGTGGGCATGGAGTTTGGCCAGAGCCGCGGATATTCCGAGGCGGTTGCTGCCAAGATCGACCAGGAGGTTCGTCGCCTGCTGGATGAAGGCTATGCCCTGGCCCTGAAGACCATTGATGACAACCGTGAGCGTTTCGACCAGCTTGTGGAGGCTCTTCTGGAGCATGATACCCTGGGCCGCGCCGAGTTTGCCGGCCTGATGGAGACCGGCGTTGTTCCGGTGATCGAAGACAATGACAAGCCCCAGGCGGCACCGGAAATTCCCCAGGAATCCAAGGCGGAAGAAAAGCCTGCGGCGGAGGAGAAGCCGGAACTGCCCGAGGATATCCTCCTGCGTGACGACCACGATGAAGGCTGATCTTCATATGCATTCCACCTTCAGTGACGGCGTGCTTTCTCCCACAGAACTGGTGGAGAAAGCCGCTGGACTGGGGGTGGAGGTGATGGCTGTTACCGACCACGATACCTTCGAGGGCATTGACAGCCTGCGGGGGACGGAGACGCCCATTCCGGTGATCACCGGTGTGGAGCTGAGCCTGAATGATATGAAGGGCCTGCACCTGCTGGGCTATGGCCGCAGCGCCGCCCTGCCCCTCCGGCAGAAGGTGGCCGAGCTTGCGCAGAAGCGTGTCGTTCGTGCCAAAGCCATGGTTCAGCGCCTTGCGGACATGGGTATGCCCCTGGACTGGGCGGAAATGACCCGCGGCTATTGCGGCACCGTGGGCCGGGCGCATATTGGCCGGGCCCTGGTGGCCGGCGGCTATGCCCGCTCCATGCAGGACGCCATCGACCGATTCATTGGCGAGGGCAAGCCTGCCTATGTGGCAGGGGAAAGGCTCTCCATGGCAGAGGCGCTGCCCCTGATGCGGGAAAACGGCTTTGTGCCGGTGCTGGCGCATCCCCTGCAGCTGGATAAGGACGAAATCACCCTGCGCACCCTGCTGCTCCACTGGAAAAGCCAGGGGCTCATGGGCGTGGAGGTATATCATCCCTCGTCCCTGAGCCGCTGGGAAAGGCTGGAGCGTATGGCCCGCGACATGGGCTTTATGGTGACCGGCGGCAGCGACTTCCACAAGGAAGGCGACAGCCACGGCATGCCGGGGTGCATCTGCCCGGCCTGGACAAGGGCCGGGGATGACCTGCGGCGCCTGATGGACGCCATGGAGAAGAATAACTGACCGGAAAGTGAAAACATGAGGATTATGACCCGTCAATACAGAGGAAGGGAGGAAGACGATGTATCCCAATAACGGCTATGTGCCGCAGGATAATAACCGTCGCCGCCGCAGCGAACGCTATGCCGCGCCGGCGGGGAATCAGGCGTCTTCCGCCTATCAGCGGCAGCAGAGTGTTTATCCGCCCAATGGCTACCAGCAGCCCTACCAGGGCGTGCCTGGGCAGGGCTATGCGCCGCAGACCTGGCAAAACCAAGGCTATGAGCGGGGCTATCACCCGCAGAGCCAGTATACAGCGCCGCAAACCGGCGGGCGCGAAAGCAGAACAGGAAAACCGAAATTCAACTGGATGATTCTGCTGGTTGCGGTCATCGCGCTGGCCCTGATTGCGGGCGGCGTAGCCATGAACCGTCAAAAACAGCAGGAACAGCAGCTGCAGGCTTATGTATCCAGCTTTGACAAGGTATTCTGCCAGAACGTTTATGTGGATGGCATTCACCTGGGCGGCATGACCCAGGAAGAAGCCACCGCCGCTGTGACGGCCAAGGCCCAGCAGCGCAATGACGCCTGGTCTGTGAAGCTGACCTATCAGGGCCAGCTGGTCACGGAGCTGAAGGCCGGTCAGCTGGGCATGCGGGTGGACGTATACGAACCGTTGCGGCAAGCCTGGGCGCTGGGCCACACCGGTGATGCCCATCAGCGCCTGGAGGCTATGGAAAAGCTCTCCCAGGAGCCGCATCAGGCTTACACCGCCCTGCCCAGCGGCGATACCGCCGTGGTAGACAGCGTGCTGGAGCAATTGCGTAACAAGGTTTACCGTGCGCCGCAGGATGCCGCGCTGATCGCCTTTGACCCGCAGATGACCTCCAACCCCTTCACCTTCCAGGCGGAGGTGGTGGGACGCACCCTGGACACGGACCCCATCAAGGAAAAAATCTATCAGATGGTCTCCACCCTGGAAAGCGGATCCATTGAAATTGAACCTGCTTTGATCCAGCCCCAGGTGACGGTAGCGGATCTGCAGAAGCACGTGACCCTGCGGGCTTCCGCCAGCACCATCATTTCCTACAAGAGCGAGGAAGGCCGCACCAATAACATCCGCCGCGCCTTCCAGCTCATCAGCGGCACCATTCTGCAGCCGGGTGATACCTTCAGCTTCAACAAGCTGGTGGGGGAGCGCAGCACAGAAAATGGCTTCTATGAGGCAGACGAATATGCCTATCAGAAGATCACCCGCGGCATTGGCGGCGGCGTATGCCAGGCCAGCAGCACGGTGTATCAGGCCGCTGTGGCGGCGGGCATGCAGATCACCAAGCGCGAGCAGCATTCCCTGCCCGTGAATTACACGGAGCTGGGCCTGGACGCCACGGTGTATTGGAGCCGGAGCCGCAAGATCGACTTTGCCTTCAAGAATGTTAGCGAAGGCCCGGTGTACATCGCCGCCTCTGTGCAGACGGATCCCAACAACCGCCGGCAGTGGATCGCCAAGGTTTCGATCTACGGCCAGGACATGGGGAATGTATCCTACAAGCTGGAGGCCGCCACCACCGAGGTGTTGCAGCCTCCGGAGGAGGAAAAGATTGTCCGGGACAAGAAGCAGGAATACGTGACCTATGTGGATGAAGAGATGATCACCCAGAAGGCCGCGGAAGGCTATGTGGTGGACAGCTGGTGTGTGAAGTATGTGGATGGCGTGGAAACCGAGCGTACCCACCTCTATACCGACCGCTACGAGCCAAAACAGAAAACCGTCTATGTGGGCATCAAAAACCGAGAAGAACAGTAAACAAACCCCGGAAGCAAGTGCTTCCGGGGTACGCTTTTCCCGGTGGAGTCTGGCATGAGCCAACTTAATACAGCACTGGGAGCCGATCCTTCGTGATGGCCCAGGGGTGGTCATACATAGCCCGCAGGGCCTCATTGGTGGTAAAGTTCTCCGTCAGGCAGAAATCATTGCACCACGTCATATAGCTGACCCATTCCGCTTTTTCTTCTGCCAATGCCTCGGCAGAGGGAATGGTGCCGATCTCGCCGATCAGGGCAATTTTCGGCTGGGGCGTAAGCTGCTGAAGCTCCTTCAGCCTGTCGGCCCGGGATGTATGCTCGTGGGCGGGGGGATACATATCGCGGGACAGGATATCCACCACATCATCGCCGGGATAGCAGGCAGGTTCGGGGGAGTTCCACACCCAGATCAGGTTGTTCAGCCCATGGAGATTGATGTAGCGGTCATACATCAGTCGCCACAGCCCCTTAACGGTCTCGGCGCCCTTGGCTCCCCACCAGAACCAGTTGCCGTCGCCCTCGTGGAAGGGACGCCACAGGATGGGCACACCTGCCTCGCAGAAGGGTCGCAGAAGCGCGGCCATCATGTCCATATCCTGCAGGAGTGCCTTGTTTTCCGGCGTGCCGCTGATCAGCGCGCGGGCGGCGTCGAAGTCCGTATTGGCGGCATAGAAAGCCTTGCTTCGGCCGCCCAGGGGCGAAAACCAATGCCAGGTGAAGGTCACGACGCCTTTTTGCGCCGCCCATTCCCAGGCCTGGCGGAGGGTGCCGAAGTTATCCTCGACTTCCTTCATACACTCGTCGTCGGTATCCAGATAATTGATGTTGGGGGAGTAGGACAAAAGCTCAAACCCAAGCAGGGCCGGCTGCTTGCCGGTGATCTGCTCGATGTGGCGAAGCTCCTCCATGGCCCGGGTCTTGGTGTGCTGGCCCGTCAGGATGCCTTTGCCGGAAAGCTGGCCCAGGTATTCCATCATGCGGTGAACGCAAGGCAGCGCATGGGGATTGCAGGGCGTGATGATCTTGCTCATGGGTCGTTCCTCCTTGCCCGCCGCGCAGGGACAGGCACGAAATGGGGCATGTCTGCCGCAATGGCGAAACGGTCATTCCGGCAAAGGGATATTTCGCCTTGCCTGTGATGGAATCCTCCTGCAGAAGCCTTGGAGAAAAAACGTTTTCCCCTTCAGCAACGCGCTCTTTGATGGGGTGATGCCAAAGAAAAAACTGCTGTCACGGCGTGGGATACACGCTGCGGCAGCAGTTTTTTTGGCGCGAGGGATCATGGAATCAATCACCCGAGGCGCAATGGCGCATCAGCGCCTGTTTTCCGGATGCAATCAGGCCTTGCCGTTGCAGCCCAGAACGTTCACGATCTTGTGGGTGACCATGGCCTTCACGGCATCGCGGGCAGGCTTCAGCCACTGACGGGGATCGAAGTGATCGGGATGCTCAGCCAGGTACTTGCGCACAGAGGCGGTCATGGCCAGACGGATGTCGGAGTCGATGTTGATCTTGCACACGGCCAGCTTGGCAGCCTGAGCCAGCTGCTCCTCGGGGATGCCGATGGCGCCGGGCATGTTGCCGCCGTACTTGTTGATCTCCTCGACGAAGTTCTGGGGCACAGAGGAAGCGCCGTGCAGAACGATCGGGAAGCCGGGCAGGCGCTTGGCGCACTCCTCCAGCACGTCGAAGCGCAGCTGGGGCTTGGTGCCGGGCTTGAACTTGTAAGCGCCGTGGCTGGTGCCGATGGCGATGGCCAGGGAGTCACAGCCGGTCTTGGAGACGAACTCTTCGACCTCTTCGGGGCGGGTGAACATCTCAGCGCCGTGCTCGACGACAACGTCGTCTTCCACGCCGGCCAGGGTGCCCAGCTCAGCCTCGACCACCGCGCCGTGATCGTGAGCATACTCAACGACCTTGCGGGTCAGCTCGATGTTCTCAGCGAAGGGCTTGGAGGAAGCGTCGATCATGACGGAGGTGAAGCCGCCGTCGATGCAGCTCTTGCACAGCTC
>JAFVVG010000057.1 GCA_017502305.1 Clostridia bacterium | reverse complement strand
ATGTTGGCAGCTCCTTTCGCAATGAAAATAGCGGTTATGACGAAGGTTTTTTCCTTTCGTCATAACCGCTACCATTCACCACAAACGAGCCGTAGTCATGATGTGATTGGAAGGATAAAACCTTCCTTTACATCATACCTGGTTGGGAGGCTGTTTTTTTGATGACCCTTAGTGCATCACAACAGCATAGGGCTTGGTGCTGTCGGTTTCCACCACAGCTTCACCGTTCTTGATGGTCACGGTGAAAGTGGCGGCGATCTTGCCGTTCAGGTCAGGGATGCTGACTACGCGGCTTTCGCCCTCTTCCAGCTGATACACGTGCAGCTCCAGGCCGTCCAGATAATCGTAATCGGGGCGGCTGTCGCACTTGCCCATGGGCAGCACGGTGCCGGGGCGCACCATCAGGGGCAGGGACATGAAATCGTGGACCTCCGTCTGCCAGTGGCCGCCTTCCACCTTATCGCCGGTGAGCAGGCAGGTCCAGGTGCCGTCGGGCAGGTAGTACTGCACCTGACCGTCCTTGCGGAAGATAGGCGCCACCAGCAGGCTCTCGCCCATCATGTACTGGCGGTCCAGCATCTCGCAGGCAGGATCGTCATAGAACTCCAGCATCATGGGACGCATCATGGGGGTGCCGTGCTCGTGGGCCTCCACCGCCGCACCGTAGAGATAGGGCATCAGGCGGCACTTGAGCTTCACGAACTTGCGGAGCACCTCGCTGCTCTCCTCATCGAAGAGCCACGGCACGCGGTAGCTGGTGGAGCCGTGGAGGCGGCTGTGGCTGGAGAACACACCAAACTGACACCAGCGCTTGTACACATCAGCGGGGGCGGTGGACTCGAAGCCGGAGATATCGTGGCTCCAGTAGCCGAAGCCGGAGTGGCTCATGCTCAGGCCGGCGCGCAGGGTTTCCGCCATGGAGACGTAGGAGGCACTGTTGTCGCCGCCCCAGTGCACGGGGAACTGCTGGCCGCCCACGGTGGCGCTGCGGGCAAACAGGATGGCCTCGCCCTCGCCCCGGACTTCCTTGAGCAGATCAAAGACCATCTTGTTGTACAGGAAGGTGTAGTAGTTGTGCATGTGCAGGGCATCGGAGCCGTCAAAATACGCGATATCCCGGACGGGGATGCGCTCGCCAAAGTCGGTCTTGAAGCAGTCGATGCCCATGTCCAGCAGCCTGCGCAGGTAGGAGCAATACCACTCCCGGGCGGCAGGATTGGTCACGTCCAGGATGGCCATGCCGGCCTGCCACATGTCCGTCTGCCACACGTCGCCATTGGCCTTCTTCAGCAGGTAGCCATGCTCCATGCCCTCATCGAAGAGGGGGCTGGCCTGGCCGATATAGGGGTTGATCCAGCAGCACAGGTGCAGGCCCTTTTCGTGGTAGCGCTTCAGCATGCCCTCAGGATCCGGGAAGGTATCGGGATCCCATTCGAAGTCGCACCAGTTGAAGGCCTTCATCCAGTAGCAGTCGAAGTGGAACACGCTCAGGGGGATATCCCGCTCTGCCATACCGCCGATGAAGGAGGAGGTGGTCTCCTCGTCATAGTTGGTGGTGAAGGAGGTGGACAGCCACAGGCCAAAGCTCCAGGCGGGCATCAGGGCGGGGCGGCCGGTGAGGGCGGTGTAAAGATCCAGGGTGCCCTTGGGGGTCTCGCCATAGATGATATCATAGACCATGGTTTCGCCCTCGTGGGAGAACTGCACACGCTCCACCTTCTCGCTGGCCACCTCGAAGCTCACGTCGGAGGTGTTCTCCACCAGCACACCATAGCCCCGGTTGGTCATATAGAAGGGAATATTCTTATACGCCAGCTCAGAGGCGGTGCCGCCGTCAGCATTCCACATATCCACCGTCTGACCGTTCTTCACATAGGCACCGAAACGCTCGCCCAGGCCGTAGACATTCTCGCCCACGTCCAGCATGAGGGACTCCACCATATAGCTCTTGCCGTGGGGCAGCAGGGAGGAGGTGGTGCCATCCTTCTTCAGGGCGCGGCCCATAGCACGGAAGCCGGAGGTGGTCAGCACACGGTCGCCCACCATATAGTCCACCTGCCACTGGCCGTGGGCCTTGAGCACCCAGGCGGTCAGCTCGCCGCTGGTGAAGGAAACGAAGTTCTCGCCTTCCTCGATCACAGGCTGCACGTCTTCCTCGTAAGTCTCAAAGCGGGGATCCTTCATCTTCGCGCCGGCAAAGTGGGTTACCTTCACGCGGATGATGTTCTTGCGGGGGGCGGTGAAAGTCACCGTCAGGGTGCCGCCGTCCAGCACATCGCCGCGGTGGTTGATGGGGCGGCAGGCGGAAATCACCTGCAGCGCCTTCTCGGATTTGTTGGCACGCACGCACTGGGTGGCGTAGCTCATCACATAATCCTGCTTGATCATCCAATAGCCGTTGGAAAAACGCATAACCGTATTCTCCTTTAACTTTAGTCAGTCATTACTTTGACAACCACAGGCATGTCGCTGCGGTAATCTCCCATCTCCACGGTGAGAGCCTCGCCGTCCCGGCTCCACTTCACCTCGCCCAGGCCCAGCACCTCCACTTTGCGGATAATCCCGTGCCACAGGGGCTTGTGGCTGGCATCCGCCTCCCGCAGGCTGCGAATCTTCAGCACGCCGTCCTCCGGGCAGCGCATGGCGGTGGCATAGATATCGCCGCCACGGCAGGTAAAGCGGAAGTCCTGGCTGGTGAAATCACGGCTCTTGCCATCGGCAAACTGGCCCTCCTCCACGGCGGTGGGGCCCTCGAAGGCCGTGCGCCAGATGCCCGTGCCGTGGATGGCTTCGCCGTTGACTTTCATCCATTCCGCCATGGCCTTCAATACGGCCAGGTCGTTTTCGGAAAGGGAGCCGTCCGGGCAGGGGCCGAAGTTCAGCAGCAGGCGGCCGTTCTTGCACACCACATCCACCAGATCCCAAATGATTTCAATGGGCTGCTTGTAAATGGGGTTGGCGGAATAGCACCAGCTGTTGCGCATCACAGAGGTATCGCTCTGCCACAGGAAAGGCTTCACCTCGGCAAACTGTCCCCGCTCCACATCCGGCACGGCGACGCCGAAGGGGAAGGCGTCATGCTTGTAGTTGATGATGCCGCCGCCCCATTCCTCGCTGCGGTTGTAGTAATAGGCGGTGAATTTCTTCAGCCAGGGCTTCACGCTCTCGTGCTGGATCCACCAGTCAAAATACACAATGCGGGGATGGTAGCGGTCCACGATCTCGCAGCAGCGCAGGAGCCAGTCCGTCATGAACTCCTCATCCGGCCCGCCGGGAGAATGGATGTCATGCTGATTCACCGGCTCTGGAATCGCGGGCCAATAGAGCGAATCCCTGGGCACGTCCTGGGGAATATCGCTTTCGAACCCTTTCCCGTTGCCAAAGAACCAGCTGTGCTCTACACGATGGGTGGAAGCGCCCACCGTCATCCCTGCACGCTCTGCCTCCCGCAGAAGATCGCCCATCACATCCCGGTGGGGGCCCATTTCAGCAGCATTCCAGCAGGACAATTCGGACTTATACATCTGGAAGCCGTCGTGATGCTCCGCCACGGGGACGATGTAATCCGCGCCGGCCTCACGGAAGGCCTTGACCCACTGCTGGGGATCAAACTTCTCCATCGTCAGCATGGGGATGAAATCCTTGTAGCCGAAATCCTTGTGCGCCCCCCAGTGCTTCAAGTGGTGTTCATATTCCGGAGAATCCTTGATATACATGTTGCGGGCGTACCAATCATGATACGCAGGCACGGAGAAAGGACCCCAGTGCAGAAAGATACCCAGACGTTTTTCCCTGTACCACGTCGGTACGGGGCGCTCCGCCAGGGACGCCCAGTCCGCCTTGTAAGGGCCGTTTGCGATCACCCTGTCGATCTGGGACAGATAAACCTGACGATCCATGCATTTGCTCCTTTCAGGAGGTCATTGATCTGTATTTCAGCGGTTGCCCGCGCTACCAGTATTCTACTTGAAAAAGATCATTTTGCCAAGGTGGAAAAACGAAATTTCCTTTCTTTTCTTCGGTGGATTGTGTTATACTGGAAAAGAAGATTCCATTACCATGTCAAAGGGGATACCTTTTTATGAAAAAGATCGTTCTCACCGGCGGCGGCACCCTGGGCCACGTTACCCCCCACCTGTCCCTGATCCCCCACCTGCAGGAAGCGGGCTATGAGATCCACTACATCGGCACCGAAAAGGGCATGGAAGCGGAAAAGATCCGCTCCGTTCCCGGGGTGACCTATCACGCCGTGAAGAGCGGCAAGCTGCGCCGCTATTTCTCCTGGCAGAATTTTACCGACCCCTTCCGGGTTATCGCCGGCATGTTCCAGTCCGCCGCGCTGATGGGAAAGATCAAGCCTGACGTAGCCTTCTCCAAGGGCGGCTTCGTTGCTGTACCCGTGGTCTTCGGCGCGTGGATCAACCGCATTCCCGTGGTCTGCCACGAAAGCGACCTGACCCCCGGCCTGGCCAACAAGCTGTGCAAGCCCTTCGCGAAAAAGATCGCCACCACCTTCCCCGAGTGCGCCCAGGCCCTGGGCGCCAAGGCAGAGATGACCGGCACCCCCCTGCGCCCCGAACTGTTCCATGGCAGCCGTGCCAAGGGCCTGAGCCTGCTGGGCTTTGACGGCAGCAAACCCATCCTGATGATGATGGGCGGCTCCTCCGGCGCCCAGGCCGTGAACAAAGCCCTGCGCGAAGCCTTGCCCCGGCTGCTGCCCCACTTCGACGTGGCGCACCTTTGCGGCAAGGGCAACCTGGACGAAAGCCTCCGGGGTACCGCCGGCTATACCCAGATTGAGATGCTCAGCGCAGAGCTCCCCGATGCCCTGGCCTGCACCGACCTGGTGCTTTCCCGGGCCGGCAGCAACGCCCTGTGCGAATTCCAGGCCCTGTGCAAGCCCATGCTGCTGGTTCCCTACCCCAAGGGCGCCAGCCGCGGCGACCAGATTCTCAATGCCCAGAGCCTGGAAAAGCGTGGCCTGTGCCGCGTGCTCCTGCAGGAGAACATGACCGCCGAAACCCTTTTCTCCTCCCTGATGGACACCTGGGCCGCCCGCGAGCAGCTCACCGCTGCCATGCAGGCCGCTCCCCCGGCCGACGGCACCCAGCGCGTGCTGGAAATGATCGAGGAAGTGCAGAAGTAATAGCAAACCGCCGCAAGCTGTATGCCTGCGGCGGTCTTTTTCAGATGGATTTTCCCGGAACCGGCCGGATTCCTGCGGTCAGGCCTCTTCTTCCGGCTGAGGTTCCGGCTGACGGCTCTTCAGCCTGTCGTTGACGTAAATCACGTTGGCCACCGCCACAATCACGCTGCGCAGCATGTCCTTCTCCTCGGAATTGGTGGTGCCCAGATAGCTGATATCCTCCTGCACGCCAAAGATATAGCTCAGTACGTTTTCCAGCTCAGAGCAGAAATAATCGTAGGCCACGTCCTCGGTATAAATGCCCTGCATCAGACTGAACATTTTGGCGATGCTTTCCATGGATAGCACATTCTTCGCCACAGCGATAAAGAACAGATACGCGATCTGCACTGCGTCATACTGCTTGCGCACCGGGCTTTTGATGTAGCCCTTCTTCACATAGTTGCTCACCATGGAGGAGGTGATCTCCATGCAGCCCAGGGGCTCCAGGTGCTGGTTGATATATTTGATGGTCTGGTCCAGGTACAGACCCATGTTGGGAATCTCCCTGAACCGGGGCATACGAAAATCCTCAATGCGGATAGCCATGGTTGGTGCCTCCTTTGCTTTATCATTATAAAGCAGGATACAAAAAACGTCAATCAGGTTTATGAATATACTGTAACACATACGAAAACCCCTTGACAGGTTTTCGAAAAACTGTTATAGTCAAACCAGTTCATCGGTTTTTTGAAAACCGATGTATTACGAATGTAAGAAGGTTATTTCCGCATGGCATTTAAAATTGTAGCCGATTCCTCCAGCGATCTGCTGGTTTTTGACGGTGCGGACTTTGCCTCCGTGCCCCTGAGCATCATGGCAGGCGAGCGTACCTTTGTGGACGACGCTACCCTGAACCCCCGTGAGATGCTGGACTACCTGGCCACCTACAAGGGCCGCAGCACCACTGCCTGCCCCAATCCCGACGCCTGGCGCGAAGCCTTCGGCGAGGCGGATGAGGTGGTCTGTGTGGCCATCACCAGCAACCTGAGCGGCTCCTGCAATGCGGCCATGATCGCCAAAGAGGACTACCTGCGCCTGCACCCCGAGCGCAAGGTGCTGGTGGTGGACTCCCTCTCCACCGGCCCTGAAATGGTGCTGCTCATCGAAAAGCTGGCCCAGTGGCACCAGGAGGGCTACACTTTTGAGGCCATTGAGAAAATGATCGCCGAATATCAGAAGACCACCCACCTGACCTTCGCCCTGGAAAGCCTGCGCAGCCTGGTGAACAACGGCCGCGTCAGCCCTGCGGTGGCCGCCCTGGCAGGCCTGCTCAATATCCGCATTGTGGGCATCGCCAGCGACGTAGGCACTCTGCAGCCCGTGAGCAAGTGCCGGGGCGAAAAGCGCACCCAGCAGGGCCTGATCGACGTGATGAAGAGCCACGGCTTCAAGGGCGGCAAGGTACGCATCGCCCACAACAATCCCAGACTGGCAGAAATTATGACCGGCCTCATCCGCGAGATCGCGCCCGACGCTGACATCCAGGTCTATCAGGCCCGGGGCCTGGTCAGCTTCTACGCTGAGGACGGCGGCATCCTCATCGGCTACGAAGGCTAAATGATTCCATCAAAAAAGAACGCTGTGCACACGCACAGCGTTCTTTTTTGCGGCTTAGTAACCGCCTTCCATCTCTTTGATGGACTCCGCTTCCACCAGCTTGCCCTCGGCATAGCGGGCTTCCGCCTCCTCCATGATCTTGGCAGTGGCGGAAACGCCGCAGCGGCTGGCGCCCACGGCACGGGCGGAAAGCACGGTATCCAGATCCCGGATGCCGCCGGAGCCCTTCACCCGCACATGGGCAGACACCGCTGCGCGCATGAGCTTCAGGTCGTCGATGGTACAGCCCTTGCTGCCATAGCCGGTAGAGGTCTTCACAAAATCAGCGCCGGCTTCTTCGCTGAGGCGGCAGGCGATCTTCTTCTGCTCATCGGTGAGGTAGCAGGTCTCCAGGATTACCTTCACAATGGCTCCCTGCTCATGGGCCAGGTCGGCGATCTGCTTGATCTCGCCCTTCACATAGTCATGGTCGCCGTGGATCATCTTGCCGATGTTCAGCACCATGTCCAGCTCCTGGCAGCCTTCCTCCAGGGCCAGCTTGGCCTCGGCTACCTTGATGGCGGTCTCGTGGCTGCCGTGGGGGAAGCCGATCACGGTGCAGACCTTCACGTCGCTGCCCTTCAGCATTTCGGCCAGGATCGGTACATCGCAGGGGCGGGCGCACACGCTGGCGCAATCGTACTTCAGGGCCAGCTCGCAGCCCTTGCGGATGTCTTCTTCCGTCAGGAAAGGCTGCAGGGTGGAGTGGTCGAGCATCTTGGCAATATCATGAGGCGTAATGGACATGGGGATGACCTCCTTATAACACACTGTTACGGAATGATTCTCCCCCGCCCCCGCGAATTCCTTCTTTTCTGTTTCCTGATGATTTTTTATCGATTTTCGATAAATTTATGTTGACAAACAGAAATATATGTGATATCGTATGGACGAGGTGATTCAAATGAACAAACGTACTAACCTGGTTTTCACTCTTTTGCAGGCCGCGGCTGTGCTGATCGCCCTTGTGGGCACGGTGGCCGCTGTGTTCCTTGGCGGCTGGGGCTTTTCCGCCTTCGGCCACTTCATGGATGAACAGAATTATGCCTATGTGGGCTATGCTGTGGTCGGCCTGCTGACCGTCGCCGCCGTATCGGTGTTTTCATACGGCGCGCTGTACCATTTCTTCACCCTGTGCCAGCGGCTGAAGCTCGGCACCGCCTTCACCCCCGCCAACGAGAAGGGTATGCACCGCATTGCTGTGTGCTGCGGCATCTGCGGCGGCACGCTGTTCCTCGCGCTGCTGCTGGCCTTCGCCATGGTGAATGGCTTCGCGCTCCCCTTCGTGTACTTGCTGCTGCTGTTTGCCATCGCCTATTCGTGCATCGCCCTGGTGGCCTACGCCCTGGAGCTGTTGGTGCGCCGCGCCACCGCCATCCAGCAGGAGAATGATCTGACCATATGAAAAAGGTGCTTCTCAAATTACTGCTGGTATTGGCAGCCATGGCTTGCTTCGCTTTGCTTGCCCTGGGCACGCTGACCGCACTGTTCTTTTTTCCCCTGGGCTTCGTTGGGCTGGTGGCGGGGATCTCCTCCGGCGACCTGCATCTGATGGGCTTCGCGTTCTTTGGCCTCATCACCGTTGGATTGTGCAGTTTTGCCTGCTTTACCGGCCTGATCTACCACCTTGACGCTTGCATAGAGGCTATCGGAGGCGTTACCCGCCCCTTTCCGGCTTCCATGTTTGCAGTCACCTTGCTGAGCGTAATGGCAACTGCGGGCATCTTCCCGGCCGCCATGGATGAATGGTTCCTCCCCGCATGCATCTTCGCCGATGTGGTTCACATCATATACATCATTGTGTATGTCCACGACCGAAGCAGGAGAAAAGACCTATGCGACACGTCCTCCTCATCATCGTCGGATTCACCGCAATCCTTGCCTACATCTGGTTCATGATGAACCTGCTGTTTCAATACGATATCTTTTCTCTGATTCTCGATTCTGCCCTGTACGTATTGGAGTGTTCAACATGATTCGCATTGATCTTGACGTTATGCTGGCCCGCCGCAAAATGAGCCTTACCGAGCTCAGCCAGAAGGTGGGCATCACCATGGCCAACCTGTCCATCCTGAAAACCGGCAAAGCGAAGGCCGTGCGCTTCGCCACCCTGGACGCCATCTGCAAGGCCTTAGAGTGCCAGCCGGGGGATATTCTTGTATACGAGGATGATGATGTATGAAATGGACACAACGGCTTAAATACATCTTCCTTGGAATAGTGCTGACCTTTGTGCTGCAGATTGCCTATGAGATCGTTTTCGTTTCAGATGTCTTTGATCTTGTAGATACAGCAGCTGCCAAAGCCGCTCTCGCCGACACCGGCCTTTCCGCTCATGCGGCTGCAGCCAGCAGATCTCTTTATTTCGACAGCCATGACGGCTTCCAGGGAGACGGCTGCACCCTGACCATTTTCGAGGCCGGATATTATAACCAGGAAAATCTGATGGATGCCATTCAGAATACCCCCGGTTGGACAATCACCGCCATCGGTCAGGACTCTTTTGACGAGCATTTCCTCTCCTGCTCCTGCTATCCGAGCGTTTACCCTGACCCGAATGTGGTTTTTGACGCCCGTTATGAACGCATTGACAAGATGGGCGGCTCGGATAACGACACCCCCTTCAGTTACACCCGCGCCTTCTACGACGCCGATACCGGTCTTTTCTTTTACTTCCGTATTGACATATAACACGCCGTCTCGTATAATACATTATGATACAAATCGTACCAAAGCAAGGAGGCCGTTTATATGGAAATCCGCGTTTTTGATACCGCCGAGCAGGTCGGCCAGGCTACCGCCGTGCTGATCGCTTCCCACCTGATCAACAAGCCCAACAGCGTCCTGGGCCTGGCCACGGGTTCTTCCCCCATCCCCACTTATCAGAACCTGATCGCCATGAACAAATCCGGCGCCATTGATTTTTCCCAGTGCGTCACCTATAACCTGGACGAGTACGTGGGCATCCCTGTGGACCACGAGTGCAGCTACCATCGCTTCATGGACGAGGAGCTGTTCAACCATGTGAATATCCGCCGCAAAGCCATCCACGTGCCCGACGGCAACGCCCCCGACATGGACGCCGCCGCCAAGGCCTATGACGAAGCCATCGTAGAGGCCGGCAATATCGACGTGCAGCTGCTGGGCATCGGCCACAACGGCCACATCGGCTTCAACGAGCCCGGCGACACCTTCATCTACGGCTGCCACGTGGTCAACCTGACCCAGTCCACCATCGAGGCCAACACCCGCTTCTTCGCCTCTGAGGCCGATGTGCCCCGCCAGGCCATCAGTCTGGGCATCGGCAGCATCATGAACGCCAAGCAGGTGCTGCTCATCGCCACCGGAGAAGGCAAGGCCGAGGCCGTCCGCGCCGCCGTGAAGGACGACGTGAACCCCCGCTGCCAAGCTTCCATCCTGCGCACCCATCCCAACGTGATTTTCCTGCTGGACAAGGCTGCCGCCAGCAAGCTGTGATCGTTCTGAAAAACACACCGCCCGGCCTCATACGAGACCGGGCGGTTTTCATTGCCTCAATTCTTCTTGCCGATATACACCGCGTGTCCGCAGGTTTCGATGATCTCCTTGCGTTCCGCCGTGGCGTCAATCAATTCAACCACCTGCTTCCGCACAACCGGATCCGTAATAGAACAGATGCCCTCCTCCCGCTCATAGGCAAAGCCCCTGATAGAACGAACACACACCTTCGAGAAGCCACATCCGGCAAAAAGCGCTTCCATTTCGGCAGACTCGGCATAGTAGCCTTCCTGGAAGCCAACCTCCGCCAGGTTATTGAACCGGCCAGAAACAAACACCTCCGCCAGGCGCTGGCCGTCCACCTGATTGGGGCAACGGATGTATCTGTCCACAATGGCCACGCTCCCCGCCAGGTACGGGATGAAGGCCGCCAACACCAGTCCGCCGGGCTTCAGCACCCGGGTGATTTCCGCCACAGCACGTGTCCGTTCCGCCTTCTCCGTCAGGTGATAGAAGGGTCCAAAGGCCAGCACCACATCAAAGAAGCTATCCTCATACATGGACAAATCCGTGGCGTTGACCACATCGCAGCCCTTCAGCAGGTGATCCGTGTCCTTTTCACGGGCCTTGCCCACCAGCGTTTCCGAAAGATCAGCCAGGTACACGTCATAGCCCTGCTCCGCCAGGGGAAAGCTGTACACACCGGTGGCGCCGCCCAGGTCCAGCACGCGCCCGGCGCCAGGCAGGTGCTTTGCCAGGATGCGCAGCGTCATCTCATATTCCAGTTTGCCGCTGGCGTCCCATTTCAGGCGGTTATCCTCATCAAAATGCTGGTAATAGCTCCGAATCTTATCGAAGTCCGTCACGCTTTCTCATTCCTTCCACACAAACACGCTCTTCCGCCCGGCGGCGTCCACCGTCTGCACGGCCAGGTTGGGCAGGTTTTCCGGCAGGATGCACATCAGGGGCAGCTCCTGGTGCTTGGGGCTGCGGTGGAAGTGCTGCAGCGTCACCATCCGGCCATCTTCCAGATAGCCGGCTGACCAACACTCCAGGGCGTCAAAGGCACGCTCTGTTTTGGGGAAAGCCTTGTGATTTGCGCGGAAGTCCGTCAAGAGCAGCGCGCCCTCGCCGGGGGTATAGCTGGCCTCCAGGGCAGCAATGCCATCGCAGGGCGCGTCCACGGTCACGTTCTGCAATTTCAGGCGGCTGCGGCTGATGAGCACCGCCTCGGGACTCATGTCCATGCCAATCACCCGGCACCCCAGAGTCTGGGCCGCCACCAGGGCCGTGCCGCTGCCGCAGCACAGGTCGTACACAATGTCGCCCTCCTGCACCACAGGCCGCAGCAGACGGTCCAGCAGCTTAAGGGGCTTTTGCGTGGCATAGCCGCTGCGCTCCGGATCGCGCTGCTGCAGGTGGCTGATGTCCGTCCACACGTCGCCGGGATAGACAGGGGTATCATCGTAATAGCGGTATTCCTTGCCGCCGGAGCGGATGCTGCGATAGGCCCGGCCATTCTCGTCCACCTGGCGGCGCATGTGGTTGCGCCGGGCGGCGCTGCGCTGCAGCGGAACCTTGGTCAGGTCAAAGCGATATTTGCGGGTCTTGGCGTAGAGCAGGATCACATCATGCTTGCGGCTGAAATGACGCTTGGCCCGGCCGCCGCTTTCATAGGCCCAGATGACCTCGTTGAGGAAGCGATCCTCGCCAAAGATCTCGTCGCACAAAATCCGGGCATAGGCCGAGGCCCGCCAGTCCAGGTGCAGGCACAACACGCCCGTGGGACTCAGCAGCTTTTGGGCATTGCTGAGCACGCCCCGCAGGAAGGCCAGGTAGGCCTCCCGGTTGGGGAAGCGGTCGTCATAGGCAGGATATTCCGGTGCCGGGGAGCCGGTCTTCCATCCCTTCTGGCCAAAGCGGCGACGGCGGGCGAAGGTGCCGCCGGTCATGAAAGGCGGATCCACATACACGCACTGCACCTTGCCCTCATAAGCGGCAAGCTCCGGGGGCAGTTCCCCTGCCCCGTTGCAGCAAAGCAGCAGGCTTGCGCCATTGCCGATGATCTCACGGGTGATGTTGATACTCTCAAACACGCTTGCCACCTCCAAACTGGTCACGCAGGGCCTTCAAATCATCCTGCTGATTGGTCAATTTCACAAGGAAACGTCGCTGCTCCCCATCCTCCGCCAGCAGCCTGCCGCAGGCACGAACGGCTTCCACAAACTCCGGCAACAGGGCGCTCTTGCCCTGCCGGGCCAGGGGGCACACAGGCTTGGCCCGCAGGTCGGTGGCCACCTTTACCCCGTCGGGCCGGAGCACCGGAAGCAGCGGGAACAGCCGGCAGCTCAGGGGGCGATCCTCCCGGTTGCAGGCGCCGGAGCAGGTCAGCAGTTCCCCTGCCGGGGTGGATTTCACCACATAGCCGGGCAGGTTCTCATAATACGCCGCTTCCCCGGGGAAAAGCAGCATGCCGGTGTTCTCCCCCTCCATGGGCTGGCAGCACCGCCCGGCGCACAGTCGGCCGCAATCGGTGGCAAGGGGCGTCAGGCTGTCAAAAATGGCCCGGGCAGTATGCAAAATGTCAGGCAGGTCGTTTTTCACGGGATGACCCCCTTTGGTACTTTCTTCTTCCATGATACAACAAAACGCGCCATTCGCAAAGCTTTTTTTGCAAATGGCGCGTTCAGTTTATCAAAACCCCAAGGGAGGCGTCGGAGGGCTCGCAAGCCCTTCGACTTCCATTCGGGAATCGGCGACATGTGCGGCGATTCCCGCAGGATTTTGCTTACAAAATCCTTTCCTTACACGGAGGAACGGCCGTGGACGGCGTTTGCGCCGGACACAGTGACGGAGTGCAATCCTCAAAAAAGTGGCTCCGACACTTTTTTGACATACAAAACGCGCCATTCGCAAAGCTTTTTTTGCAAATGGCGCGTTTATCTTACTCTTCGTATACCGCTCTGCTGCCGCCGATGAAGGGCAGGCGGCTGTATGCCATCACCAGGTTGGCATGACCCACCTTGTCAACGTCAATGCGCAGGGGCACCGCCACAGGGCGGATGTGCATACCCACCAGGGTATCGCCGATGTCGATGGCGGCGTCAGCCTGCACACTCACGGCCAGGGCAGGCTTCTCCAGCAGCTTCCAGGCGGCGGAAGGCACGCTGCCGCCGGCCTTGGGCTGGGGCACAGCCTTCACCTGAATCAACCGGTTTTCCTTCAGCACCCGCTGTTCCATCACAATGCAGCGGTTCAGGTGCTCGCAGCACTGGAAGGCCGCATCCAATTGATGCTTGCGGCAGGCACTGAGCATGGCCTGAGCGATCACGCCGCCCAGCTCCGGCACGCTGCCCTTGCCAATGCGGGCGCCGGCCACCTCGCTGGTGGAGCAGCCCAGCACAATCAGGCCGCCGGGAGCGATCTGCCCGGCTTCCACCAGGGCGTCCACCGCCTTTTCCAGGGCAGTGGCAATCTCCGTATGCAAAGTCATTTCACTCATAAGGATACCTCCTGTACGTTTCTGTCATCCTTCCTGGGGGCGCTGAAGCAAGCGCTGCCACAGGTTGGTGGTGCCAATGCGGATAAACTGCGCCACCAGGCGGATCAGCATCTTCTTGGTTTCCGCATCCAGCGTGAGCCCGGCAATGGCCATAGCTGCGGCGGAGCGGAATTTCTCGTCCATGATCTCCTGCAGGGTATCGGCGCCGGTGGCCTCCAGGATGGAAAACACCGCATCCACAAAGGCTTCCCGCTGCTGGGGTGTACAGCTTTCCAGCCACTCGTGGAGCGTTTCATCCATCAGCTGGCTGGCGGCGTCCACCTGCTGCACCTCGGTAAATCGCGGGCCGTTCAGCTGCCAGGTAAAGGGATCGTGCTGCAAAAGACTGATGGCCTTGGAGCGCACCACGGTGTATTCCGGATGGTAGCCCAGCAGCAGCCCCACCACCGAGGATTGCGGCAGATAGGAGCGGATCAGCCCCTGGATCCGCGCGTATCCTGGCTTTTCCAGAAGCTCCTTGCTCAGGCCGGGACCATCAAAGGAATACACGCCCTGTAGCAGCCCCTGCGCCTCCTCGGAAGCATGCGCGGCGGCGTACACCGCCAGGTTGCCGCCCTTGCTATGGCCGCCCAGGTAAATGCCCCGGGGCCGGCGCAGAGCAATATGCTCCAGATAGCTGAGCGCCTCCTCCTGGGCAGGAACGGAGCTATCGTAGGCCATGGCAAAATCTTCCCGCCAGCCCACCAGGGTGGAATCCGTGCCGCGATAGGCGATGAAGCAGCTGCCGTCCGGCAGGTCAATGGTCATGGCGGCGAACTGCATCTCCCGCTCAGGATCCCAGGCTTCCACGGCATCGTGTACCATCAGGCCGCCGAAGCGCAGCGTCCGGGCCAGTTCGCCCTCCAGGGAGCGGCACCGGTTGAAAAACGGGAAATCCTTCACGTTCTTCCTCTCCCGGGTGGAAAGCGCACTGAGAGCCACAGCATCCTTCCCCGCCGCCTGTTCCCCGAAGGAGCAATAGGAAAGCGCCGCCATCAGCAGGCTGTCCACCTCGTTCCACGGAACAGCGGAAAGGGGCAGATCGCCCCGCCAGGTGAGATAATCAAGTATATTGGGCATGAAATTCACCTCCGTTGCCACGGTATGCGCGGGAATCGGCAGGCAGCACCGCCAGACTGAGGGAGTGGTTCTGCGGCAATACTTTACATCCTTCTTTTTTATGTTCGCATGTAGAGGCGATCTGTGATCGACCGTTGCGCTGCGGTTCTCTTGAAGCAATGCTTATGTGCGAGGCTGTACTTTCTCTCTCGCGAGAAAGTACCAAAGAGCGCCCGGGGGCCACAATGGAGGGTGTGGCCCCCGAACCCCGGTGCACTTCTCAGGATCGCCTGGGAGCAAGCCTTCGCGGGGCGACCTTTACAGCAGGGTTGGCGGCGCGGGCAGCGCGCCGCCCCATGATCGCGACCTGGCGCTTGGGGTAGATCATGCGCTGCTGGATCGCGTCGCGGCGCATCCGTTATGCGCCGTGACCCCTGCTGATATGGCACGCGCTGGGCTGCCCCGAATGGGAGTCCAGAGGGTGAACGATGCGAGCGCCGCCAGTGGCGGATGCAGCGAGCTGAGCGAATCAACCGAAACGAGCAATCGAGCGGCAGCGAGAGTGCGACGATTGAGGTTGCGGATCGAAGGGCCCTCTGGCGGGGATTCTAAAGGGGCAGCGCCCCTTTAGTCGTCGAGTTCGTTGTTTTCTTTCATGCGCTCGAATTCTTCACGGGTGATGAGGCACATGCGGGGTTTGGCGCCGTCTTTGGTGGAGACGATGCCCCGCTTTTCCATTTCATCCACCAGGCGGCCGGCGCGGGCGTAGCCCACCTTCAGGCGGCGCTGGAGGAGCGAAGTGGAGACCTGCCCGTCCTGCACGGCCATTTCAATGCACTGCTGCAGGAGAGAGGAATCGCTGTTGGGGTCGTCGGCAGATTCCATGCTGTCCACCATGGGGAAGCCGCCGTTTTCGTGCTCCATCTGATCCAGCTGCTCGATGATGTTGGGGTCGTAGTCCGCCTCGCAGTTTTCCCGGATGAAATCGGTCACGCGGTTGACTTCGTTATCCGACATGAAGCAGCCCTGCACACGGGTGGGGGTGAAGGCGCCGGTGGGCAGGTAGAGCATATCGCCCCAGCCCAGCAGCTGCTCGGCGCCCACACGGTCCAGGATGGTACGGCTGTCGATGAAGCTGGAGACCTTGAAGGCGATGCGGCTGGGGATATTGGCCTTGATCAGGCCGGTAATCACGTCCACCGAGGGTCGCTGGGTGGCCACCACCAGGTGAATGCCGGCTGCACGGGCCAGCTGCGCCAGGCGGCAGATGTGGTCTTCCACGTCACGCTTGCAGGTCATCATCAGGTCAGCCAGCTCGTCGATAATGATCACGATGCGGGGCATGAACTCTTCGCCATCCTCCAGCTTGGCGTTGTAGCCGTCGATGGCGCGCACACCCTTGAGCTGGAATTTCTTGTAGCGGTCCATCATTTCCGCCACGGCCCAGGCCAGGGCGCCGGAGGCCTTGTGGGGATCGGACACCACGGGGATCAGCAGGTGGGGAATGCCGTTGTAGCACTGCAATTCAACCACCTTGGGGTCCACCAGAATCATGCGGACCTCCCGGGGGGAGCAGCGGTACAGGAGCGAGTTGATCATGGTGTTGATGCACACCGATTTACCGGAGCCCGTAGCGCCGGCGATGAGCAGATGGGGCATGCGAGCCAGGTCGCACACGATGGGCGTACCGGCAATGTCCTTGCCCAGTGCCACCACCAGGGGCGACTTGGCCTCCTGCATGGGCTGGCTCTCCAGCACCTCCCGCAGGGTTACGGTGGCCACCTTGTTGTTGGGCACCTCAACGCCGATGAGGGACGTGCCGGGGATGGGCGCCTCAATACGCACGGACTTCACCGCCATGTCCATGGCGATGTTCTTGCCCAGGTCGGTGACCTTGGTGACCTTGATGCCCGCCGCCAGCTCCAGCTCAAACCGGGAAATGGCAGGGCCGTGGGTCACGTGGCGCACCTTGGCAGGCACCTTGAAGGACTGGAGCGTCTCTTCCAGCCGCTGAGAGCGGATGGCGTCCTCCTCCGGGTTGATGCCCGCCTGGGGCTCGGAGGCCTTCAGCAGGTTCATGCCGGGATACACATAGGGCGGGGGCAGCTCCATTTCCACCTGTTCGCCCTGGAGAGCGTTTTTGCGGGGCGGAAGCTTGAGTTCCGGCTTCCAGGCGTCCTTGGGCGGCTCCTGCTGCAGCTTGGGCGCGGCAACAGCTTCGTCATTTGCCACAGGTGCATCCTCCCAGGGCGGCGTTTCCGACCAGGATGGTTTGGGCTGCTGCTTTTTCCTTGCGGGACGGGCAACAGGCTCGTAATCATCCGCAGGCTCCTCGCTGCGCCAGGTGGCGGTGCGCTGGGGCTGCGCTTCCTCCTGCCAGGCAGCGGAGCGGGCAGGCTTCTTCGCCGGTTCAGGCTGAACAGGCACTTCGCTGTGTTCCTCATATTCAGGCACGCTTTCTGCCTGCTTGGCCTTCCTGCCGCCAAAGATACCGGACTTTTTAGGCTCCTCGGGCACATAGGCAGGCTCGGCCTCCTGCTTTTTGCGGCCGAAGATGCGGGACTTGCTTTCCGCCTCCTCAGGGCTGACCTTATAGGAGGGCTGCTCATAGCCGCTGAGCTCCGCCTCCGTGGGCTGGAAGCCAACCTGCACAGGCGGCGCTGCCTTGCGGCTGCGCTGGGGTTGCTGCTTGGGCGCGGCCTGCTGGCGCATCTGCCGCTGCTGCTGGATGGGCATCTGCTGCATCGGCTGCTGATAGGCGCCCTGGGGCACATAAGCGTCCCAGCCGTCGCCTTGCTGGGGCTGCTGCATAGCCCTCTGGGCGGCCATCTCCTGCTGCTGGCGCTGCCATATCATCTCCTGCTGGCGCTGCTGCTCCGCCTCCTGGGCACGCCAGTCACGGCGCTGGTTCTGCTTTTCCTGCATCTGCCCGAAGATCTTGCGGAAATCCAGGCGGATCATGAACAGGAAGGCTACCACCGCCAGCAGCGCCGCCACAATGCCACCGCCCACAGCGCCCAGGGCCATCCACAGGGGCCAGGCCAGCAGCATGCCGAACAGGCCGCCGCTGGCGCCCTTCAGCGCGCCCAGCTCATAGGCACGGGCCAGGAACAGGTCATAAGCACCGGGCGCAGCGGAACGGGACTGATTGTTGGTTTTGAAATAATCCATCAGGGAAGAGGAACCAATGCGGCTGAACAGCGTCACCACCGCCAGCACCAGGAAAAACAAAACGGCATAGAGCACATAGGCCCTCAGCGGCGGCTTGCGCTGGGTGGACATGATCACCAGAATGCCGCCCCAGATGGGCAGCACCGGCAACAGGAACGCCAATCCGCCGGCCAGGCCGTGGCAGACCTGCCGCATGCCGGCAAACACATCGCCACTCATGTTCACGGCCACCGCCAGGAAGATCATCACACCCAACGCGATCAGCACCAGTCCGCCCACCAGATGCAGCGCCATGCTGTCTGCCGAGTAGGCCTGTGCCTTGCGGGGTTTGTTGTTTTTGCTTTTCTGCGCCATGATGATCCTCCAAACATTCAAGTTAATTGCTTGTGATAAACAGGCTTGTCAGCACGCCTTCTTCATTGGCATGAAGGCGGAGCTGAACACCGTCGAAATTGTAATAATCGCTGGTGCCGGGCAGCATGCGGTTGGCATCGGCCTTCGCGTCATCCACCTCCACGGTGGCATGGGGCTGGCCCAGAACAGCCTGCCATTCTTCCCGGGCAGTCATGCCGGTGCAAAGGCCGTGCAGGTTGATCCGGTCGGCCCGGATGCCTTGCACCACGCTGTGCTCCCAGCTGTCGGTGAGGCTGTCGGTCAGCAGATACACATCCCGGAAGGCGCCGTCCTCCAGCTGCATGAGGCGGCCATTCTCATAAAGGTCCGGGTCTATAAGCAGCCTGTACTGCTCCACCGCCTCCTGCACAGAGCCGCCAAGCTTTGCCGGAATACCGGGCAGCTGGCCGCTTTCCGCAGCCAGGCGGATAGCCCCGGCGCTGGTTTCATCCAGCGTCAGCATGACCCTGGCGCCAATGCGGTCCAGGAGACTGCCCTCCTGCAGGTTCAGGTGCTCCAGCATTTCGCACCACTGGATGTTCACCGTACCAGCCTGATCGCTCAGGGTGGAAAGCTGCTCCAGGGGGTAATGCAGCGTCAGCCCGGTGGCTGAAAGGGTGAAGGTTTCCGGCAGAGGCGTCAACTGGCTGTTGCGCAGATGGGCGCTCAGCTCCGGGGCCAGCTCCCACTCCAGTTCGTCGCTGATGGCCATGCGGACGGCATCAGCATCCAGGAACAGGTCGTCAAAGGCAATGGCCTCGCCGGTGCACAGGTCAATGTTGGCGGTATACCACACCTGGGTGGAGCGGTCATTCAGCACAGGGCCTTCCGCCTTCACCGCCACGCTGAGCACATCCCCCGCCAGCTGCCAGGTGTAATCCGCCCGCAGGGGCGTGGGGCTGTGCATGGTCAGGGGTAGGCGAGAAAGCAGCGTTTCCGCGCCGGTGTGCCGCAAAAGGGCGGCGTTCACCGCATCCTGCAGGCCAGCGTCCTCCATGCCGGTCACCTGGGGATAATACACATGCGCCTCCCCCAGTTCCAGGCCCTTGCGCTCCATCTGCGGCTCCGCGCAGGCGGCGGAAAGGAGCATCAGCAGCGCCAACATCCATACAAAACATTTCTTCATACAGATATCCTCCGGAAAGATTATTGTACAACAAATAACGATTCTTCGCAAGTTTTCCTTCCCCAAAGAAACGGGCCGCGGCAGACCATCCCGCCGCAGCCCGTGTAATTGCTATTCAGATAGATTTTCGATCAGCGTCAGGCTCTTCACGCGCCATTGGCCGTTTTCCTTCACCAGCACCGCATGGTATCTGGCGCTCTGCCAGGAGGGCGGATACACCGCCTCGGCGCCCCGCTGGGCCACGGCTTCCTCCGCCTTGGAGCCCTTGATGCGGCCGTCTATGCTGGGGATCGCCTCGGTGATGGTGACCCGCACCGTTTCGTCCCAGGGCCAGACCCAGGCAAAACCCATGCTCAGCCGGTGGTCGATACCACGGATGTCATAATCACGATAGGGGGACTGCCCCTGCCGCGTGACGGTCAGGGCGTTGTCACGCTCCAGGAAGGTTGTCTGGAAATACTTGGTCAGTTCCTTTTCTTCCTCCTGGTACATCACCACCTGGGCCCGGCGGGCCATGCCGTCCTTGAGGACGATATAGATGTTGGTGGTGTTCATGGCATAGTAGAAGGCAATCACCATCAGGCCCAGCACAAGGCTGGCCACCAGCAGGCGGGATGCGATATACCAGATGGTTCTGCGCAGATGTTTCACGGCCCCATGCTCCTTCCTTTGTGATGCCTATACAACGGCTGTGACCGGCGTTTTCTTCCCCGGGAATCACACCAGGGCGGCCAGCTCCGTGTTGACCTTCTCCTCGGTGGCGGCCATGGCGGCCAGTGTCTTTTCCATGAGGGTATCCAGCTCCCAGCCCAGCAGTTCGGCGCCCTGGCGGATCACGTCGCGGGAGCAGCCGGCGGCGAATTTCTTGTCCTTGAACTTCTTTTTCAGGCTGCTCAGTTCCATGTCCGTGCAGGACTTGGAGGGCCGCATTTTTGCGGCGGCACCCACAAGACCGGTCAGTTCGTCAGCGGCGAAGATCACCTTCTCCATCTGGTGCACAGGTTCCACATCGCTGCAGGGGCCCCAGGCGTGACTGCACACGGCATGGATGAACTCCTCCGTGGCACCGATGTCCTTGAGCAGCTCCACGCACTTCACGCAATGCTCCTCGGGCCAGCACTCAAAGTCGATGTCGTGCAGAAGACCCACCAGGCCCCAGAATTCCTCGTCATCGCCAAAGCCCTGGTCCTGGGCGAACCAGCGCATCACGTGCTCCACCGTCAGGCCGTGGAGCAGGTGGAAGGGTTCCTTGTTGTATTTCATCAGGGCCGCCAGGGCAGCTTCACGGGTCATTCCAGCATTCATAAGTATCGTCCTTTCTCTTTAGAGCAGCTTGATGAGCATGGTCTTCTGCTCGTCCATTTCCACTTCCACCAGTTTTTCCTTTTCCAGCTCCTTCATCACATCGGAGAAGCGCTTGAAGCCGGTGGCACGCTCGGTGAAATCGGGGTAAGAAGTGATGATATCCGCCTTCAGGATGGAGGGATTCACCCTGTCGAAGCCGCCGTCCTTGTAGGCCTTGATCTGGGCTGCGAAGGCCTCCCGCCAGTTTTCCTTTGTCAGTTGGGGGATATTCTCGCCGGTTTCGGCAGGGGTGTTCAGGCGCACCATCACGTTGAAATTATCGTTCTTCACGTGCAGGTTGCCGTACTTGCCCGCCAGCTTCTGCAAGAGCTTGTAGAAGGTGGCGCAGCCGTAGGCCTTTTCGTTGAAATCGGGTCGCAGGCGCAAAAGCACGCCCTTGAGCTCGCTGGCGTACATCTCCTCGGTATCCGTCTGCTCCTGGAACACGGAGCAGAGAATTTTGTTCAGCTCGCTCTCCTCCAGCATTTCCTCGGCTGCGTTGGCGTTACCCTTGCGCTTTTTGGCAGGGGTCACGCTACGGCCGCCCACACTTTCCAGAAACTGAAACTCGTTGCAGGCATTGATGAAGATATTGCTGGCGGCCTCGCTTCGGCTGATGCCCAGCACAAACTTGCCCATGGACTTCAGTTTGCCCACCAGGGGCGTGTAATCGCTGTCGCCGGAGACGATGCAGAAGGAATCGATCAGCTCGTTGGTATAGGCCACGGACAAGGCATCGATGACCAGCTGGATATCGGCGTTATTCTTCTGGGAAATACCGTAACGCAGGGAGGGCACCACCGTGAAGGTGTTGCTGAGAAGCACTTCCTTCAGGTCGGAAAAGCGGTCGGTATAGCCGTAGACCTTGCCCAGCAGGATATCGCCGCGGATCTTGACCTTTTCCAGAATGCTGTTCAGCGTAGCCACCTTGGCGCCGCAGTTTTCCAGATCAACAAAAATCGCAAATTTACTCAATGGGAACCTCTTTCTGTTATTCAAAAATTATATACGGAAGGTGAACCGGTCGCCCCTGATCAGCTGCATGGAGGTGTGCAGCGGGCGGCCGTACTGGTCGTAGATGATCTCCTGCAGGTTCAGCAGCGCGTCGCCCTCGCTGATGCCCAGGTGCCGTGCCTGCTGGGCTGTGGCATAGCTCAGGGATATCTCGTGCACGGCCTCGTTGGCCTCCAGCCCATGGGCCTGCAGGATCGCGTACAGGGATCCAGTCAGATCCTCCTCCAGCAGGAAACCATACGCCTGGGGGAAGCGGTTTGTTTCCAGCATCACGGGGGTATCGTCCGCCATGCGCAGGCGCAGGGTTTCCACCACCTGACCGCCCTCGCAAAGCAGATCCCGCTTGTCCTCCTCGGTGGCATAGGCCATCTGGGCATGAATCACCCGGGTCCTGGGGGTGCAGTTCATCAGCCTGCAATAATCGTTGAAGCTGGTCACGTCCTTCAGATCCTTGCAGAGCCTGGGCACCGCCACAAAGGTCCCCTTGCCCTGCTGGCGCTTGAGCAGCCCCTCCTGGGTCAGTTCCGCCAGGGCCTTGCGAACCGTAACCCGGCTCACCTGATAGGTATCGCACAGTTCCTGCTCCGTGGGGATACGGCTGTGTACCGGATAGACGCCGAGGGCAATGTCGTCCCGCAGCTTACGGATCAGCTGCTTATACAGCGGGCTATGGCTTTCCGCGTTCAGGATCGGCTTCTTCACGGCATTCCACCTCCATTATATGACGTTAGTATACCATTGATTCCTGCAAATTACCATACTTTTCTGGACAAATGCCGCCATGCAGGGTAAAATGTATATGATAACAACCTCACCAGGAGGACCCTATGCTGACAGATCCCAGGGTATCGGCGAGCATCGTGCTGTATCACGCTCCGGAAACCGTGCTGGACACCGTGCAGTGCCTGCAGGATTCCGATATACCCATTGAACTCTATATCATTGACAACTCCCCCGAGGACACCATGCTGGAGCGGATCCGCTGGATGTGCCCCGGCGCCGCTTTCCTGCCCCAGACGGGGAACCTGGGCTTTGGTCGGGGCAACAATGTGGTGCTGCCGCTTTTGAAGAGCCGCTATCACCTGCTGGTGAACCCGGACGTGACCTTCCCGCCGGATCTCATCAGCCGGATGGTGGCTTACATGGACGAGCATCCGGAAATCACCATCCTGACGCCCCGGGTGTTCAGCCCCGATGGCACCGAGCAGTTCCTGCCCAAGAAGCAGCCCACCATCCGGTATCTCTTGGGCGGCCGGCTGGAAAAGCTGGGCGGCCCCTTCCGGCGTTGGCGGGCGGAATATACCCTGGCGGAGGCGAACATCGCCACCCCCACCGCGGTGGGTTTCGCCACGGGCTGTTTCCTTTTGATCCGCACCAGCGTGTTCCGGCAATTGAAGGGCTTTGACCCCCGCTTCTTCCTTTACCAGGAGGACAGCGACCTCTCCCGCCGGGCCATGGAGATCGGCCCCATTGTGTATCACCCGGAGATGTGCCTCACCCACGCCTGGGCCCGTGAAAACACCCGCACCCTGAAGGGCAATCTGCGGCAGGTGTCGTCCATCATCAAGTTCTTTATGAAATGGGGCTGGCAGTGGTGAAGACGATTCAGGTGCTCATGGCCTGCTACAACGGCGAAATCTATCTGCCCCGGCAATTGGCGTCCCTGCGGGCGCAGGACGACCCCTGCTTCACCGTGCTCCTGCAGGATGATGGTTCCACCGACGGCACCCCTGCCCTGCTGCAGGCCGTCACAGAGGACAGCCGGTTCCGTCTGGCCAATGAGCAGGGCCAGCACCACGGGGCCATTGGCAATTTTCTCAGCCTGCTGAGGCAATGCGACGCTGATTACGCCGCCCTGTGCGACCAGGATGATGAATGGGCGGCGGACCGCCTTTCCCGCTGCCGCAAAGCGATGGAAGAAGCTGAGACCCGCTACGGCGCCGAAACGCCCCTGCTGGTGCACTCCGACGCCCGGCTGGTGGACGCCCGGGGCTCCACGCTGCAGGAAAGCTTTTTCGCCCATCAGGGCTGGGACAAAACCGCCCTCACCCTGCCCCGGCTGCTGGTGCAGAACAACGTTACCGGCTGCACCCTGCTGATGAACACCGCCCTGCGCCGCCTGGTGGCAGAGCACGGCAACCCGGCCAGCATGCACATGCACGATTGGTTCATCGCCCTGACGGCGGCGGCTTTCGGGCATATCGTTTTTGTGGACGCGCCCCTGGTGAACTATCGCCAGCACGGCGTGAACGTCATGGGCGCCAGCCGGCAAAACCAGGTTCAGCGTGGCGCAAAGGCCCTCTCCCAATGGCAGAAGGGCAAAGCTCGCATCGCCCTGACCTACGCCCACACCCGTTCCTTCCGGGACGCCTATGGCGAGACGCTGCCGGATGACGCCCAACGCATCATCGACGGCTACCTGGCCACAGAGAAGATGGGCAAGCTCCGCCGGGTGATCACCGTGCGGAGCAAGGGATACACCATGCAGAGCAGCATCACCCGCATAGGACAGATGATATTCGGATAAATCAAAGCGCTTATGACAGCATTGGTCATAAGCGCTTTTGGTTTACATTTCATCCTTCATCAGATCGTACATCATGATGCCCGCCGCAATGGCCGCGTTCAGGGATTCCGCGCCGCCACGCATGGGCAATTTCACCTTGTGGGTGGCGGTGGCCTTCACCTCATCGGAGATGCCGTTGCCCTCATTGCCGATGATCAGGCAAAACTTCTCCCCCACCGGCTTGCGCTGATAGAAGGGTTCGCCGTCCAGCTGGGAGGAAATCACGCTGTACCCCTCCTGCCGCAGGGCGGTCAGGTAACCGGGCAGATCGCCGGTGACCACAAGGGGCATGCGGAACACGCTGCCCATGGTGGCCCGAAGGGTTTTGGGGCTGAACACATCCGCGCACTGCTCAGAGAGGATGATCCCCTCCAGGCCCGCCGCGTCCGCCGTGCGGATGATGGTACCCACATTGCCCGGATCCTGCACACCGTCCAGGGCCACCACCCTGCGGCCCAGGGCGGCATTCTGGCGGATTTTCACCACAGCGGCAATGCCCTGGGGTGTTTTGGTATCGCACACGGCAGCCAGCACGTTTTCCGGCAGAGCATAGACAGGCACGTCCTCCGGCAGGGCGAATTCCGCCAGCCGGGCTTCATCCACCAGCAGCGCCTCCACCCGGAAGCCGGAGGACAGCGCTTCCTCCACCATTTTGCGGCCCTCGGCCATAAAGCAGCCCGTTTCCCTGCGGCCCTTGCGGTCCTTCAGGGATTTCCACAGCTGCACTTTGGGATTTTTCAGGCTGGTAATGCGCTCCATGAGCAGCCTCCTTGCGTCAGTTGATTCCACGGAAGCCCTTGCCGATGATCTCGCTGGTGTTCATGATCAGCAGGAAGGCATGGGGATCCACCTGCTTGACGAACTTGCGGAGCATCACGGCTTCCCGGCGGTTCATCACAGTGAGGAGCACAGTGCGGTTCTCGTGGGTATACACGCCCTCACCCCTGATCTCCGTGGCGCCGCGGTGCAGCTCCCTGGTGATGTACTCCTCAATGGGCTTGGGGTTGGCGGTGATGACATGGAAATACTTGTGCACGTTGATGTTTTCCATCACCATGTCCACCATAAGGCTCTTGATCAAAAGGCCCAGAATGGAGAACAGGCCCGTCTCCATGCCGAAGGCCACGCAGGCCATCAGGGTGATGACGCAGTCGGAAAGCATCAGCGCTTTGCCGATATCCAGGCTGGTGAACTTGCGCAGCACCATGGCCACAATGTCCGTACCGCCGGAGGAAGCATCCATATTGAACAGGATCGCCGAGCCCACCGCCGGCAGACCCACAGCAAAGATCAGTTCCACCAGGGGCTGGCTGGTCATGGGTTGGGAAAGGGGCGCGACACGTTCCAGCACCCAGATCAGGCCGCTCATCAGCAGGCTGCAATAGCAGGTACGCACCCCAAAGCTTCGCCCGAATACCGCAAAGCCAACGATCAGCAGCGCCACGTTGATGACCATCACAAAGTCGCCAGGGGTGCTTTGGGGAAAATAATGGCCCAGGATCACGGAAATACCGCTGACGCCGCCGGTGGAAAAGTTGTTGGGGAATTTGAAGAAATACACACCCGCGGCCAGCAGCAGGGTGCCCATGGTCATCAGCAGCCACTCTTTGATCTGTGATTTGATTTCCGCCTTCATGCTCGATACGACCTTTCCTTATCCGGCAAATTCAGTTTCAGCCAGCTGACGCAGTTCCAGCGCACAGGCGCACAGGGCGGCCTCCGGCGCGGCGCCGAGGGTGAAATGCCGTGCCGCCGCCGCGCGGATGGTATGCTCCGCCTCGGCAGTCAGCATGCCCGCAGGGTCGAACAGATGGCCGTAGATCAGCGCGCAGGCCTGGGGAAACACATTGCGGAAAACTGTCAGGAACCGCATCATCAGAAGCTCCGGCGGCATGTGCAGGGGTGAAGAGGACCGCAGCGTCTGGGGCGCGGCAGGCGAAGCACCGCTGACCTCCTTCACGCAGCCAAGACCCATGACGGTCTCGCACTTGGGGGCGGCGCTGAACAGGAAGCGCATGCTGCGCACCGGGTGATCGCCGCTCATCTCCAGCCGCACAAACTGGGCCAGGGCGGATTTGAGATAATCCGGCATGGCGTTCATCAGCTGGTTGCCCTTGCCCGCCATGATAAAGGTCATTTCCTGGGGCAGGTAATCATTCAGCAGAGGATCCCGCCGTACCTGTTCCTGCACCAGGCCGCTGAGGGTCAGCATCGCGGCGAAAGACTGCAAAACCAGCGCCTGGGTCACGGTGGTGCGGCCCTGAGCAAAGCGGTTATTCATGTGCATGGACAGGGCGGAGCCGTATTCCACCAGGCATTGATCCAGCATGAAGCGGCCTTTCTCAATGGACTTGCGGTCATTGGCGTCACGCAGCTGCTGTGCCAGGCGCAGTACCGCCTGCCGGGCGTTCTCGTCGGCCATGTCAGCAAAATCACTTTCCAGCACGGCGGGATGCTGCATCAGGGCGTCCAGCAGCATGCTCTGCACGCCCAGGGGCAGGTTGCAGCGCACCGCCGGGCGGTTCATGCCCCGCAGCCACAGGGCCATGGAGGCGTCGCCGCTGCCCACATCCAGGGCCATAAAGCCACCCCGGACCGTGCCCTCGTTGCGCAGGTAAGCACCCAGGGCCAGGCTTTCGTCCGCATGGGTAACCTCTCGGCTGGCAAGGGGCAGGCCGCAGCCTTCCGCCACCACCGGAGCCAGGGAAACAACCTCCTGCCACAGCTCCCGCCTGCCCTCAGCCGCCATGCCCTCCGGCAGAGCCATACGCCAGGAAATGCCCTTGGCTCCCTTCAGGGCCGCCGCCAGCGAGGCCAGCAGTATGGCCTGGTGAAGCATCAGCCGCCGTGCCCTGCGGGCGGGTGCGTCCACACTCCACTTCCAGGCGGAGTAAATCGCCCGGGCTTCCCGCCGGGCAAGCGCCGTGCAGGTTTCAGGCATCAGGATATGCCCGTCCACCAGGGGAGCGGGCTCGTCGTTCTGGTTGAACATTTCCACCGCCGAGGGCAGGATGGGCCCCAGGGGCGCAGCAGACAGGAATTCCTCGCCCAGGGGCGCAGCCTTGCCGCCCCGCAGCAGGGTGCGCACCAGGCCGGGAATGCGCAGCGGCTCGGTTACGCCGTTATGCACAATGCCCAGGGTGATGCCGGAAGCACCCACGTCCATCAGGCCCAGGGCAGCCTCCGTCACGGCAGGCCGGCAGGGAGGCAGCTGATTGGGCAAAACGCCCAGACATTTGTCCTGATGGCGCAGGGCGATCATTTCGGGGAATGTTTCGGTTTTCACCACAGAGAACAACCGGTCCTGGGTGGAAACCCACTGGCTCTCCTGCAAAGCGGAGGCCTGCACCGTGCCGCCGTGGATGTATACGTAATAGGCGCGCCAGCTTTCCCGGGGCAGGGGCAGGCAGGGCCATACCGCCACCGTTGGCGCCTCCTCCGGGGACAGGCGGCGGATTTCCTCCGGTCCGTAGGTGCGCTCCAACACCGCCGTGTCGCTGCCACGCAGGGCAAAGGACACCGTCACGCCGCCGTTTTCCGCAGGGCGGAAGGTAAAGCTCTCCAGCAGCAGCCGGTCGCCCACGCAGGCCGCCAGCTCCATCGAGAGGGGCGGCACCACCGCCGCGGCGGGCTCCATATCGTTACCGGGCAGCACACACAGGCGGTTGAGGATTGTGTCTCCCAGGGCGCTCCAGGCGCCGCCTGGCAACAGACACAGTTCGTCGGCGAAGGGCTTTGCCATGCCCGCGTCGATCTTCTCCCCCAGCACCTCCTGCCACAGGGTGCGGGCCACGCCGTCGCCGCTCCAGGGCCACACCAGGCGCAGTTCCTCCCGGGGCACAAGAGCGTTGGCCTGGGCGCAGATTTCCTCCACCAGCGTACGCACAATGGGCAGCACCGCCCGGTCATCCCGGTGCAGGCTGAGCCACTCATGGGCGCGGCGTGAAAGATTCTGCCGCCAGGAGAAGGAGTACTTCTCCAGCAGCTGCACATCCCTGGCCAGCTTTTCCAGGATTTCCATTTCATCGGGCCGGCCCACACCTTCGCAGAATACCGCCGTATTGCTGCGGGCAAAGGCCGTACCGTGGTAGCGCCAAGTCATCGCGGGCACAGCCTCTTCCCGGCGTTCCTCCAGGCCCAGGGCCGCCAGCAGCGGATTCACGGAAGCCGTGGCATACGCGCCCCGCTCCTCTTCTACGCCGCTCACCTGGCCCAGAATGGCCTTCAGCCGCAGCGCCAGGTTTGCCATGGTGCATTCGTCCTGATGGGCCACGGTGTGCGCTACCTTCATGCCGGCTTGCATCAGCGCGGAAACAAAGCGCTGCACCATGTTTTCACCCTGTTGGTTCAAGGCGCTGAGCCGGCTCAGCAAAAGCGTCCGGTCACGTTCGCAAAGCTCTTCCGCCGGATCGCGGAAGGTTCCGTCATACCAGAACACCCGCTCGGGCAAATCCAGCGGCGCCATCTGGGCGGCGGGAATGATCCCCAGCTGCCCGTGCAGCACACCCAGCGCCTGTCCTTGCCACAGCACCAGGCGGATGTCATCCTGCAGCACCGCCCCGGCAAAGGCGGAGCTTTCGGGGCGGATGGTCTTTACCGTAACGCCATCCTCGCCCCAGGCGTCCGCCAGCAGGCAAAAGGCCAGCAGGCCGCGCCAGGCGCTTTCGTCCACCGGGGCAACCCGTGGAGCCGCCAACTTTTGCAGCGCAGAAACAGGCGCGGCCACAATGCCCACGCCGGGAGAAAGCTCGATGTCCTTCTCGTCGGGCAGGAAGGTCATTCCCTCAGGCATTACCGCACCTCCTTCGCCACGGCAAGCATCATATCCCGCAGCAGCGCCGCCACGGGGGATGCGTATTCTTCCTTGGTTTTCATCTGGCCGGCCAGTTCCGCCAGGGAGCTCTCGTTCCCCTTCACCGGCAGAAGCATGCCCGGCCAGGCGCTTTCCGCCTCCGCCAGATGGCGCTTATAGTTTTTGTCATCCTGGGACGGCAGGTTTTCCAGCTTTTCCAGGGCCAGGCGGTCAAACATGCCGTTTTCCGGCATGGCGGTATCCACGGCAATCTCCGGCGGATTCTTCCTGACCCCCGCCGCCTTGGCCTTTTCACGCTCCAGGCGGGCGATGAGCATGCAGGCGTCCACCTGGGCCACATAGCGTTCCATACGCTGCAGCTTGGTGCGGGCGGTGGCAATGCGGTGCTGGTCCTCCAGGGTAGCGAAGCCGGCAGCCTCGTCGATGCGCCTGGCAGCCTCCGCCGCCTGGGCGTGGACCTCCTCCGAGCGGGCCTGGATCTCCTTGATAATCTGCTTCATCATGAGCAGCTGCGCCGCGCCGCCCATGCGGCGGTTCAGTTCCTCCTGCCGCAGGGCCAGGGCTTGCTTGCGCTGATCCATCTGCTGGAAGATCTTCTGCATCTGCTCGGCCTCGTTGTCCTCCATGTCGTGGCGATGAACCACCTTTTCGCCCAGCATGCCGCTGGTCTCGGCTTCCTTCATCATCACAGCCAATTGGCCGGCCGTCTCGATATACTGGCGATAGTTGTCCTCGGCGGCCTTGCGGGCCTCCTCCATGGCGCCGGAGGAGCGCAGAAGCGGCGGCAGATTGCGGAGCATGCCGCTCATCCAGGCTATGAAACCATTCAGCAGTTCGCAGGCCGTGTCAAGCTCCGTCAGCATCATCTGCCGCTGGGGTTCGTCCATTTTCTGCACGCCGCGGAAATACCCGGCGTACCAGCCGATAAGCTTGTCTCTCAGCCACTGGGGCGAGGTCAGGCCCCGACGGATGGCGGGCCCGAAGGTCAGCCGGAAGGCAGCAGCGGCTTTCATCAGGCTGCCGAGGCACACCCGATAGGCCCCGGGGAAGCTTTCCCACCCCAGCTTGCCGCTGGCCACACGGTAGGTCATCATGCCCCTGGCGGGCACCTCCGAGCGGAAGAAGCTGTCCGCGCAGCAGGCTGCCAGGCCCTCCACCAGGTTGGGGCAATCGGGCTCGGCGGAGGCGCAGTCGCTTTCGCTGACGCCCAGCACATAAACCGTTTCGCCGCAGGCCAGGCCGTTGAGCGCCTGCTCCGCCCGCTGCTGGGCATGGCTGTCCGTGCCGGCATAGGGCATCAGCAATACTGTCGCCATGGGTGCTTTTGCCCGTCTGGCAAAGGCGTCCACGCCGGCGGCACTCCACCCGTCCGCCAGGCTGCCCGCCAGCACCAGGCGGGTGTCCTCTTCCACGTTCAAAGGCAGACCGTCCTTCAGCAGATCGGCAAACAGCACCTTTGCCGCCGCGTCGTGGCCGGAAAGGTCGGTATTCAGGTCATGGTTTGCGGTTTTCTCCGGGAAAAGCGCACGGCACAAAAGGGCGTCATCGCCATCCCCGGCCCAGTCGGTCAGCGTGGTGCGCTCCACCTTTTCCGGCCAGGCACGCAGGTTCAGGGGCGCGGTGAAGCCCAGGCGCTCCCCGGGCAGCTGATTCATCAGCGCCCGCAGCTTTTCATATTGGTCAAACAAGCGGAAGGTGCGCTCCACCGCCTGCGCCGATGCTCCGTTGGTCACCAGCAGCAGATCCGTCTCGCCGGACCAGGCGCCCGCGCAGGCAGCATACGCCACGGCCTGCGCCACCGCGCAGCCGCCGCTGCCAAAGAGCACCATCGCTCGTTTCATGTCCCGCACCTCCAAGCTTTATCCTTGGTTGTTGATTACTTTACATAGCCCTTGGGGTTGCCGCTCTGCCAGCGCCAGGAATCCCGGCACATGTCTTCGAGAGTCTTCTCAGCCTTCCAGCCCAGCAGCTTTTCCGCCTTGGCAGGGTCCGCGTAGCAGGCGTCGATATCCCCGGGGCGGCGGGGCGCCACCACATAGGGCACAGGCACCTTGTTCACACTGGTAAAGGCATTCACGATGTCCAGCACAGAATAGCCCACGCCGGTGCCCAGGTTGATGATCTCGCAGCCGGTGGTTTGGGCGGCGTAATCGCAGGCCGCCACGTGGCCCTTGGCCAGATCCACCACGTGGATGTAATCGCGCACGCCGGTGCCGTCGTGGGTGTTGTAATCATCGCCGAAGATGCTGAGCTTCTCCAGCTGGCCCGCCGCCACCTTGGTGATAAAGGGCATCAGGTTGTTGGGAATGCCGGTGGGATCCTCGCCGATGCGGCCGGACTCGTGAGCGCCAATGGGGTTGAAGTAGCGCAGCAGCACCACGCTCCACTCAGGGTCGGCATTGACCACGCCTTCCAGGATCTTCTCGATCATATACTTGGTCCAGCCATAGGGGTTGGTGCAGCCCTTGCAGAACATATCCTCCCGCAGGGGCACCTCCTCCGGCACACCGTATACCGTGGCGGATGAGGAAAACACCAACCGCTTGCAGCCGTGCTCCGCCATGACCTCGCACAGGGTCAGGGTGGAATCCAGGTTATTGCGGTAGTAGCGCAGGGGAATGGACACGCTCTCCCCCACCGCCTTCAGGCCGGCGAAATGAATTACCGCGTCGAAGGCGTTTTCGTCAAAGATGCGGGTCATGGCGGCCTTGTCGCACACATCCGCCTCATAGACTTTCACGGTGCGGCCGGTGATCTCTTCCACCCGCTTCACAGCCTCGGGGTTGCTGTTGGTGTAATTGTCCACCACCACCACGCTGTGGCCCGCCTGAAGCATTTCCACGCAGGTATGGCTGCCGATAAATCCGGCGCCGCCGGTCAAAAGGATATTCATGGAATAACCCTCCTTCGCTCATGCAAAAGTGCGCATACGCACCCTTTTATATTGTACGGGAAAAACGATGAATTTACAATAGTTTCAGGCATAAAAATGAGACACGCAAACCGCGTGTCTCCTGATATTATTGCAATTTACAGCTTTTCCGGGTAGGCGCCGGCGTCATGCAGCTTTTTCAGCTCGCCGGCCACATAGTCCTTGTCCTCACGGTAGGTCACGCCGAACCACACCGCTTTGGTGGAGAGCACCTCCACCTTCAGGCTCTGCTGGTTCATCAGCTTGTCCACCAGCGTGGGCAGGGCGTATTCCTTCTTGAGAGGATCGCCGTTTCCGTCCTTGAGGAACTTCTCCAGGTCTTCCTCCGCCGCCTGGAAATACCAGGGGGTGAAGCCCCAGAAGTTCATGCTCACCAGGGCGTCGGGATCGAGGACGCGGCCCTGGGGATCCGTCTCCAGATCACGGATGTTGCCATCGGCAAAGGGCATGATCTTGTAGGTCTCCGTCACCTTCACCAGGTTGCCCACGGCATCAGTCTCGCAGACGCCCCGGGTCACGTGGCCGTTCTCGGAAACGGTGTTGCGCAGGTAGTAAGCCACCATGGAGGCAGCCTTGCCCTCCATGCGGCGCAGGCAGCCGGCCATGGCACGGAAGGCATCCTTGCCATAGTAGTCGTCGGCGTTGATCACGGCAAAGGGCTCGTTGATCACGTCCTTGGCGGCCAGCACGGCGTGCACGGTGCCATAGGGCTTGGTGCGCTCCGCCGGGGGCACAAAGCCGCCGGGCAGGGAGTCGTACTCCTGATAGGCGTAATGTACCTCCACCTTCTGAGCGATCTTGTTGCCGATCATCGCCCGGAAGGTTTCGTCCATGCTGCGCTTGATGACAAAGACCACCTTGTTGAAGCCGGCCTCCAGGGCGTCGTGAATGGAATATTCCATCAGGATCTCTCCACTGGGGCCAATGCGGTCGATCTGCTTGTTGCCGCCGTAGCGGGAGCCCAGGCCCGCGGCCATGATCAGCAATGTGGTTTTCATCGCAAGTCCTCCTTTTTACGCGCCCATGGGCGGCACCTGGGTATCATCCTGGATTTCCGCAGGATCAAAGCCCTGAGTGCTGTCTTTTTTGAAAAACACCGTCATGGTGCGGAAGATCAGCTTCACATCCATCCAGATGGAAAAGCTCTCGATGTACATCAAATCCAGCATGAGCTTATCCTCAGGGGTGGTATTGTATCGGCCCTCGATCTGGGCATAGCCGGTCAGGCCGGCCTTCATTTTTTCGCGGTAGACAAAGGCGGGCAGCTCCAGCTTGTACTTCTCCACGTTCTCCAGCATTTCCGGCCTGGGACCCACCAGGGTCATATCGCCCGCGAGGATATTCCAGAACTGGGGCAATTCGTCCAGCCGGAAGCGCCTCAGCACCTGTCCCACGCGAGTGATGCGCGCATCCGCCAGGGCCGCGGACACCTGGGGCTTTCCGTCCTTCTCCGCCCGCATGGTGCGGAACTTGCAGATGGAGAATTCATTGCCCGCTACTGTCATGCGCTTCTGGCGGAAGAAAACCGGCCCGCCGTCGTCCAGCTTGATGCACACGGCAATGATGAGCATCACCGGTGAAAGCACAACCAGCACCAGCGCGGAAAAGCCGATGTCGATCAGCCGCTTGAGAATCCGCTGGCCCAGGGTCATTTTGCCGTAAGCCATCTCCAGGAAGGGAGCGTCGTCCACCACCACCTGGGTGGCGTTGGAAAGCATGATGTCCTGCAATTGCGCCTTGCACAGCACGTCCCTGCGCTGATCATAGCACATCTGCAGTATATCCAGCTTGGCCTGGCTGGGCAGGGAGCCCAGGAAAACCACCTCTGTCTGGCTGATGGCAGCCAGCACCCGGGGATCATCCCACATGATCACCCTTTCCACCTTCCATTGCAGCCGGTAGACGCCGATCTTGCGGCAGATCGCCGTTTTTTCTTCCCGGTTGCCCAGGATCACCAGGCACCTTTTGGGCGGGTTGATGGTGAAATAGAAATTGTTGCCCAGCCGCACCCAGAAGAAGATCAGCGCCACCTGGGCCGCCATGCAGAGGAGCAGCCAGGGAAAATCCGGGCCGAAAAGGCGGATGGCGTGGTTATTCTCGTCGGTAACGTTCATGATCTGCAGCTGCAGATAGGTCACCACGTCGGTGGCCAGTGTCGCCAGGGACATGGAGGAAATGATCGGCTTGCTTTTCTTTTTACCCACAGCATAGCCGCCGTACACGGCATGCATGGCCACAGACATGGCGGAATAAGTCAGCAGCATGGTGGCCAGGGTGCGGCTCAGGTGGCGGATCTGCCAGTTGTTGATGGCCATCAGCCCGAAAAACAGCGCCGCCAGCACAATACAGATAAACAGACGGAGCACACCGGTGGTGATCGCCGTTTTGTGACGGGTCCAGACCTTGTTCAGCTTGTTCATCAGCATGCGCGGCTCCATCCTTTCCACAGTTTTTTACAGCTTCCATGATACCACTCGCCGCATGGGGTGTCAAGTTGGCGGCGATGGCAGCAAAGCCAATGGTTGACAGCTTTTCATTTACGTGTTACAATACACCCACTTTGTGTGTGAAGGAGCTGACCCTGCTGATGCGTATCTGATTTTCTGCCGCTATCCCAAAGCATGAAGGGGAGAGGTGTGCCCATCCGGCTAACCGGACAGGCATGCCATGGCAGAAAAGAAGGCTGCATCGCTATGGGCGGCTCTGTTTTTGTGCGTTTTTCTCCTTTTCAGCCGGTGACCCCTGTCTGGAGGTTATGCGAAATGCAGCTGAATGTAAGAGATCTTTCCTTTACCTACGAGGGCAGCTATACCCCCGTATTTGACCGTGTTTCCTTTCATGTGGACACGTCCTGGCGCCTGGGGCTGCTGGGCCGCAACGGCCGTGGCAAAACCACCCTGCTGAAACTGATGCAGGGCCTGGAAACCTATCAGGGCCACATCGACATGCCCCTGGAGCCCGTGTACTTCCCCTTCCCCGTGGCGGATCCGGAGCAATTGACTCTGTTTGTGATGCAAGCCGCCGCCCCCGATGCCCAGGACTGGCAGCTCATCCGCGAGTGCAACCTGCTCCACATCACCGAAGACGCGCTGTACCGGCCCTTCTCCACCCTGAGCCGCGGCGAACAGACCAAGGCTCTCCTGGCGGCGCTTTTCTCCCGTGAGGATGTGTATCCCCTCATCGACGAGCCCACCAACCACCTGGACGTCCATGGCCGCGAGCTGGTGGCGGATTATCTCCGCCGCAAGGACGGCTTCCTGCTGGTAAGCCACGACCGCGCCTTCCTCAACCGCTGCATCGACCATGTGCTGAGCCTGAACAAGGCCGACATCTGGGTGATGCAGGGCAACTACGACACCTGGGAGGAGCGCCTTACCCAGCAGAATGAATACGAGCAGGCCCGCAACGATGACCTGAAACGGGACATCAAACGCCTGGAAGCCTCCGCCCGCCGTGCCGCCGAATGGGCTGCCGCCTCTGAAAAGGACAAATTCCACGTCCCGGAGAGCATAGCGGCCGTAACCGACCGTGGCTTCATCGGCGCCAAGAGCGCCGCCATGATGAAGCGCTCCATGAGCACCCTGCGCCGCAGGGAGCGGGCCATCGAAGAAAAGAGCAGCCTTTTGCACAATGTGGAAAAAGTGGGCGAGTTGAAGCTCACCAACCTGCGCCACCCCAAATCCGTGCTCATTGACGTGCAGGAGGGGCAGGTGCGCTACGATGACCGCATCGTGGCCGATGGCATCGCCTTCCAGTTGCGCCAGGGTGACCGGGTGGCCCTCACCGGTCACAACGGCGCGGGCAAAAGCAGCATTCTCAAGGCCCTGTGCGGCACAGGCGGCGCACTTGAGGGCAGGGTGAACATCGCCACCAACCTGACCATCTCCTATGTGCCCCAGGAAACGGACTTTCTCCACGGCGACATGCGTTCCTTCATCCAGGAAAGCGGCGTGGACGAGACGCTGTTCAAGGCTATCCTGCGCAATATGGACTTTGGCCGGGAGCTTTTTGACCAGCCCATCCACGCCATGAGCCAGGGACAAAAAAAGAAGCTGCTTCTGGCCCGCAGCCTGTGCATCCCCGCCCACCTCTACGTGTGGGACGAACCCCTCAACTACATCGACGTATACAGCCGCAAGCAGGTGGAAGCCTTGATTTCCGCCAGCCAGCCCACGCTCCTCCTGGTGGAGCACGACGCGGTTTTCCTGGAAAACGTGTGCACCCGGCCAGCCATTGATCTTGGCTGAGTTCTCACAGCAGCGGAGTTTTTGCAGTCAAAAGAATCCTTTTTGTTGCACTCTCTGCCACGGCTTTTTATAATGAAATCAAAAGGAAAATTCCAAGGAGGCTCATCATGAAACACATGCTGCCGTTTCTGTTCCTGCTGATTTCCATGCTGCTGGTTACGCCCTGCCTGGCAGAGAGCGACGCCTACACTCCCGAAGCGGGCTATGACGTCCGCCGGGATGACGTGACCTACGGCAAGCTGACCTACGCCACCTATGATTCCGCCACCACCGGCCGTCAGCGCAAGTGCTGGGTGCTGCTGCCCGCAGATTATACCGAGGAAAAGACCTACCCTGTGCTGTATCTGCTCCACGGCATTGGCGGCGATCACAGCGAATGGCTGGGCGGCAAGCCGGATGTAGTCATCGGCAATCTGACAGCCTCCGGCCAGGCCAAGGATATGATCGTGGTGATCCCCAACGTCCGGGCCCGGGCCAACGACGCCGGCAATCCCTCGGATATCTACTCCCCCGCCCACTTCGCCGCCTTCGACAATTTCATCAACGATCTGCGCGATGACCTGATGCCCTACATCGCCGAACACTACAGCATCGCCGCCGGCAGGGAAAACACCGCCGTGGCCGGTCTTTCCATGGGCGGGCGTGAAGCGCTGTACATCGGCCTGACCATGCCGGAAACCTTCGGCTATGTGGGCGCCTTCTGCCCGGCCCCCGGCGTGCTGCCCTACAATGTGGAAAAGGGGCTTTTCCCCACGGAGGAATTCAAGCTGGCCGATGGCTACGAGAGCCTGATCCTCATCAACGCCGGCAAGACCGACGGCGTGGTGGGCGCCTGGCCCTCCACCTACGCCAGCACCCTGGAAAAGAACGGCACCAAGCACATCTTCTACGTCACCGAGGGCGGACATGATTTCACCGTGTGGAAGCACGGCCTGTACAACTTCGCCAAGCGGATTTTCCAGTAAAACAACAGCCCCCTGGCCTTGCGAGTTGTTTTGTCAAGGGTGTTTTCACACTTTTTCACAAAAGGCGTACTGTTAACACCATTGATGTAAAAGACACCTAAGATCGAACGCGGAGTGATCAAACCTAACATTGATCGTCTGGCGGAGATCAGCCAGGCAT
>JAFVVG010000056.1 GCA_017502305.1 Clostridia bacterium | reverse complement strand
TGGCGGTTTTTTGTGGTGGAAAAAGGGTGGATGGATTCGAAGATCCAAAATGCAAGGCTCCATTGGAGCCTTGCTCGATGCGGGCTCGACCGCATCGACACCTCTATTTTCATTCCCAACGGGAATGAAAATGCAAACGAATCCGTCCTCCCCCACCAGAAAAAGTCCGAATGCTTTGCATTCGGACTTTTTCAGTTATATCCGCCTTGCGGCGAGTTCTATTGGCTTCGCCAGTGATATTTGCTTCGCAAGTGATATTGCCTGCGGGCAGTTGGGGCGAATATAATATCACTTCTGCGTTAGCAGAAATATCACTATGCCGTCAGGCATAATACCACTCCGGCGTTAGCCGGAATATCACGCAACCCTTCCCATTCGGCTTCGCAGTTATATCCGCCTTGCGGCGAGTTCTATTGCTTCGCAGTGTTATTGGCTTGCGCCAGTGTTATTGCCTGCGGGCAGTTGGGGCGAATATAATACCACTTCTGTGACAGCAGAAATATCACTTAGCCCGCGGAACTCCGGGGGCTTGCCCTTTTCCCGGAAACACGGTATACTATATAAAATAACCACGAAAGGCGGCGATCCTATGGTCGACTCCCAGCGAGAAAAGCTCAAGACCTATCCCCACAACTATCTCTCCATCGGCGTCACCGCTGGCGGAGAGCCCTGCCGCTCCGGGTGGGTTCCCTGGGACAGCATGGGCAATGCCTTCAATATGAAGATCCCGGAGATCTACTTCACCCCCGAGGATCTGACCGACGAGGGCATCTGGGCGGAGCTTTCCCGGTTCCACATCAACGGCTGCTACATCTTCTGCCCCCTGTCAGACTACAGCTTCCTCGCCCGGCTGCCGGAGCTTTGGTGTCTGACCATCTATCAGGGCGGCGCCCTCCGGGATCTTGGTTTCCTGCGGCCCATGGAGCACTGGTTCCAGCTCCATGTGGAGGACGCGGTGCTGGAGAATCTGGACGACCTGTTCCCCAGCGGCCCCCGCAGGGGCATCCACAGCTACTGCGTGTGCCTGGCCGGCTGCACCGTGAAGGATATCTCCGCCCTGACCCAGGAGGGCATCTACCTTTCGGAGCTTGTGATCCTGGCCCCCGAGGGCAGCAATGACAAGGCGCGGTGGAAGGCCGTTCGGTGCGGGAAGTATACCTACCACGAATACCGCCTGCCCACGGCGTGATGCGCACGAAGCGCCCGGATTCCGGGTGCTTCCGTTCCGGCTGACACTTTTTAACATTTTGTAAAAACCGGGATATTAATTCCCGGAGAATTGGCGCATTGTGCCGAATTTTCCAGAATGAAGAAACCTTTTCTTGCATCCGAACTTTGTTGTGCTATAATGGCCTTATCGCCCAAAAAGCGAACAATTCTTTGAAAGGATAATCGTGTAATGTTTGAAAAGTTCTTCAAGCTCTCCAAGAACGGCACCACTGTGAAGACCGAAGTCATGGCCGGTATCACCACCTTCATGACCATGGCCTACATCCTGGCTGTCAACCCCAGCATCCTGGGCGACGCGGGCATGGATCCCACCGCAGTCCTGCTGGCCACCGCCATCGCCTCCTTCATCGGCACCGCCTGCATGGCCTTCATGGCAAACCTGCCCTTCGTTCTGAGCGCCGGCATGGGTCTGAACGCCTTCCTGGCCTACACCGTGGTCCTGGGCTACGGCTATCCCTGGCAGGTGGCTCTGCTGGCCGTCTTCTTCGAGGGCATCGTGTTCATCGTCCTGTCCCTGACCAATGTCCGTGAGGCCATCTTCAACGCCATCCCCCTGACCCTGAAGCAGGGCGTTTCCGTGGGCATCGGTCTGTTCATCGCCTTCATCGGCCTGCAGAACTCCGGCCTGTGCGTGGACTCCTCCACCCTGGTGACCATCACCAGCTTCACCGACAACTTCAACACCAGCGGCATCTGCGCCCTGCTGGCGCTCATCGGCCTGTTCATCACCGCCGTGCTGTACCTGAAGGGCATCAACGGCGCCATTCTGTGGGGCATCCTGGCCACCTGGGGCCTGGGTATGCTCTGCCAGGTCGCCGGCATCTATGTGCCCGATAATGTCAGCTACTTCTCCCTGTTCCCCGCCTGGGGCCTCACCGACTTCTCCAGGCTGGGCGAGACCTTCGGCCAGTGCTTCAAGGTGGACTTCTCCGCCATCAGCATCGTCAACTTCATCGTCATCATGTGCTCTTTCCTGTTTGTTGACCTGTTCGACACCCTGGGCACCCTGATCGGCGTGGCCACCAAGGCCAAGATGATCGACAAGGAGGGCAAGCTCCCCGGCATCAAGCCCGCTCTGCTGGCCGATGCCATCGGCACCACCACCGGCGCTGTTCTGGGCACCTCCACCGTCACCACCTTCGTGGAGTCCGCCTCCGGCGTGGAGGCCGGCGGCCGTACCGGTCTGACTGCCCTTACCTGCGGCGCTCTGTTCCTGGCCTGTATGTTCATTGCCCCCATCGCCGCCATCATCCCCGCAGCCGCCACCTCCGC
>JAFVVG010000005.1 GCA_017502305.1 Clostridia bacterium | reverse complement strand
GCCTACATAGCTCACCATTTCCGGTGGCAATGACGAAGGGGTCCCACCTGTTCCCATCCCGAACACAGAAGTTAAGCCCTTCAGTGCCGAAAGTACTTGGCTGGACACGGCCCGGGAGGATAGGTCGCTGCCGGATTCCATTCAGAAGCTTCTCATTAGAGGAGCTTCTTTTTTTGCTGCACGCGCGGGTGGCGTGCTGAGGTGTGCTGCAAAACGCGGGCTGGGTGCGGGCACTGCACGCTCGCTGCCAGATTCCATTTAGAAGCTTCTCATTAGAGGAGCTTCTTTTTTGCGTTAGCATGTGCTATACTGGGCGGGGAGCTGATGCGTTGTGTTCAATGCTGATTATCCAATCGGCGCAATAGATTATCTGTTGAACGAGAATTGCATTTTGAAGGCCTGTTATCCGCTGATACCATATAAGGCGCTCGTATTGGAAGGGCTGAAAGCGTTGGGATGCGCGCGGAAATCCGACGCGCTGAGGTGCAGCGATGAGGAACTGCTGCAGGCTGGCTTGCCGGAAGGCTTGCTGGAGATGTTCAGAAGGTTTCTGAGGATGTATGATCCCAAGCCCCAGAAAATGCGGGAGATTGCCGCCGTCAGCGAAACGCCGGAGGAAGAGCAGGCTTTCGGGGAGCTGTATGCGCTGCCAGGGGTGAAAAGCACCAGGGCAAGGCTGTATATGCGGGCGGGATTCGCCACGCTGGAGAGCATCGCGGCGGTTTCGGCGGAGGAACTGACAGGGGCCTGTCAACGAGCTATTGAAAGAAGCGCGCTGGATGTAAAGGCGCCGCTGATGAAGGAGGCCAGGACGCATGTCGCCGTGGCCAGGGCGTTTGCTGAAAGAACGGAAGGATGAAAGAGATGAGCAAGATTCGCGTGGAGATCAATCCGATCACCAACTACATATTTCACATGCTTTCCGCAGCAGGCGTGGGCTATGACAACGATTACGGTCGCAGGTGGCGGCATACCCTGCCGGAAGAGGATATCGCTGTGCTGAAAAAGCATGAGAAGCAGCTTACCGTGAAGGGCGGTGAGCATTGCGGGGAGTGGTATCATCCGTTGGTGATTGTGCCTGCCAGGGGCGAGGTGCTTCCGGAGGATTACTATGCTGCTGTGGCAGACCCGGCCATGGCAGAGGTCTGCCGGGTGATGGGCGGGCACTACCAGGCCTATTTGAAGGATGTATATCCCGAATCGCTTCGGGAAGTGCAGCCCTATGCCGCTGAATTGCAGCGCATGCTGGATGAAAGCAGCCTGACGGAGCGGGCAGAGGCCCTGGTGGGGGAATGCATCGAAGGTTTTCGGGTGATGCTGGTGAATTCCGTGGCAAGAGGCCCGGAGGCCATTGACATCTCCGAGGATCAGGATGTGTTCGGCATAGAACGCACGCCCTATGAAGAGATGCTGTTCATTGGGCATGAGTATATCATTTACCTGCTCAAAAAAGCCCTGGAAGGCACGGCGGCCTTCCAGAACATGGACACCTGGCCCTTGACGGAGGGGCTTGCGGAGTTTTATCTGCTCCAGCTGTACGGGGACATCGGTTTCTTCCGGCAGGTGAGGAACCTGGTGGATTTCTACCAGCGGCAGAAGTCTGGTCTTTCTGTGCGGGAGATATATCTGCGAGCGGAGGCTTGGGCGCTGCTGCACACCATTGCCCGGGAGTATCACCACATCCTTGGAGATGATCTGACAGGCGTGTATGCCCACGGCAGCATGGCCTTTGGCTGCTTTGATCCGGCGCAGAGCGACATGGATTTCCTTGTGGTGGTGGAACAGCCGCCCACGGAGGAGCAGAAGGCCCGTATGCTGGAGATCCTCCTGCTGCTGGATGAACACGCTCCGGCCAAGGGCTTTGAGATGAGCGTGGTTCTGGCGAAAGACTGCGCCGCGCCGGTGCATCCGGTGCCGTTCTGCCTGCATTTCTCCAATGCTCATAAAGCGGCCTGTCAGCAGGACGTGATGGGCTACGTGGCACGCATGAAGGGGGAGGACCCCGACCTGGCGGCCCACTTCACCGTGACCCGTGCCGTTGGCAAGACGATCTGGGGCGCGCCCGTGAAAGAAATCTTTGGCGAAGTGAAGCGTGAAGACTACCTGGCCAGCATCCTTGGCGATGTGGAAAATGCCGTGGAAGACGTGCGGGAGAATCCCGTGTATGTGATCCTGAACCTGTGCCGTGTAATGGCGGCCTGGCGGGAGGGGGCGGTGCTCAGCAAGGAGCAGGGCGGCGCCTGGGGGTTGGCGAACCTGCCGGAGGAGCACCACGGCGTGATCCGCGCGGCGCTGACTGCGTATCAAACCGGGGATGCGTGCACCGTGGATGGCCGTGCCTTTGCTGCGTGGGCCCTGGGGGAGATCACCGGGAAGGAGATCCTGGCCGGGGGCAGCATGAACGCCTCCCTGGAAAAGCAGGGGGATGTGCTGCACCGGGGCGCCGCCTGGCACAAGGGCACCCATGATTTTCTGCGCTACATGGAAGAGCAGGGCTTTGAGGGCATTCCCCGGTTCCGTGGCATTGACGAACAGGGCAGAGAGATGCTCACCTTCCTGCCCGGCGAAAGCGTGGGCGATGCCTTCCCGGACTGCGAACCCTTCATCTGGTCGGAGGAAAACCTGCTGGCTGCGGCCCGGTTCCTGCGGCGGTATCACGACGCCTCCGCCGGCTTCCTGCCCCGGGTGGCGGACTGGCCCAATGTGCGCTTCCCCCGGAGCGAGTGGGAGGTCATCTGCCACAACGACGCGGCGCCCTATAATTTTGTTTATCAAAACAACGTGATGACCGGGCTCATCGATTTTGACGTGGCCGCCCCGGGCCCCCGCATGTGGGACATTTCCTACACGCTGTATACCTGCGTACCCCTGGCCAGCTACCGCCTGGAGGAGGAAGATGGCCGGCGTGAGCGTGTGCGCCGCTTCTTTGAGGCCTATGGCATGGAGCAGCCGGAGGACTGGTACGAGTGGGTGATCCGGCGTATCCGTGGCATGGTGGAGCTTATCGAGGGCAAGGCGGCGGAGGGCGACCCGGTGTTCACCCGCATGCTGGAAAACGGCGACGCCGAGCACTATCGCCGGGAGGTCAAATTTCTGGAAAGCAGGCGGTGATTGTTCTTTCCCTGCTTTTTCCCGCCATGGGGGCGAAAACTGTGCTACAATGGGCACATCATCCATGGGAGGTACGATCATGAATATTGATCTTTGTGTTGATTCCCTGTCCATGCCCCTGCCGGAGGACATCCTCAAGCGCAAGTGGGCCGGCGACCTGGAAGGCGCCATGAAGGCCATTGACATCCGCCTGCAGGAAGACCTGCCGGAAATGCTCCGGGCCCGCCTGGTATGCGAGAAGGAACGTATCCGCCGCCTGCCCACCCAGTATCCCTGGAATAGGGCGCAGGCCCTGGAAAAGCTGCAGGAGCTGGTGCCCGGCATGACCGATGAGGAGCTGGAGCAGTGGGAAATGGCCGGCAAGGTGGATTTCATCTATATCAATGGCGAGAAGCGCTATTTCGTGCGCTTCCACAAGACCATTGCCAAATATCCCGAGCTGAAGCGCAAGGCCGGCAAGGAGGTTTCCCCCAACAGCCCCTGGCTGGATCCCATGATCAAGACGATTAAGGAAAAGGGTTATCTGCGCCGCCGCATCACCCTGGCCACCTCCGTTTACTGCGACGAGGATGCCTTTGAGCCAGGCGAATACCTGGCCCACCTGCCCTTCCCGGCGGCCGGTGCCCAGCAGAGCGAGATGACCCTGCTGGAGGGCGACCCGGATGGCATCGGCCCCGAGGACGCCCTGGCCCGTACCGCCTGGTGGAAGCGTGAATTGAAGGAATGGCAGAAGTTTGCCATCAAGTACAGCTATGTGAGCTGCATCAAATATGCTGATCCGCTGAATGCCCCCGCCCCGGCGGAACCCCTTTACCCCAATGCCCTGCCCCCCTGCGAGGCCGACCTGGCCGAGAGCGGCGCCTACATCCGCTTCACGCCCTATCTGAAGGCGCTGGCGGCGGACCTGGCCAAGGGCGAGACTACCCCAGTGGGCAAGGCCTGGAAGTTCTATGAGTTTGTGACCACCAAGGTGAAGTATTCCTTCATGCGGGATTACTTCCAGGTGGATGACCTGGGCGAGTACTGCGCCGTGAACCTGAAGGGCGATTGCGGCCTGCAGGCGCTGTTGTTCATCATTCTGTGCCGCATTTCGGGCATTCCCGCCCGCTGGCAGAGCGGCATGAGCATCGACGAGGATTACGTGGGCAGCCATGACTGGGCCCAGTTCTACCTGGAGGGCTGGGGCTGGCTGTTCTGCGATCCCAGCTATGGCGGTGGCGCCAACCGCAACGGCAGCGCCGAGCGCCATGCCTTCTACTTTGGTAACCTGGACCCCATGCGCCTGGTGGCTAACCGGGAATATCAGGCGCCCTTGGTGCCGGAAATGCACGCCCTGCGTGTTGACCCCTACGACAACCAGTCCGGCGAGATGGAGCGCATCGGCGCGGAATTTGCCTTCACCGGCCGCCAGCTGGATGGCGACGCGGAACTGGTGGAGTTTGTTGATCTCGATTAATAGCCCACGAAAAAAGACGGAGCAATAGGGGTAGTGAAAAGGAAGAAGTTATCCTTCGCTTTACAACCCAAGAAATGCCAGCAGCAAGCCCGCTAAGGCTTGCTGCTTTTTGTTCTGCGTGATAGAATGAAAGCGATAAACTTGAATTTTTAGGTGAGATGCTATGGATATAGAATTTAGAAGATTTACCGATTTTAATAGAGGTATTATGTATGATATTTTAAAGGATGCATACTCATTTGATGAAAGGTGTGCTATCTGTTGGGATGAAAACTGGAAGAAGTCAGACGCATTTTTCTTCGATAACCCTGATATTGCTGATAAATATGGTTTTGTAACTTGCTATAAAGGCGAACCAATAGGATTTATATGTTGGGACCCGAGAAACAGACCTGAATATGTAGAAATAGGACATAATGGTATAAGAACAAAATATAAGGGAAAGGGTTTCGGTAAAACTCAGCTGAGTGAGGCTATCCAGCGTATAAAAGCATATGAAGGATTAAGGGAGATACGAGTATGTACGAATAGTAATCTAATTGCACCAAGAAATTACGAAAGTGTAGGATTTGTTTTATACGACAAGAGGGAAAATAGTGATGAAGCAGCCTTTTCAGGTGATTACTTATATTACAAAATTCAGTTGCAGTGATACCAAGAAAGTGTGAGATAAATATCAGTTTGTCGGAGTGTCAAATGCCAATTTATTGAGCAGACAACAATCACTTTCTTCCATCATTTGTGGAGGGCGCAATTATACGCACCATTCGAGTGCATTGCGTTTGTAAACCTGCATAAGCAAAAGAGCATCCGAATGGCAGGAGAGTTCTGAAGGAACAATTTATCCGGTAACGAACAAACGAGCATCCGCTGTTTGGATGCTCGTTTGCATATGTACGTGGACAAACGCAATGCACTGGAACAGTGCGAATAATTGCGCCCTCTATAGATAACAG
>JAFVVG010000055.1 GCA_017502305.1 Clostridia bacterium | reverse complement strand
GACGGCGAGATCGTCTTCTCCGGCGAGAAGACGCTGGAAGGCCGCGACCTGACCGAGGGCGAGTTCAGCTTCCAGCTGATTGACGCCGCGGGCAAGGTCGTCGAGACGGTGAAGAACGACGCTGACGGCAAGATCGCCTTCAGCAAGATCACTTACACCCTGGCGGACGTGGGTGAGCATGCCTACACCGTGAAGGAAGTGACCGGCGAAGACAAGGAAATCACCTACGACAGCACCGTGTATGAGATCACGGTGACCGTGGCTGACAATGGCGACGGTACGCTGAAGGTGACCGCCGACAAGGACGTCACGGCGCTGAACTTCGCGAACACCTACACCGAGTACAAGGCCGAGGGCGAGATCGTCTTCTCCGGCGTGAAGACGCTGGAGGGCCGCGACCTGGCTGCGGACGAGTTCAGCTTCCAGCTGATTGACGCTGAGGGCAAGGTCATCGAGACGGTGAAGAACGACGCTGACGGCAAGATCGCCTTCAGCAAGATCACTTACACCCTGGCGGACGTGGGCGAGCATGCCTACACCGTGAAGGAAGTCGCGGGCACCGACGGCGAGATCACCTATGACAGCACCGTGTATGAGATCACGGTGACCGTGGAGGACAACGGCGATGGTACGCTGAATGTGACCGCCGACAAGGACGTCACGGCGCTGGACTTCGTGAACACCTACACCGAGTACACGGCCGACGGCGAGATCGTCTTCTCCGGCGTGAAGACGCTGGAGGGCCGCGACCTGGCTACGGACGAGTTCAGCTTCCAGCTGATTGACGCCGCGGGCAAGGTCATCGAGACGGTGAAGAACGACGCTGACGGCAAGATCGCCTTCAGCAAGATCACTTACACCCTGGCGGACGTGGGCGAGCATGCCTACACCGTGAAGGAAGTTGTGGGCACCGACGGCGAGATCACCTACGACAGCACTGTGTATGAAATCACGGTGACCGTGGAGGACAACGGCGACGGCACGCTGAATGTGACCGCTGACAAGGACGTCGCGGCCCTGAACTTCGTGAACAACTACACCCAGAGCAAGGGCAACATCGGCGTGATGAAGGTGGACAGCCGGGATACCACCAAGGGCCTGGCTGGCGCTGAGTTCTTCGTATACAGCGATGCGGAATGCACTGTGAAGAAGGGCGTCATCATCACCGGCGAGAGCGGCGCGGGCATCCTGACCGGTCTGCCTGTGGGCACCTACTACGTGAAGGAAACCAAGGCTCCCGAAGGCTATGCTGCCGATACCGAAAAGGTCTACATCGTGACGGTGGTGAAGGACGATACCGCCATGGTGAACGGTACCTATGTGACCAATGACAAGCTGGCCAGCCTGAAACTGGAGAAGAGTGACAGGCTGGATCCCGAGAAGAAGCTGCCTGGCGCGGTGTACACCGTGTATACCGACGAGGAATGCCTGCCCGAGCACAAGTTTGCCGACATCACCACGGGTGAAGACGGCACCGGCATCCTGGAGAACGTGCCCGAGGGCATCTACTGGGTGAAGGAAACCAAGGCGCCCGAGGGATACGAGATTGACCCGCTGCCCTACAAGGTGGTTGTGGACAAGGATGCGGACCCCGAAGAGCCTGTGTTTGTGCCTGTGAGCGACTTCCCGCTGCGCGGCGCCCTGACCCTGAGCAAGACCGTTGTGGCCAGCACTCAGGTGGAAGAGAGCTTCCTGTTTGACGTGGAGCTTGCCGGCGGAAACGGCCCCGTGGAGGGCAGCTATGAGGCAACCCTGAACGGCGTGGCTGCCGAGAACGTGGTGTTTACCGCCACCGAAAGCGGCGCCAAGGCGACCGTATCCCTGAAGGATAACGAGACCATGGTGATCCACGGCCTGCGCGCAGGCGTGACCTACACCGTTACCGAGCAGGCCGACGCCCGCTACGAGACGCAGGTCAACGGTGCCCAGGCAACTGCCGCCACCGGCACGATCACCGAGAGCGGCGTGAGCGTGGCCAGGTTCCAGAACACGCTGAAGCAGGTGAGCTTCACGGTGGATAAGGTCTGGCAGGGCGAGGACGCCGGTGAGATCCAGCTGACCCTGTATGCCAACGGCGTGGCCATGGATCCCCAGCCCGCTGTGACCAGGAACGGCAACACCTACACCTACGCTGACCTGGCGATGGTTGACGCGGAAGGCAAGGAGATCGTTTACACGGTGAAGGAAACCGCCATGGCGGGCTATACCACCACCTATGAAAACGTGGCTCCCAATGCCGACAAGACCGATTGCGCCTACAACGGCGGCAAGATCATCAACCAGGCGCTGACCAGCTTCTCTGTGAAGAAGGAATGGTCCGGCCTGGCCCAGGGCGAGACGGCGCCTGCCATCCAGCTGACGCTGTATTGCAACGGCGTGGTATACACCGCCTCTACCCCCGCCCCGGACGCCAACGGCTATTACACCTACAACGACCTGCCCGCCACCGTGAACGGACAGCCTGCGGTGTACACCGTGAAGGAGACCGAGGTGACCGGCTTCACCACGACCTATGTGAACAAGGGCGAGAACGCTTCTGTGACCGATTGCGCCTACAACGGCGGCACCATCGTGAACACGAAGATTCCTCAGACCGGCGACGGTACGCCCCTGGCGCTGTGGATGCTGATGACCATGCTGGCTGGCTGCGGCCTGGCTGGCGTGACGGTGATCCTCCGCAAGCGTGAAAACTAAACCCTAATAAGCGCAGCGCCGCATGGATGATTCCATGCGGCGCTGTTTGCCAGGAGACATATGGAAGAATTGCTTTTTCACTCGGCCTACGAGAAATTCTATGCCATGGCCCGATCCTCCTGGGCCTTCGGCAGCTACTGCCGTGAAGCCTTCGGGGAGGACTTTTCCCAGGATGGCTTCAGCGACGTGCGGCAAATTGCCCGTGTGCTGGAATATGTGCGGCCTGATGAAAACCTGCGCCTGCTGGACGTGGGCTGCGGCAATGGCAAGATGATCGCCTGGCTGCAAGCGCGGCTGGGCGGGGAGATCCATGGCTTTGACTATGCCGAAGCGGCCATCGCCACCGCCGGGGAGCTGCACAAGGGAGATTTCCGGGTGGGCGCCATGGGGGAGATCGACTATCCCGAACACAGCTTTGACCTGATCACCGCTCTGGATACGCTGTATTTCGCGCCGGACATGACGGCCTTTGTGGGGCAGATGAAGCGCTGGCTGAAGCCCGGCGGCGTGCTGTTTGCCCTGTATCAGGAAGGGGATGTGCAGCCCCGCACGGAAAACGCCGGAACCACCGTGCTGGCCCGGGCGCTGGCGTGGCACGGCATGACCTTCCAGGCAGAGGACATCACCCGGGAATGCTATGATCTTTTGCGGCATAAACGGCTGTGCGCGCAAAAATTTCATGCGGAATTTCTGGCGGAGGGCAACGCCATGTGGTATGATATGCTCATGGGTCAGACGGACTGCGCCCTGGAACCCTACGAGAGCTTCCGGGAAAAGATGGCCCGTTATGTGTTTGTGGCAAGAAAGGAAGAGAAGCGATGAAGAAGCTGCTGATCACCGGCTTTGACCCCTTTGGCGGCGAAACGGTGAATCCCTCCTGGGAGGCGGTGAAGCGCCTGCCGGATACCATCGGGGGATACGAGCTCATCAAGCTACAGCTGCCCACGGTGTTTGGCCGGGCGGCGGAAACCCTGCTGAAAAAAGCGGCGGCTTGCGGGCCGGCGGCCATCATCAGCGTGGGTCAGGCCGGCGGCCGCAAGGGCATCACCCCGGAGGTGGTGGGCATCAACCTGCGGGAGGCGGGCATCCCGGATAACCAGGGCAATCAGCCTGTGAACGTGCCGGTGGTTCCTGGCGGCCCGGCGGCGTATTTCGCTACCCTGCCTGTGCGGGATATGGTGGCCGCCATGAAGGAAGCGGGCCTGCCCTGCGGGCTTTCCTATTCCGCGGGGGCCTTTGTGTGCAACGACGTGCTCTACACCGTGCTGAATCATTACCAGGGCACTGCGGTACAGGCGGGGTTCATCCATGTGCCCTTCCTGCCTGAACAGGCGGCGGAGGGCGTGCCCAGCCTGCCCCTGGAGGAGATCGTCCGGGGGCTGGAAGCGGCCATAAAAGCAATGTAAAAAGGATGGCGTAAAGCCATCCTTTTTTTGTTACAGCGTCATCTTGTTATGCACGTTGCCCTCAAAATCCTTCCAGATGAACAGACCGTTTTCCAGCACCATATAGCCGTGCCAGCTGTTCTCCTTGGGGATGCTCACGGAGCCGGGGTTCAGGTAGCGGTAGCTACCGTGATCCTCCCAGGCGGGGATGTGCGTGTGGCCGTGGAGCAGCACGTCACCCTGGCGCAGGGGCGGCAACTTGCCGGTGTTGTACACGTGGCCGTGGGTGCAGTAGATGAGCTTTGTTCCCTCGCACAGCAGGGCGTAATCCGCCAGCACGGGGAATTCCAGCACCATCTGGTCCACCTCGGCCTCACAGTTGCCGCGCACGCAGAGGATCTCATCCTTCATGGCGTTGAGCATGGCGATGACCTGCTTGGGGGCATAGCCTTCCGGCAGGTCGTTACGGGGGCCATGGTAGAGCACGTCGCCCAGGAGCAGCAGGTGGTCAGCTCTCTCGGCCTTGTAGGCGGCGAGCAGCTTTTCGCACCAGAAAGCGGAGCCGTGGATATCAGAGGCGATGAGCCACTTCATGGTTGTCTCTCCTTACTTCAGGTTCAGCTTTTCCGCCACGGGGTCGATGTCCAGGGTGGCGAAGTAATCCTCGGGGCGCTCGGCGCGGCGGATCAGCTGGTAGGAGCCGTCCTCGCGGTAGAGCACCTCGGCGGAGCGCAGGCGGCCGTTGTAGTTGTAACCCATGGCATAGCCGTGGGCGCCGGTATCGTGGATCACCAGCAGGTCGCCCTCGGTGATTTCGGGCAGCTCACGGTCGATGGCGAACTTATCGTTGTTCTCGCACAGGGCGCCGGCCACATCATAAACGTGGTCGCAGGGCAGGTTATTCTTGCCGCACACGGTGATGTGGTGGTAGGCGCCGTACATGGCGGGGCGCATCAGGTTCACGGCGCAGGCGTCCACGCCGATGTAATGCTTATAGGTGTCCTTGTGGTGGGTGGCATGGGTCACCAGCCAGCCCTCGGAGCCGGTCATCCAGCGGCCCAGCTCGGTCTTGATGGCCACGCCGCCGTGGGGGAACACGGCCTCATAGGCCTGGCGCACGCCTTCGCCCACCTGCATGATATCGGTCTTTTCCTGGTCGGGGCGGTAGGGGATGCCCACGCCGCCGGAAAGGTTGATGAAATTCAGTTTCAGGCCGGTTTCCTCCGCCAGGTCCTTGCCGCACTTGAAGAGGATCTTGGCCAGGGTGGGGTAGTAGCTGTTGTCGGTATTGTTGCTGGAAAGGAAGGCGTGGAGGCCAAACTCCTTGGCACCCAGCTCCTTCAGCTTTTTGAGGCCCTCCTGCAGCTGGGGATAGGTGAAGCCGTACTTGGCGTCGCCGGGGTTGCCCATGATGGCGGTGCCGATCTTAAAATCTCCGCCGGGGTTGTAGCGGCAGCAGATGCACTCCGGAATGCCGCCGTGCTCCTTGAGGATATCAATGTGGGTGATATCGTCCAGGTTGATATAAGCGCCCAGGGCACGGGCATGGTCAAACTCCTGGGGGGGCATATTATTGGCGGAGAACATCACGTCCCGGCCGGCAAAGCCCAGGGCCTCGGAAAGGAGCAGCTCGGTTTCGCTGGAGCAGTCCACGCCGCAGCCTTCTTCCTTCAGGATGCGCAGCACGGTGGGATTGGGCAGGGCTTTCACGGCGAAATACTCCTGGAAATCCTCGCACCAGGAGAAGGCGGCCTTCAGCGCCCGGGCGTTGCGGCGGATGCCCGCCTCGTCGTAAAGATGGAAGGGCGTGGCATACTTGGCCGCGGCGCCCTGGAAAATTTCATCGGTAAGGTTGAAATTAGGCATAGCCGATCACTCCATCGCTTGTAAAATTCTCTTTCAATCTAACATAGAAGGTTGTATATTGCAAGTTTTTCTGCACTATTTTGTCAAGGATAAATGTAGGGGCGAACTGTGCAGCAAAAAGAAGTGAACAAATTCCCTCTTGACATTTTCAGCATTTGATGTACAATGTGCTTGTGAAGGTCAAAGAAAGTCAAACTTCCCAAAGGAGGAATGTATGATGAATATGAACCAGCTGACCCAGAAGACCATCGAGGCGCTGCAGCGCGCCCAGAGCATGGCGGTGGAATATCAGCATATGCAGGTGGATCAGGAGCATCTGCTGCTGGCCCTGCTGGAAGACGATAACAGCCTGATCCCCCAGCTGCTGAAGAAGTGCGGCATGCATGTGGAGGGACTGCGCAAGGCCGTTGCCGATGGACTGAACCGCATTCCCCGGGTGTCCGGCCCCGGCCGTGAGGCGGACAAGGTGTATATTTCCCCGGATGTGGACAAGGCTCTGCAGGAGGCAGAAGCCCGCGCCAAACAGATGAAGGACGAGTACCTTTCTGTGGAGCATGTGTGGATGGGCCTGTGCGCCAAGCCCAATACCCGGATGAAGGACATCCTGCGCACCTTCAATTATCAGGAGGCCGAATTCCTCAAGGCCCTGAGCCAGGTGCGGGGCGCTACCCGCGTGACCACCGACAGCCCCGAGGAAACATATGACGCCCTGAAGAAGTACGGTTCCGACCTGGTGGATCTGGCCCGGCAGCAGAAGCTGGATCCGGTGATCGGCCGCGACAGCGAGATCCGCAACGTGATCCGCATCCTTTCCCGCAAGACCAAGAACAACCCCGTGCTCATCGGCGAACCCGGCGTGGGCAAAACCGCCATCGCCGAGGGCCTGGCCCAGCGGATCGTAAGGGGCGACGTGCCGGACTCCCTGAAGGACCGTACCATCTTCTCCCTGGACATGGGCAGCCTGATTGCCGGCGCCAAGTTCCGGGGCGAGTTTGAGGAGCGCCTCAAGGCCGTGCTGGCGGAGATCAAGAAGAGCGAAGGCCGTATCATTCTGTTCATCGATGAGCTGCACACCATTGTGGGCGCGGGCAAGGCGGATGGCGCCATGGACGCGGGCAATCTGCTCAAGCCCATGCTGGCCCGGGGCGAACTGCACTGCATCGGCGCTACTACGCTGAACGAATACCGCCAGTATATCGAAAAGGACGCTGCCCTGGAACGACGCTTCCAGCCGGTGATGGTGGGCGAGCCCACGGTGGAGGACAGCATCGCCATCCTCCGTGGCCTGAAGGAACGCTACGAGGTGTTCCACGGCGTAAAGATCCAGGACGGCGCGCTGATCGCCGCCGCCACCCTGTCCAACCGCTACATCACCGACCGCTTCCTGCCCGATAAGGCCATCGACCTGGTGGACGAGGCCTGCGCCATGATCCGCACGGAGATCGATTCCCTGCCCACGGAGCTGGACGATATCCGCCGCCGCATCATGCAGCTGGAGATCGAGGAAGCCGCCCTGAAGAAGGACGAGGACGCCATCACCCGGGCCCATCTGGAGGAAGTCCAGAAGGAGCTGGCGGAGCAGCGGGAGACCTTCAACGCCATGAAGGCCCGCTGGGAAAACGAGAAGAACGCCATCGCCAAGGTGACAAAGCTCCGTGAGGATATCGAGCGGGTGAACGCCGACATCGAGAAGGCTGAGCGCGCCTACGACCTGAACAGGGCCGCCGAGCTGAAATACGGCGAGCTGCCCCGGCTCCAGAAAGAGCTGGCGGAGGAAGAAGCCATTGCCGAGCAATCCAAGGGCGAAAGCAGCCTGCTGCGCGATAAGGTCACCGAGGAAGAGATCGCCCGCATTGTAGGCCGCTGGACCGGCATCCCCGTGCAGAAGCTGATGGAAGGTGAGCGGGAGAAGCTGCTCCACCTGGAGGACGTTCTGCACCAGCGGGTCATTGGCCAGGATGAGGCCGTGACCAAGGTCTGCGAGGCCATTCTTCGCAGCCGTGCCGGCATCCAGGACCCCAACCGCCCCCTGGGCAGCTTCCTGTTCCTGGGCCCCACCGGCGTAGGCAAGACGGAGCTGGCCAAGGCCCTGGCACAGTCCCTCTTCGACGATGAAAAGAACATGGTGCGCATCGATATGTCCGAGTACATGGAGAAGTTCAGCGTCAGCCGCCTCATCGGCGCGCCTCCCGGCTATGTGGGCTATGACGAGGGCGGCCAGCTCACCGAGGCCGTGCGCCGCCGCCCCTATTCCGTAGTGCTCTTCGACGAGGTGGAAAAGGCCCATCCGGACGTATTCAACGTGCTTCTGCAGGTGCTGGACGACGGTCGCATCACCGATTCCCAGGGCCGCACGGTGGATTTCAAGAACACCATTCTTATCATGACCAGCAATCTGGGCAGCGAGTATATCCTCGAGGGCATCCAGGAGGGCGAAATCTCCGAAGCTGCCCGTGCCCAGGTGGATCGCCTGCTGAAGACCCACTTCCGGCCGGAGTTCCTCAACCGCATTGATGAGATTGTCTATTACAAGCCCCTGACCCGCAGCCAGATCAGCCGCATTGTGGAGCTGATGCTGCAGGGCCTGAACCGCCGCCTGCGTGACCGGCAGCTCTCCGTGAGCCTGACCCCCGCGGCCATCGAAATGGTCATTGAGCAGGGCTTTGACCCCATCTACGGCGCGCGCCCCCTGAAGCGCTACCTGCAGTCCCGTGTGGAAACCCTGGTGGCCCGCAGGATCATCGCTGCCGACGTACAGCCTGGCACCACCATGGTGGTGGATGCGGAGAACGGCAGCCTGGTGGTAAAATAAAAAAGGCTCCCTTGCGAAAGGGAACCTGAGAGATTGTCCGCCCCCGCCCGGGGCGTGCAATCTCTTTTTTTGATGGCATCAGGCAAACACCTGGGCGCGGCACTTTTCCGCCATGTTCCGGGGCATGACGGCCTCTTCCGCCAGGCCCTGTGCTTCCAGCCGCTGGGAGATCTCCTCCCAAAGCGCGGCGGCTTTGTCAAACTGGCCCATTTCCCCCCGGCAGAAGGCCATGGAGAACATGGCGTCCATGTATTTCGCATCCAGCTGAACGGCCCGCTCCCAGTGGGGGAAGGCCTGATCGTAGCGCTTCAGCTCCCGGCAGGCGTCACCGGCGTAAACGTGCAGCGCTCCTTCCTCCGGGAAGCGTGCCAGGGCTTTCTCGCAGGTCTCCAGCGCTTGTTCCGGCTGGCCGCTGAAGAAATACGCATGGGCAAGGTCGATCCACACCTGGGGATTATCAGGCGCCTCATTGGCGGCGGCTTCACGCTCCCGGGAGCAGGCTTCCCCCTGACCGATGCGGCAGCGCAGCAGAATGCTTTGCCGCAGCGTGCGGTGGAACATCCCGGGATCAGCGCGGCGGCTCATGTCCATGGCCTGGCTGAAGCTGCCCGTGGCTTTTTTGATGCAGTGGCACACCATGTATTCGTGCAGCACGCCATAGCTGCGCCAGTCGTTGGCGGTGGCGGCGCCGGCACGGAACAGCTTTTCGTATTCTTCCACCGCAGCGAGGAAATCCTCCGGCTTGTGGCTGCGCTCATACACAGCCAGCAGCCGCTGGGCGTTGCTGTCATAGCCATTGGGGAAGGGGCGGAACAGGTCATCCACCAGCACGCCGAAGATTTTCGCCAGCTCCGGCAGCAGCATCACATCGGGATAGGTGACGCAGGTCTCCCACCGGGAAACAGACTGGCTGCTCACGCCGAGTCTCTCGGCAAGCTGCTCCTGAGTCAGCTTCTTCTCAAGCCGCAGGCGGCGCAGGTTGGCGGCAAGGAGGTTCACAGAATCACTTCCTTTTCGTTATTGACGCGTCGTGATGCCAGTATAAGCCGGATGTGGCGGCGTGTACAGCACTCAATTTGCAAGAGCGCTCTCGATTTCTGAGAGCGCTCCTGATTACTTATGCTCTTTTTTCCATTGCTTGATCTGCTCCAGGCGCTCCTTGTACCGTGCCTCCAGGCCCTCTTCCGTGGGGCGGTAGTATTCCCGGCCCATAAGGGAATCCGGCAGGCACTGCATGTTGGTGAGCTTCTCTTTGGCATCATGGGCATACTGGTAGCCCTGGCCGTATTTCAGGTTTTGCATCAGGGCGGTGGGAGCGTTGCGGATCACCAGGGGCACGGGCTCCGCCAGCTGGGTCAGGGCGTCCTTGCGGGCCTCGCCATAGGCCACGTACAGGGCGTTGGACTTGGGGGCCATGGCCATATACACCACCGCGTGGGTCAGGTGCACGGAGCACTCCGGCATGCCGATGTAGTGGCAGGCCTGATAGGCGGCCACCGCCACCTCCAGGGCCCGGCTGTCCGCCAGGCCGATGTCCTCGCTGGCGAAGCGGGTTACCCGCCGTGCCACGTAGAGGGGGTCCTCGCCGGCTTCCAGCATGCGGGCCAGCCAGTACACGGCGGCATCCGGGTCGGAATTGCGCATGGATTTGTGCAGGGCGGAGATCAGGTTGTAATGCTCCTCGCCGCCCTTGTCGTACAGGAGGGACTTCTTGGAGGTGCATTGCTCCAGGGTTTCCGGGGTGATGGTTACGGTCTCCCCGTTGGTATCGCCGTTGAGCACCACCATTTCCAGGGTGGAAAGCGCCGCGCGGGCGTCGCCGTTGGCGAAGGTGGCAATGGCCTCCAGCATGTTTTCCGGCATGATGACCTTTTGACGGCCAAAGCCGCGTTCATCGTGGATGGCCCGCTCCATCAGCACCACCAGATCGTCGTTGGTCAGGCTTTGCAGCACAAAAACCTTGCACCGGGAAAGCAGAGCGCCGTTGACCTCGAAGGAGGGGTTCTCCGTGGTGGCGCCGATGAGGATGATGCTGCCCTTTTCCACAAAGGGGAGGAAGGCGTCCTGCTGGGCCTTGTTGAAGCGGTGGATCTCGTCCACAAACACAATGGTGCGGGTGCCGAAAAGCCGGGCTTCATCAGCCTTGAGCATCACCTGGCGGATTTCCTTGATGCCGCTGGTCACGGCGGAAAAATCAATGAACTGGGATTTCGTCTTCTGGGCGATGATCCGGGCCAGGGTGGTTTTGCCCACGCCCGGCGGCCCCCAGAAAATCATGGAGGAGATGCTGTCGCTCTCAATGAGCCGCCGCAGCACCTTGCCCGGCCCCAGCAGATGCTTCTGCCCGGCAAACTCCTCCAGGGAGGCGGGCCGCATCCGGGAGGCCAGGGGCTGGGGCACTTCCCCCGCGAACATGTTGGTCTGTTCCATGGAATCACCTCACGGGTCCATTATACTACGAATTTAGGGGAACGCAAGGCGAACACGCGGATTCCGTTACAGCTCATATCGCCTGCCATGGTCAAAAAGCACAGCGCTGGTGACGCGGATGCGCAGGATGATGGTATTCACATCCCCGAAGTTGGTGTGCCCGTTGTCGATCCAGGAGGCGAAAACCTGCTGGAGCTTTGCCGTGATGGCTGCGTTTTCCGGGGCGCCCACCCAGCCAAGGCTTTCGCCGGCGCCTTGTGCGGTGTACCAATCCCCGGCCAGGGCCACGGCAGGATTTTTGCCGATCTGCCGCATCTTGCCGGAAAGGGCGTAGGTGATCACATAAAAGGAGCCGTTTTCATAATAGGCGTTGACGCTGCGCACATGGGGCATGCCATCCTCCACGGTAGCCAGGGCCAGGATGCTGTCTTTGCCGAAGCGTTCCACCATGATTTTCTCCATATCGCTCATGACATCATCTCCTTTTTTCGATTGTATCACCAAATATTTATGGTTGCAACCCGGGCAGAAAGAATGTAAAATAGGACAGACACTTTTCCTTTCGGAGGTTCTCCTATGAAACGTGAAAGCTTCGGCTCCCGGCTGGGCTTTATTCTGGTCAGCGCGGGCTGTGCCATCGGCATCGGCAACGTGTGGCGCTTTCCTTATGTGGCCGGCGAGAATGGCGGCGGCGTGTTTGTGCTGTTTTATCTGCTGTTTCTGCTCATCATGGGCGTGCCGGTGCTGACCATGGAGCTGGCGGTGGGCCGCGCCGGCCGCTCCACCGCGGTCAAGGCCTTCAGGGCCCTGGAAAAGCCGGGAACCATCTGGCATTTTCATGGCTGGGCCGGCGCGCTGGGCTGCCTGGTGCTGCTGATGTACTACACCACCGTGGCCGGCTGGATGCTGGGCTATTTCTTCAAGTTTCTCACGGGTACCTTCCAGGGCCTGGACAGTACCGCCATCAACGGCGTGTTTGACGCCATGAAGGCCAACCCCGGGGAAATGACCCTGTGGATGGTGCTGGTGGTGGCGGCGGGCTTTATTGTATGCAGCTTTGGCCTGCAGAAGGGCCTGGAGCGCATCTCCAAGTGGATGATGTCCGCCCTGCTGGTGCTGATCGTGGTTCTGGCGGTAAACAGCGTGCTGCTGAAGGGCGGCGCCGAGGGCCTCAAGTTTTACCTCATGCCGGATTTTCGGCGGGCGGCAGGACTGGGCATTGGCAAGGTGATTACCGCCGCCATGAACCAGGCCTTCTTCACCCTGAGCCTGGGCATCGGCTCCATGCAGATCTTCGGCTCCTACATGAGCCGCCAGCAGACCCTGGCCGGCGAGGCGGTGCGCGTCTGCGCCCTGGATACCTTTGTGGCGCTGATGTCCGGCCTGATCATCTTCCCCGCCTGCTTCGCCTTTGGCGTGGCGCCGGATTCCGGCTCCCCCCTGATCTTCCAGACGCTGCCCAACGTGTTTACCAACATGGCCGGCGGAAGGCTGTGGGGCGCGCTGTTCTTCCTGTTTATGACCTTCGCCAGCTTCACCACGCTGATCGCCGTGTTTGAGAACCTGATGGCCAATTGCATGGATTACTTCGGCTGGAGCCGCAGAAAGGCCACCATCATCAACCTGGCGCTGGTGCTGGTGACCAGCATGCCCTGCGTTCTGGGCTTTAACCTGCTCAGGGATTTCACCATCGGCGGCAGAAACATCCTGGACATGGAGGACTTCCTGGTGAGCAACCTGCTGCTGCCGGGCGGCTCGCTGGTGTATCTTCTGTTCTGCGTTACCAAATGGGGCTGGGGCTATGACAAGTACATGGCCGAATGTAATACCGGCAGCGGCATGAAGCTCCCCGCCGGCAAGTGGATGAAAAACTACCTGCGGTTTGTGCTGCCGGTGCTGATCCTGATCATCCTCGTGCAGGGGCTGATGTGACGCCCGGCCAATAAAAAACGGATGTGCCCACAATGGGCACATCCGTTTTGCTTGTGATTACTTATTAAACACCGCTTCGACCTTCTGCAGCAGTTCACGGATTTTGAGGTGCTGGGGGCACTTCTTCTCGCAGAAGCCGCAGTTCTTGCAATCGGCGTGGAGCTTGCCGCCCTTTTTCACATATTCGTTGAACATGTACTTGGCATGGCCGGTGAGGCCATACACGTTGTGGTAGGTATACATGTTGAAGATGGCGGGAATCTCAATGCCGGCGGGGCAGGGCTGGCAATACTTGCAGCCGGTGCAGTAGAGCTCGCTGAATTTCTTGAGATCCTCCATGGCGCTGCCCAGCTTCTCCCACTCTTCCTTGGAGAAGCCCTCCGCCTTGGAGGCCAGGGCGGCGTTCTGCTTCACCATGTCGAGGGTCTGCATGCCGGAGAGGGCGCAGTTCAGGTCGGGGTTGCCCAGCACGAACTTGAAGGCCAGCTCGTAGGTGGGAATGGAGGCGCCGCCGGTGAGCTTAGCGTAGAGTTCGGTGGGGGCGCTGAGGCGGCCACCGCCCACGGGGCCCATGGCCACGGTGCCCAGGCCCTTCGACTGGGCGTAGGTCAGCATTTCCTCGTTGGAGCGGTCCAGCAGGTTATACTGCACCAGCATGCTCTCCATGGGCACGCCCCGCTCCTCGCTGCCGTCGATGATGTGCTTGATGGCGCTGGGCTCATCGTGGAAGGAGAAGGAGATGTGGCGGATGAGGCCCTCTTCCTTGGCCTTGCGGGCCTCTTCCAGCAGGCCGCAGGGGACCATCACCTCATCGAAATACTTGCGGTTGATGCCCCAGAAGTGGTAGAAATCCACGTGGTCGGTATCCAGGTTGGTGAGGCTGGTTTCCAGGCGGCGGCGGTACATGCCGGGTTGCTCGGCGCCCTCGCCGGGGAACTTGGTGGAGAGCAGGATCTTGTCGCGGAAGCCCTTCACGCCGTGGCCCAGGGCGGCCTCGGAATTCTTGTTGCAGTAGTAGGGGGCGGTATCGAAGTAGTTCACGCCCAGCTTGTAGGCCTCGGCGATCATCTCGTCGGTCTTTTCGATATCGACGAACTTCTTGCCGTCCTTCTCATACTCGGGGAAGCGCATGCAGCCGAAGCCCAGGGCGGAGATCATTTCGCCGGTGTTGCCAAACTTGCGGTAGATCATGGTATTTCTCCTTGTCATACAATATTTGTCAGCATCTTATCACAACGGGGGCGGTTCGTCAATCATCTTCCGCCATCATGCGGCCGAACTGGGTATCGAACAGCTGCTTGTAGATGCCGCCCTGCTGAAGAAGCTCTTCATGCTTGCCGCACTGGGCAATGACGCCGCTGGTGTTCAGCGCCAGGATCTTGTCCGCGGCCATGATGGTGGACAGCCGGTGAGCGATGACGATGCTGGTGCGGCCCTGCATCAGGATTTCCAGGGCGTCCTGGATGGCGCTTTCGGAAATGGAGTCCAGGGCGGAGGTGGCCTCGTCCAGGATGAGGATCTTGGGGTCCTTCAGGATCACCCGGGCGATGGAGATGCGCTGCTTCTCGCCGCCGGAGAGCTTCAGGCCCCGGTTGCCGACTTGCGTGTCGTAGCCCTCGGGCTGGGCGGAAATGAAATCGTGGATGGAAGCGGCCTTGCAGGCGGCGATGAGCTGCTCCTCGGTGGCGTCGGGCCTGGCGTAGAGCAGGTTCTCGCGGATGGTGCCGTTGAAGAGGTAGGTGTCCTGGCTCACCATGCCGATCTGGTCACGCAGGTAGGTCAGGTCAAACTGGCGCACATCCGTGCCGCCGATGGTCACCCGGCCGCCGTCCACGTCCCACAGGCGGGGGATCAGGTTGATGATGGTGCTCTTGCCGCTGCCGCTGGGGCCCACAATGGCGGCCATTTCCCCGGCGCGGACGGTGAAGTTGATGTCGGTGAGGATGTCCTTTTCCTCGGTGTAGCCGAAGCGCACGTGCTCGAAGGTGATATCCGCGCCGGACACGTCGGGCTTCACGGCGTTCTCGGGGGATTTGATATCGATGGGCCGGTCGAAATAATCAAAGATGCGGGTAAACAGAGCAAGGCTCCGGGTGAAGTCCACCCCGATGTTGAGCAGGGATTCCACCGGGCGGTAGAGGCGGTTCACCAGGGCCACCATGGCGGTGATGGTACCCACGGTGAGGCCTGTTTCCCCGGCGGCGATGATCAGGTAGCCGCCGGCGAAGTAGATCAAAAGCGGACCCAGCTGGGTAAAGATGCCCATCACCAGGAAGAACCACCGACCGGAAAGCTGCTCCTTCAGGGCCAGCTTGGTGACCTCGCCGTTGACCTTCACAAAGCGCTGATACTCGCTTTCCTCGCGGGTGAAGAGCTTTGTCAGCATGCTGCCGGAAACCGAGAGGGTCTCGTTGATGAGCTGGTTCATCTCGTCGTGCTTGGCCTGGCCCTCGGAAAGCAGCTTCCAGCGGGTGCGGCCCGCGGTGCGGGTGGGGAGGATCAGAAGGGGAATCACCAGCACGCCGATGATGGCCATCTTCCAGTTCATGCCGAACAGGGCCACCAGCGTGGTGACCACCGTGGCCACGTTGCTCAATATGCTGCTCAGCGTGCCGGAGATGACGCCGGAAACGCCGCTGATGTCCGTATTCATGCGGGTGATGATGTCGCCCTGCCGCTCTGAGGTGAAGAAGGCGTGGCTCATGCGCTGCAGGTGGCCGTACATCTGGTTCTTCATATCAAAGATGATGTGCTGGCTGATCCAGGCGTTGAGGTACGCCGTGAGCACCGATACAAGCTGGGAGGCCAGCATGGTGGCCAACGCCGCCAGCAGAAGGCGGATGAGCAGCGCCATGCTTTCGCCCACCAGGGCCTCGTCCACAATGCGGCCGGTGATAATGCTGGGCAGAAGCCCCAGCACCGAGGAGATCAATATGGTGGCGAACACCATGATGAACTTGCTCCAGTAAGGGGTCAGGTAGGAGAGGATACGCTTGATCAGCGCCCAGGTAACGGTGGGCAGGCTGGATTTCTCGTCCTCGGTGAGGAAGCCGCGGGGCGCGCGTCCGTGCTGCATAGGGGAACCTCCTTTGTGTTGATTCCATATAATGACAAGTATAAAGGCGGGAGGATGTCCCGTCAAGAAAAAAAGGACAGCTTTTCAGCTGTCCGCTGACTGTCAAAAAACTGGGTGGTGTCGGAGGGCCCGCAGGCCCTTCGACTTTATATCGGAAATCGGCGACATGTGCGGCGATTTCCGTGCGATTTTGCTTCGCGTTGTTTTGTCAAGGATATCTGTACCCTTTTCTCAAATTTTTGTTGTCGACAATACAAAGCTCTCAGTTCAGATTCATCCATCACACATGAAATAAACAGAAATCAGCCGTCCCCCTCCGTTGCAGGAGCAGGGCGGCTGATTTTGTTGATGCGGGCGGGAATGGGCTCATCGCTGATGGGCTGCAAGCATCTCCGCCAGATCGCATATGTCGGACGCAGCACCGGCGTTGATGCACGCATGCTGCTGCTCAACCATCTGCTGGCAGAGCGCTGGTTCGTTCAGGCTGCGGAGCGCATCGACAGCCTCTGCGGGCATGCGGGCTGCGAGGCTCATGCCGTGCGTTTCAAAGTAGGCGCGGTTCCTGGTTTCACAGCCGGGAATGGGCGTGATGTGTACCAGCGGGATGCCCACGACTGCCGCCTCGGTGGAAGTCAAGCCGCCCGGCTTGGTAAACAGCATGTCGCAGGCGCGCATGTACGTGGCCATCTGTTCCGTCCTGCCCACAAGGATGAGCTGTTCGCCGTACTGCTGCTGCAGGCGGTCGTAAAGCTGTGTGTTGCTGCCGCAGATGACAATTAGCCTTGTGTTTTCCGCCTGTGCAGCCCGGTATAGTTCGGTCAGCAGTTTGTCCAGGTCGCCAGCACCCATGCTTCCGCCGGCAACAAGGGCGTAGCGGCCATCCGGCGACAAATGCAGCGCGGCGCGGGCTTCGGCTTTGCTCATGGGCGCGGTGAACGCGCTGCGCACCGGGATGCCCAGCGGATGCAGCCTGTCTGCAGGAATCCCCCGTTGCAGATATTCCTCATGCAGATCGACAGCGGGCGTGATGTACGCGTCGCAGTCGATCTCCTCCATCAGCGGGATGCAGGTGTAATCCGTCGCCACCATGATCTGCGGCGGTGCGGTCAGGCCTTTGCTTTTCATCTGCGTGAGGATGTGCGCGCCGAAAAAGTGCGTCATCAGGATGACGTCAACCGGGTGGCGCTGCAAATATGCTGCAAAGGTTTCGGTCATACCGCCGTTGAGGTGGTACACCGGCGAACGGGACGGGAATTTGCGGAACTTGTCACCGATCTGATACAGTCCGCCAAAGAGTTTCGGCGCGCTTTTCGCCATGCGGATGTAGCTATGGTCGATGAAGTCCGCCAGCTTGTCGCTCTTGAGCCGGTAGGGGTTCAGCACCTGCGCGCTGTGACCTCTGCGCAGCAGTTCCTCCTGCAAAGCCTGGGCTGCAGTATTGTGTCCGCCGCCGGTGCCGCAGGTCAAAATCAGTGCATCCATAACAGCTTCACCTGCATGCTTTCTTTGGGTTCACGGCTGAAGGCCAGCCGAATCCACACGATCAGCGCGATCAGCAGAAATCCTCCGGCAATGCAGGGGTGCACCTTCACAAGGAGCATGCCAAGCAGGGCCAGCAGATACGCCGCCTGCGTCCTGTGCCGGTGGGGGCAGATTCGCACCACGGTGGAGAACAGGATGAACGGCACCGCCAGGGCTGCAGCGGGCAGCCACTCCGGCAGGAGCCCCAGCAGCACGCCAAAAGTAGTGGCGATGCCCTTACCGCCCCGAAAACGGCTGAACACCGGGAACACATGCCCCAGCACTGGTGCGGCGAGGATCAGCGAGAGCCAGGCGTTCCCTGCGGCGTCCAGGCTGCGGAGGTAGAGGAACACCGGCAGGAAGCCCTTCATCAGGTCGCAGAGGAGCGTGAGCACGCCGCAGAGGAAGCCACCGTACTGGAATGCGTTGGCGGTGCCGGGGTTACCGTCCCGGCTGCGCTGCAGCGCGTCCTCCCGGTGAAATAGCCGCAGCCATAGTCTGGCAAACAGGATGCTGCCGGATAAATATCCCAGCAGGATGAACATGATCTCCCTTGGCATTGTATCCCTCCCGGCTGCCGGGCTGATCATGTTTCAGCCGGGACAGCCATGCGTTTTTTCTTTCGTTTTTCCACAGCTTCCTTGAACAGCTGGTACACAACGGCGAACACCGGCACCGTGACCAGCATGCCAATGGCACCCAGCGCGCCGCTGCCGAGGGTGATCGCCACCAGCACCCACAGGGACGGCAGACCGACCCGCTTGCCCATCACGCGCGGGTAGACGATGTTGCCCTCGATCTGCTGGAGGATGACGATCATCAGGATAAACCCGAGCGCCTTGCCGATGCCCGCAGTGGCCAGGATCATCACCGCGCCGACCGCACCGGACACCCAGGCACCCACGATGGGGATGAACGCCAGCAGCATCACCAGCGAGCTGATGGCCAGCACATGCGGGAAACGGAAGATCAGCATCGCCACCGCAACCATCGACCCCAGGATGAACGCCTCCAGCACCTGCCCGGAAATAAAGTTGGAGCAGATGCGGTATACCTTGCGGACATAGGCGCTAATGGATTCTGCACGGGCTGGCTGCACGAAGGCAGACAGTACCGTCCCGGCCTGACGCGCCAGCCGCTCCTTCTGACTGAGGGCAGTGAAGGCGATGATCAGCGCAAAGAACATGCTGAAGATCTTGCCGAACACCGAAAAGGCGGAGGCAATGATCGTATCGACCATCTGGCTGAAGCGGACAGAATCATCCTTGAAGAAGGTTTCTACCGCCGTTTCGACACCCGACCAGTCAATGGACACCCCCTCGACCCATGCGACGATCTCCGGGATCTGCTCCCGGTGCGGGGCAAGCGCTGCTTTCAGATCGTCCAGGAGGTATGGCAGCTTCGTGAACAATGTATGAATGCTTGCAAACAGGTTGGGGAGCACTGTGTAGCTGATAAATCCGACCCCCCCGACGATCAGCACCACGCTGAGGATGATGCTGACAGGCCGCTGGAGCGCTTTCTGTAGCCGCAGCACCCGCTTGCCGTGGGGCCGGATGAGCCGTTTCTCCAGTGCATTGACGGGAATGCTGAGCAGAAAGGCCAGCAGGAAGCCCGCAAGCACCGGCGCGATCAGGCCGAAAAAGCGGGCAATGACATTCCCAACGACGTCCAGATGATTGACCGCCGCATTCAGGCACACGGCAAAAGCGATCAGCAGCATGGCCGTCTTGACGGGCTTATTGATCTTCATGTTGCCCCCTCTCCGCGATAGCATTCCGCTTGTTGGCCCGGAACCCGATCACCGCCACAACAGCAGCCGCCAACGTATCCACGATGATATCCTCCATCGTGTCGGCCAGGGCCGCCTTGCCGGTCAGCACCGTGCCGTCCGCCAGCGCTGTCTTCTGCATGTTCAGCCCCAGCAGCGCATCGCCTGCGTACTCGTAGACCTCCCACAGCACGCCCAGCGTCAGCGCAAAGCAGAACGCGAACACCGACTCAAAGAAGGGGCTCAGGCTGACGGAAACCTTCTGGTTCATATTCAGCAGATCCACCATGATGAAGCCCAGCGCGCTCAGCATGGCTCCGGAAAACGCATGCAGAATGACGTCCCAGTGCGGGACCACATAATAGAAGTCGAACACCTCGCCCAGAAAGATGGCGCAGTACAGGAACACATAATACAGGATGTAGATGCCCCTTGGGATGGGAACGCTCCATCTGCGGTTGATGACGGAGGGCAGCAGCATCACCACCAGGCCGAGGATGCACTGCGTCAGCATGAGCAGGTAATCGCTCTTGACTTTGGTGTGCGCCATGCCTTCCGGCGCGGTGGCTGGCGCATGCAGGAAATGGACGAACGCATATACGACGGAGAAGGCCAGCGAAATGAACAGGATCACGCCGATCAGCCGCTGCAGGGACAGTTTGTTTTGTTTCTTCATGCCGGTCAGCTCCTATGTACAGAGAATGGGGGACGGGGGGAACGCATCCATGGCAGACCGCCGCAATGGACAGCCTGCCACGATTTTATTATCGATTGTTTCCCCAGTAAATCAGCGCCAGCATTCCGGGGCCGGTGTGTCCGCCGATGATCGGCCCGATCTCCGCAATGTGAATATCTGCCTTCGGAAACTGGTTTTCGACAGCATGTTTCAGCTTTTCAGCAGCTTCAGGATCATCGCCGTGTCCGATGACAACCAGAGGGCTGATCTCCGGCTGCCAGCCAGCTTGCATTTGAGCAATTTGTTCCTTGATGGCCTTATTTCTGCCGCGCGGCTTTTTGACCACGCCCAGCTTGCCATCGTGATCCACATGCAGCATGGGCTTGATATTCAGCATTCCGCCCACTGCCGCAGAAGCGGCGGATACCCTGCCGCCGTGCTTCAGATGATCGAAAACATCCACTGTGAACCAGTGGCACACCTTCAGCTTATTGGCATCTACCCATGCGGCGAGATCGTCGAGGTCCATACCTTCATACTGTTTCCGCAGGGCTTCCCGCACCAGAAAGGCCTCGCCGACAGCAGCGCAGAGGGTGTCGGTGCAAATGATCTTTCGCTTCGGATACTCGGTGCGAAGCTCATCCATGCAAAGTCTGGCATTGTTGTAGCAGCCGGACATGCCCGATGAAAAACCGAGATACAGGATGTCGTATCCTTCATTCAGCGCCTTTTCAAAAGCCTTTCTGTATGCGACCGGGTTGATCTGCGAGGTCGTGGCGTATTTACCCCCACGCTGCATTGCATAGAATTGCCGGACGGACAGATTGCTCCCCGGCCCATACAGAAAGCGATCATCGCCGACTGTGACCTCCATGGGAATCACTTCAACCCGAGGCAGTCCCTGCAGCATGCTGGAGGAGAAATCCGCTGTTGCGTCCGTGAAGATCTTGTAGTCGGGAGTGATTTTGTAACTCACTTGCAGCCCTCTCCCGTCTTGCAGCCGGTGCATCCGTGGCACTTGCTCCAGAGTTCATCCGCCTTGGGCGTCCAGTTGGCAGCGTAAACCGCCGTCTTGGCGCACAGATGCTCCACGCTTTCCGGACTTTCGTAATCCGTGCTGACCGCACCGGTGGCCTTGACCATTTCATGCAGCTTTTTGGGGTTTTCCAGCATCGGGCAGGGGCGCAGCATATTGTCGTTGAAGGGCTGACCTTCCTTGTAGGCCATGAACAGCGGACTCTTGAGGGCTTCCAGCAGCGTTACATCGTGGATGTTGCAGTTGGAGTAGTGGATGAACACGCAGGGCTCCACATCGCCCTTGGCGTTGATGTGCAGATAGTTGCGGCCACCGGCGATGCAGCCGCCGACGTATTCCGCGTCATTCTGGAAGTCTATGGAGAAGATGGCCTTGCTGCTGCGGTATTCGCGGATCTTGTGGTAGATGTATTCACGCTGTTCGGGCGTGGGCAGCAGCTCGGGCGCGGCGGCATTGCCAACGGGCATATAGTGGAAGAACCACACAAACAGCGCGCCGGAATTGATCATGTAATCGAAGAATTCCTCGCTGGTGATGTCGGCATAGTTCTTGCTGGTGTAGCAGGTAGAAATGCCGAAGGGCAGCTTGTGCTCCTTGAGCAGGCGCATGGCATTGGCGACCTTCTGGTACACGCCCTCGCCGCGGCGGCCGTCGTTGGCGTCCTCAAAGCCTTCCAGAGAAATGGCGGGAACAAAGTTCTTCACCCGCAGCATTTCCTGACAGAAAGCCTCGTCAATCAGCGTGCCGTTGGTGAAGGACAGGAACTCGCAGTCCGGGTGCATTTCGCACAGCTTGATCACATCTGCCTTGCGTACCAGCGGTTCGCCGCCGGTATAGATGTAGAAATAGGTACCCATTTCCTTGCCCTGGCGGATGATGGAATCGATGGTTTCAAGGCTCAGGTTCAGGCGGTTGCCGTACTCAGCCGCCCAGCAGCCGGTGCAGTGCAGATTGCAGGCGGAGGTGGGATCCAGCAGGATGGCCCACGGCACATTGCAGCCCTCGCGCTCCTTGGTTTCCTGCTGAATGGCGCTGCCCTTGAGACTGGCGTTGAACAGGAAATTCTGGAAGAAAGCCTTGCGCACGCCGGGATCCAGCTCATACAGCTTCAGGATCAGCTGATACCAGTTGTTCTTTTCATCGATGGCCGTCTGGATGCCCTTGCGCTGCTCGCCGTACCAGCCTTCGGGCAGCACTTTGTTGGCCAGCGCCATCAGCTTGGGGATGTTTTCATCAGGATTGCCCTCGATGTACTTCAGCGCCTGGTTGATGGCAACGTTCTGCATGGTGTCCTTGATGCTCATGATGGGTTTGCTCCTTTCTGTCCGCTCGGGATTGTCCCCAGCATAAAATCATCCGCGAAATTTGTCATTAGACAATTCTGCGCCGGTGTTTGTTTTTTGGACAAGCGGCGCATATTGTCGGCAATTTTGACAAATGCGGGAATTTGTCTATTGCACATACTGGCGGAATGACTATGCTTATAGGTGGTTCTCTGTATGATGAAGGAGGCAGACCCATGGAACGCATCGGTATTGTGGATGTTGGCGGCGGATTCCGCGGCATTTATGCGGCGGGTGTGCTGGACTATTGCATGGAACAGGGCGTTCATTTTGACGTGGGCATCGGCGTATCGGCAGGCAGTGCGAACCTGGTCACCTACGCCGCCGGGCAGAGGGGCCGCAATTATGTCTTCTACACCGAATACGGCATGCGCAAGGAGTACGCCGGGATGGGCAATTTCCTGCGCAAAGGCTCCTTCATCGACCTGGATTACGTCTACGGCACGCTGACCAACGCAGGTGGCGAATACCCGCTGGACTTTGCCGCTGTCCGGAATAACCCCATGGAGCTACTGGTGGTCGCCACCGAGGCGGAGACCGGCCGCTGCAAGTATTTCACCAAGGACGACATCCGCCTGGATGATTGCAGCGTGTGCAAGGCGTCCTCCGCGATCCCCACTGTGTGTAAGCCCTATGTGATCGACGGCGTGCCCTATTTTGACGGTGCGCTGGCGGACCCGGTGCCCGTGCAGAAGGCCTTCGACATGGGCTGCGACCGGGTGGTGGTGCTGCTCACCAAGCCGAAGGATCTCGTCCGTCTGCCGGGCAACGACCCCAGGCTGGCCCGGGGCATCCAGAAGAAATACCCCCTGGCGGCGGAGAAGATGCGTCACCGCGCCGACCTCTACAACGAAAGCGTGGCGCTGGCGAAGCAGCATGCTGCGCAGGGAAAGGCGCTCATCGTTGCACCGGATGACACCTGCGGCGTCAGCACCCTGACCCGCGACCCGGAGAAGCTCAAACAGCTCTACCACAAGGGCTACGCGGACGGGCGGCTTATCACGGAATTCCTTGCAACGCATCCATAACATCCCGGAGGAGAACGTATGGCAACCAACCCTTCCCGCATTATCGTGGAGACCATGGTCCGGCAGGTGCTGCGGCACTTCCAGGAGGACCCGGAGCGCAGCTGCCGCAAGCTGGTGGACATGGGCTGCGCCGTCAGTACCAGCCGGTTCCAGAAAGGCTTCTTTCATGCCTTGCAGCAGATGCAGCGCAACGAGCAGAGCGCCTATTATGCCCTGGCCCGCAGCGTTGTGCAGGACGTGGAGCATGAGCGGCTCATCCGCCTGGGCATGAACGTCGGTTACAACAGCTGCACCGCCGGTGCCAAGAAAATCCGCAGCATCGAGGCGGCGGAGGGCTTCAACATCCCCTGGGCGATGTATCTCGACCTGGACACCAACATCTTTGCGGAGCACGCCGGGCAGGTTGATTCGCTGCTGTCCCAGGGGGAGGAGCTGGGTGTGTACACCTGGTTCGTCCGGCTGAACGCCTGGAGCCACGAGATCGAGGCGTTGCTGGCCGCCCATCCGGACTGCGCCTTCGTGCTCTTCATGGAGCCCGGCGCGGTGGACGAAGCTGTGCTGGATGAAGCGGCCCCGATGGAGCATGTGATGTTCAGCATCGGCGCGGAGGAGGGCGCGGACAAGCTGTGCGCCGCCCTGCGCGAGCGCCGCATGCCCTATGCATTGCACAAGACCTATCAGGATGACGACGTGCCGGACATCCTGAACGACAACTTCTTCTACGACACCCAGGAGCTGCATGGCCTGTTCGCGGTGCTGGTTCCTCATCCGTCCTGCAGTACGGATGCACAGACTGCGGTTTGCGAGCATACCCGGCGCAGGCGCAGTGAGCAGATCTTCGCCACCATCCCCTGGGACATGGTGCAGGACGTGCTGACCATCGACACCATCATTTCGGACGATTCCTGCTCGGCGGGCTTCCGGGCGGACGGCTCCTTCTTCCGCCTCACGAACGGAAGCGCCCCCGGCCGCTGGAACGGCTTCACCACGCCGCTGAAGGACATCCTCCGCAGCGAATTAAAAAAAGCGTAATACAAAAGCACCGATTTTCGTCGGTGCTTTTGCGTGTCACAAGTCATATTTTTTCGTGATGTACTTTGCCATGGACAGGATGCAGGAGAAGAAATGGGGGATGAAGGTCTCCGGGGGTTCGGGATTTGCATCCATGATCCAGCGGAAGATGGCGCCCAGCAGCACATCGAGGAAGAAGTCGAGGTAGAAGGCCGGATCGTCATCCGGCAGGGCGCCCGCCAGCTTGTCCTTCATCAGCGGCAGGGCGATCTCACGCACATGGTCGGCCAGGGAGTTCTGCCCCTGCACGGAGAAGGCACTGCGGTAAAAATCCCGGTTGGCGTAGAGGATGTTGCACAGCACCACGATGCCTTCCGGACGATCGCCCCCGTTTTCCTTTTGGAGCAATTCGAGGAAATCCATGTCGAAGATCCAGTTCAGCAGCTCGTACTTATCGCGGAAATGATAGTAGAAGCTCTGCCGGTTCATGCTGCAGCGGTCGCAGATGTGGGAAATGCTGATCTTGCTGAAGGACATTTCCTGCATCAGCGCCTTGAGCGACGAGGCCAGCGCCTGTTTGGTGATGCTTGCATCTGCCATGGTGACGCCTCCTTACAGCACGCCTGTGTGTTCCAGCACGACACACAGGCCGATGACGATGAGAATCACGCCGCCCGCCACCTCCGCCCTGGACTTGTACCGCAGCCCGAACTGGTGGCCGATCTTCACGCCCGCGACGGAGAACAGGAAGGTGGTCACGCCGATGAGCAAAATGGCAGGGAGAATGGCGACGTCCAGGAAGGCGAAGGTCACGCCCACCGCCAGCGCGTCGATGCTGTCGGCGATTGCCAGCGGGAACATGGCTTTGGCGGAGAAGGAATCATCCAGCTTGTCCGCCTCCTCGCGGGATTCGCGGATCATGTTGAGGCCGATGAGCGCCAGCAGGATGAAGGTGAGCCAATGATCCACGCCGGAGATGGCGTCGGCAAAGGTGCTGCCCAGCAGATACCCCAGCAGCGGCATCAGCGCCTGCGCGCCGCCGAACCACAGTCCGGCTGTGACCATGTGCTTCCTCTCCAGCCGCTGCACGGACAATCCCTTGCAGACGGCAATGGCAAAGGCGTCCATGGAAACGCCGATGGCCACGACGAACAATTCCCAGATGCTCATGTACATTCCTCCTGATGTTGTTGAAGCGGCGGGCTGGTAAATAAAAACAGACGAGCCCCACCTGCCATGCAGATAAGTCTCGTCATTTCAGATGCTGCCAGAGCAACGCTCAGGATGTTGACAGCACCGCACATCGTGCAGACTACTCCCTTAACTTCAACTATTATAGCAGAAAACGACTCGGCGGGCAAGTCAATCTTTCTTGACAAAACAGCGCGGGTGTCAAAAAATGCGACAGTTTGGCCCCGATGTACAAAAATGCGATACTCCGGCAAAACTGTCTAATGACTTTTGTGCAGCCACGTCCTATAATACCCCGCATACCAGACAAGAAGGAGGAAGAACCTTGTTCCACCACCATGAAGCTGCGGATGCGGTCGTCCGTCAGCTGGATTCCAATCTGCAGCAGGGGCTTACTGCCCAGCAGGCGCAGCAGCGCCTCGCCCAGCACGGCGAAAACAAGCTGCAGGAAAAGAAAAAGAAAACCAATCTGCAGCGCTTTGCCGATCAGTTCAAGGATGTGATGATCCTCATCCTGATCGCCGCGGCGGTCATTTCCTTCGCCATCGCCTGCGTGGAGGGCGAGCCGAAGGAGTTCTTCGAGCCGGTGCTGATCCTGCTGATCGTCATCCTGAACGCCGTGATGGGCGTGATGCAGGAGAGCAAGGCCGAAAAGGCGCTGGACGCGCTGAAAAACATGTCCGCACCCCACGCCCGCGTCATCCGTGACGGCGAGGAGCAGGTCATCGACGCTTCCCAGCTGGTGCCCGGCGATATCATCCGCCTGGAAGCGGGCGACTTTGTGCCTGCTGACGCCCGCCTGATCCGCAGCGTGAGCCTCAAGAGCGAGGAATCCGCCCTGACCGGCGAATCCGTGCCCTCCGAAAAGGACGCGGACGTGATCGTGGATGAAAAGGCCCCCATCGGCGACCGCACCAACATGGTGTTCTCCGGCTGCTCCATCACCTACGGCACGGCCACGGCCATCGTGACCGCCACCGGCATGAACACCGAAATGGGCAAGATCGCCAACCTGCTGGACAACGAGGAAGACGGCCAGACCCCCTTGCAGCAGAAGCTGGCTCAGCTGGGCAAGTATCTGGGCGTGCTGGCGCTGGCGGCCTGCGCGATCATCTTCGTGGTGGGCCTGGCCAACGGCATCCCGGTGCTGGAGATCTTCATGACCGCCGTTTCGCTGGCTGTGTCCGCCATTCCTGAGGGCCTGCCCGCCATCGTGACCATCGTGCTGTCCATCGGCGTGCAGCGCATGGTGAAGAAGAACGCCATCATCCGCCGCCTGCCCGCCGTGGAAACGCTGGGCAGCGCGTCCATCATCTGCTCCGATAAGACCGGCACCCTCACCCAGAACCGCATGACGCTGGTGAAGGCCTACCTCGACAAGGGCAAGAAGGTCGAAGGAATCAGCACCGCCAATTCTGCTGAAATCCGCGAGCTGCTGCGCTACGGCACGCTGTGCTGCGACGGTTCCGTATCCTTCCACGGCAAGGAAGAAAAGCACATCGGCGACCCCACCGAGACCGCCATCGTGCTGGCCGCTCACAAGAACGGCATGCCCAAGGAGGAGCTGAACAAGCAGTATCCGCGCCTTGCGGAGATCCCCTTTGACTCCGACCGTAAGCTGATGACCACCGTCTGCCGCATGGACGGCAAGCTGGTCGCCATCGTGAAGGGCGCCTTCGACGTGATGGCTCCTCGCTGCATCGTCGGGGATATGCAATCTGCCCGCAAGGTCAATGACGAGATGAGCAGCAACGCCCTGCGTGTGCTGGCCATTGCGTACCGCGAGCTGGACGAAATGCCCGCCGAGATCACCCCGGATGTGCTGGAAAAAGACCTGACCTTCCTGGGTCTGGTGGGTATGATCGACCCGCCGCGCCCGGAGGCCAAGGAAGCCGTCAAGACCTGTCGCAAGGCCGGCATCAAGCCCGTGATGATCACCGGCGACCATGTGGTGACCGCCTCCGCCATTGCCCGTGAGCTGGGCATTCTGGAAAAGGGCGACCGGGCCATCACCGGCGCAGAGCTGGACGCCATGACCGACGCCGAACTGGATGCGCAGGTGGAGAAGATCTCCGTGTACGCCCGCGTATCACCTGAGAACAAGATCCGCATCGTGAAGGCATGGCAGCGAAAGGGTCAGGTGGTCTCCATGACCGGCGACGGCGTGAACGACGCACCCGCCCTCAAAGCCGCCGACATCGGCTGTGCCATGGGCATCACCGGCACCGACGTGGCCAAGGGCGCAGCGGATATGACCCTGACCGACGACAACTTCGCCACCATCGTCGATGCTGTCCGCGAGGGCCGCGGCATTTACGCCAACATCCGCAAGGTGGTAGGCTTCCTGCTGGGCACCAACATCGGCGAAGTCATCACGGTGTTCGTAGCCATGCTACTGTGGCACAAGTCGCCGCTGCTGTCCATGCAGCTGCTGTGGATCAACCTTGTCACCGACAGCCTGCCCGCCATTGCGCTGGGTATGGAGGCCGTCGAGAGCGACATCATGACGCAGAAGCCCAAGCCCAAGGACGAAGGCATCTTTGCCCACGGTCTGGGTCTGCGCACGGTGCTGCAGGGCGTGATGTTCGGTACGCTGTCTCTCGTTGCCTTCTGGCTGGGCGAGAAGCTCACCGGTCAGCTGGCCGGCGGCCAGACCATGGCGTTTATCGTGCTGGCGCTCTCCCAGGTGGTGCAGGCGTTCAACATGCGCTCCGAGCACAGCCTGTTCAGGATCGGCCCGTTCAGCAACAAGAAGCTGAACATGGCCGCGCTGACCTCCGTGCTGCTGGTGGCGCTGGTGGTGTTCACGCCCCTCAGCGGCGCGTTCGGGCTCATCGCCCTGCCCGGCAAGTGCTATCTGATCGCCCTGGGCCTGATCTTCGTGCCCCTGCTGGTCATGGAGTTCTCCAAGGCGTTCGGCCTGACAAAGCATCACAAATAATTCCTTCGCGGCTGTTCTGTTTGGGGCAGCCGCCGTTGGATTTTCTTTCACAGATTTCAAAAGGAGGCCATTGCCATGGCGGATTATGTGATCTACACCGACACAGCCTGCGATATTGATCCCCAAATGCTCGATGCACAGGGTGTGAAGTACGTCAGCATGTACTTCTCTTTCATCGGCGAGGACAAGCTGTACGCCAACAATGACATGGACATCACGGAATTCTACCGGCGGATGCGCGCTGGCGGCATGGCCAAAAGCGCGGCAGCCAATCCGCAAGACTACAAAGCGGCCTTCGAGGAAGCGCTGGCACAGGGCAAGGATGTGCTGTACATCGGCCTGTCCGGGGCACTAAGCAGCTCCTTTGGCTCCGCCGTTGCCGCTGCAAAGGAGCTGCAGGCGCAGTATCCGGCGCGGACGATCATCACGGTGGACACCCTGTCCGCCTCCGCGGGCGAGGGCATGCTGGTGAATCTCGCGGTGGAAAAGAAAAACGCCGGCGCATCCATTGAGGAAACGGCGGCGTATATCGAGGGCATCAGGAAGCATGTGACCCACTGGTTTGTGGTGGACGATCTGGATTATCTCAAGCGCGGCGGACGCGTCAGCCCGACGGTAGCCTTCGCCGGGAAGCTGATGAACATCAAGCCCATCCTCCACGTGACGGAGGATGGTGTGCCCATCAACATCGCCAAGGTGCGCGGCAGCAAGGCGGCGCTGCGGTACTTCCTGGATAAATTCGCCACCCGCCAGATGGACGAAGGCCCCATCTACATCTCCCATGCGGACAACATGGAGGCTGTGGAAACGCTGAAAGCCGAGCTGAAGGCCCGCTTTAGCCGGGATGTGGATCTGGTAACCCACATCGGCACCGTGCTGGGCGCGCACACCGGCCCTGGCGCGCTGGCGTTCTACTTTTGGGATCAAAAGAGATAATCGCTGATGAAATCAACACATTGCAGGAAGCAACGGGTTTGACCATTTTGTTGTTTGGTTTGCCGCGTACTGTTCATCGTGCAACAGTACTATTGCAGTTTTCACATAGGAACACCAGATTACCGTTAATGCCGTTCCGGCATTTGCTGCTTATTCTCCCGGATAAATTCCCGCTTGACGACTTCCAGCCTGCGTACTTCCTCTTTCAGCTCCTTCATCTGGTAGTCCAGCATGAACTGCTCCTTGTTCAGGTGCGCCAGCGCTTTCCTCCAGCCCTTGTAGTTGATCTTCTCTCCGTCATCCTGGCAGCGGCGTAAGAAGTCTGCCGCCTGCCGATATTGCCGCAGCTCGTACCCATACCTGCGTTCAAAGTCGGCGCGCTTGGCTTCGGGCAGCTTCTCCCATGCCCGGTAATGCTTCTGATATTTCTTCCATTTCTCGTAGGATTCGATCCGGACAGTCAGCTCAAGCGTGAGCTCGTGATTCTCCTTCCGCTTGCTTTTCAGACCGTAGAATTTCGCGTTGACTGTCTGAATCGCCGCCAGACAGGACGCAGCATCCGTGATGTCGTACTCATGCATAATGGACAGCAGCCCTGTGCTGTCGCGCAGGCGGTGATCCTTGCGATTGGGCATCACGCTGGAAGCAAGGATGTTGGATGCGAGTTTGTACCGCAGGCTCTCTCCAGACATATCTCTGCCTTGGGCAGTCAGCAGCTCATCCTTCTTTTTCTCATATTGCGCCCAGGCGTTCAGCCGTGCCAGCCGTGCTTCCAGCTGATCGAGCAACTTATTCTGCTGACGAATCTCCCGGTTCCGTTCGCCAACCTCCGTGGGGATGCCGCGCTTCTCCATGGCGCGGGCGTCCGGCCCTTCGTGTACCATGGGAATGCGCTGCACACCCTGATCTGCATAGCTCCTTGGATCGACAAAGCCCTGCGTAAATCCAGCATCACGCAGGGCTTCATTGATGGCGTCGGCAGCAACAGCGCGCCAGCGTTCGGCGTTGTCGCGGTCATCCCAGTCGGTTGTGTAAACTTTGCGAGTTTTCCAGCGTCCTTTCTGCTTGGCTGGGATGCGGTTGCCGTCCGCATCAAGGATGTACTCCAACCGGCTTTTGTCACCCCACTTGCCATCTGGTGTCAGAGGACGCATGGTCAGCAGGATGTGAGCGTGCGGGTTGCCATCACCCTTGTCATGGAAGGCAATGTCAGCGCACATGCCCTTGTCCACGAAATTCTCCTGCACAAATTTCCGAAGCAGCGCAATGTTCTGCTCATGGTTCAGCTCGGCAGGCAGAGCAAACTCGATCGACCGGGCAAGCTGGGCGTTTGCTTTGGTTTCGTTCCACTCAACGCTGTTCCAGAGAACGTAGCGGTCGCTGTACTCCGGCGGTGCATTAGGCGGCAGCATCACCTCCGTGTGGATAACGTGCCGCTTGCGGGTGTAATCGTGGGTCATGCCGTCCCAAGTGTTTTCCAGCTTGGTGCCGCTGATGTAGGCTGCTGCGGCGACGGCAGTTTTTCCCTTGTTCCGGGAAACAATTTTGGTTGTCCAGTGAAAGAAATCCATTTTTTCCTCCTTACATTAGCTCCCTATGGGAGCATCGTTCTTGGGGTATGGGGCTTGCCACATCGCGGCGAAGTCCGCAATGTTGCCCCGCAAGGAGCACGACATACGTTGGCGGCCGTGGAGGTCATGCGCGAGCATGACGAGCGACAGCGATTGCTCGCAATCGCCGAGCGAAGCCCAGGGAAGCCTTGGCTTTCATGGGCCGAACAGAGGTCATGCTTCAGCATGACGAGCGACAGCGATTGCTTGCAATCGCCGAGCGAAGCCCGGGGAAGCGTCAGCTTTCACGGGCCGACCAACGTATGTATCAGTGCGCACTTCGTGGTTATTCTTGTTGGGGACGCCCCGAGGTTACCCTCGGAACGCCCCCTTGCATGATCACCGGCCAGCAGCCAGCTCCTGCATGAAGGCAGAGAACTGGGCGCTGTCCATCTGGATGGTCTCAGGGAAGCAGGCCTCCAGGATGGCTCCGTGTTCGCAGAGCCGGTGCGTTCGAG
>JAFVVG010000054.1 GCA_017502305.1 Clostridia bacterium | reverse complement strand
GGTGCATCACCTTCACGGTCATTCCCCTCCTGTTCTGAATAATGTGGTGTAGCCAATCTTGGTTTGCCGTGGGAATTAGTCCTTGATACCGGAGCTTGCCATGGTTTCCAGGATTTGGCTCTGGCTCAGAATGAAGATCAGGATCGGCACAGCCATTACAACAACGGTAATAGCGGCCATCTGACCGGTACGGGCGATACCGCCAGCCTGGATCTGCTGCAGGGCGTAGACCAGGGGCTTCTTGGCCTCGGAGTAGATGATGGTGCCGGCGGGGTTGTTCCACAGGCTCTGCACGGAGAAGATGATCACCGTCAGCCAGGCGGGCTTGACGTTGGGCATCACGATGCTCCAGAAGATGCGGAATTCGTTGGCGCCGTCGATATGGGCGGCCTCGATGAGGGCGGTGGGCAGGCCTTCCATGAACTGCTTCATCATGAACAGACCGATGGGAGCAGCGAAGGCGGGCAGCAGCAGCGCCCAGTTGGTGTCGATCATACCCAGGCGGGACATGATCACGTAGTTCGGGATGCCGGTAACATAACCGGAGAACATCAGGGCGGTGGTTACAACGCCGAAGAAGAACTTGCCGCCGGGGAAGTCATACTTGGCCAGCACAAACGCAGCCATGGACGCGATGATCAGATGGCCGAAGGTGCCGACGGCGGTAATGAACACCGTGTTGAGGATGTAGCGGCTGAAGGGCACCCAGCTCTGGCCCATGGTAACGATCAGGTCGGAGAAGTTATCCAGGGTGGGATGCTTGGGAAACACCGTGGGCGGGAAGCGGAAGAGTTCGTCAAGGGGCTTCAGGGCGGAGCCGATGGCGAACACCAGGGGGAAGGCCATCAGCACGGCCACGGCAGCCAGCATGATGTAGATGCCGATGTCGCCGCCGATGGAGCGGTTGGGATGACGGCGCTTGATGAGATGCTTCTTGGGCTTCACAATACGCTCGCCGCGCATCTCAGCAAGGCGATGAAGTTCTTCGGCACGGCTGCGGACGCGGGGCTTGTTATCCCACAGCTTGTCCATGTTGTGGTAAACCTTCAGGCCGTTGGTCAGCATGAAGACGTACTCGTTGCCGTCCTTCATCTTTACGGTGATGGTGGAGGACATACCGCCGTTACGGACGTTCTTGAGAACTTCCATTTCGGTATAGGGCATTTCCAGGGGCATCTTCTTGGAGGTGAAGCGGGCGACATTGTCCAAGGAGACGAGCTCGCCCTTGTACTTCTTGCCCTTGTAGATCAGGGTACCACTGGACTTATACATCGTTTCACTCATATCAGGTACCCACCTTTTCCAGTGCGGCAGAAATGAATTTCTTGCACAGAATCATGACCAGGAACAGCAGCGTGGCGATGGCGGAAGCATAGCCCATTTCAAAGCGGCTGAAGCCGTAGTCGAACAGATGCGTGACGACGGTACGGGCGGCGTAGTCCGTGGAGGGGAAGCCGGCCAGAGCGCGGGGCACGTCGCAGACGTTGAAGGCGGAGGTGATGGACATAACCGCGCCGAAGAGCAGCATGGGCTTCATGCTGGGCAGAGTGATGTGATACAGCTCCTGCCACCGGTTGCGCACGCCGTCCACATAGCCTGCTTCGTACATGCTCTTGTCGATGCCCTGGAAGCCGGCCACGAAGGAAAGGAAGCCGGTGCCCATGCTCATCCACAGGATGACGAAAATCAGAACAGGCATGATGTACTGGGGATTGGTCAGCCACAGGATGGGAGCATCCACGAAGCCCCAGTTCATCAGGAAGGAGTTCAGGTAGCCATAGGCGTCGCCGCGGAAGATGATGGAGAAAATGCTGTAGGCGTTGCCGGCGATACTGGGGGCGTAGAACACCACCACGGCGATGGCGCGCAGCCACTTGGGCAGCTCGTTGATGAACCATGCGAACATGAACGAGAGGATGTAGCCCACAGGGCCGGTGATCACGGCGATGACGAAGGTGTTCTTGACGGAAGTCAGGAAGACGTCGTCCTGCAGGATCAGGTTGATGTAGTTCTGCAGGCCAACGAAACGTGCAGGCTCCAGAATGTTGTAGTAGGTGAAGCCGTAGAAAATGGAGGTTGCGATGGGAAGAATGAAGAAGGTGAAGAACAGAATGGCATAGGGGGCCAGGAAGAGGTAGCACACCTTCATGCGCTTTGCCTTGGCCAGGCCGTAGGTCAGCTGCTCAGATTTCATCTTCATGTATCGTTTTGCCATGCTGGGCTGGACGGTGCTCATTTCGTTGCCTCCTCTCCGTGAAGATCTTCATAAAGCGGAAGGTTGAATTCCTTGCGCTTGATATCGATTTCCTCGTTGATGGTACGGGTGTAGGTCAGCAGGGTCTCGCGGGGATCTTCCTTGTCGTTGATGACCTTGCGGATGGCGTTGGTCATGTGACGGGTGGTGGAGTAGCCGCCGGCGATTTCCGGGAAGCCCACGGTCCACTTCTGCTGCTCCTTGAGAACCTTGAGCTGATCAGCGGACCAGGCCAGCTGGTCGAGGGCCTCGGTATTGGCGGTGGCATAACGGGCGGAAGCACCCAGCACGCTCTCCATCTCGCGGCCGAAGCGGACCTGCGTATCAGCGGAGACCCACCACTTCATGAATTCCCAGGCGTTCTTCTTCACGGTCTCGTTATCGGTGGCGACCATCATGCAGCACAGGCCGTTGGCATGGACGCTGCGGTCGATGGTGCCGTCCTCCTGCAGGGTGCCGGGATAGAGGGTGAAGTCCCACAGGCCGCGGATTTCGGGAGCGGAAACGGTCAGCGTGTTATACAGGCTGTACTGGCCGACGCCGATGGGCATTTCGCCGGAACGGAAGCGGCTGACGAAGTCGAACACGACGGGGAGGCCATAGTCGTTGTAGAGGCTGGTGTAGAGCTTGAAGGCAGCCACGCCGGCCTCGCTGTCGATCACGGTACGGGTCTTGGTATCGTTGTAAATCGCGCCGCCGTTCTGGTAGATCAGAGCGTTGAAGCCGGACATGTCAACGTTGGAGATATCCGGGAAGGGGATACCCACGGACATGTTGTTGCCCTGGATGGTGGGCAGCATGGCGATGATGTCCTGCCAGGTCTGGGGCACTTCCAGGCCCAGGTCGGCCAGGACGTCGGTGCGGTAGAACAGCAGGGAATACAGCTGCGTCTCGGGGAGACCGAAAACGCCCTTGTGGGTACCGTTGTCGTAGGTGAGGGTATCCAGCGCGCTCTGATAGAAGGGCTTGATCACCTCGGAGAAGTCCTCGAACTGGGTTAGGTCTTCCACGGCGTGACGCATGGCGTAGTTCACGGCGAACCAGCCGTCGACGCTCAGGATCACGTCGGGGCCGATGCCGGCCATAACGGAATTCAGAATGGCGTCGGGCGCAACCAGCTGAACGTTGACCTTGATGCCGGTGTTGGCGGTGAAGGTATCGTCAACCATGGTCTTCAGCACGGTGGACTGGTCGCGGCCGGTCACCAGCCAGACCTCGATCACGTCATCGGCGTTCTCGTCGTACACATCGCCCAGGGAGTTGTAATCAACGAAGTAGGAAGCGATGCAGGCGCGGATCTCATGGATGAAGCTGGTGAAGATGTTGGCCTTCTGCATGGAAGGCTTGGCCTTCTCGCCGGTGATGATGATCTGGTCGATATCCAGCTTGGATTCGGCCATGTTCTGCATGGCGGTACCAAGGCTGGTGATGTTGTCCTTGAAGTTGGCAAAGGACTGGGTGATGCGCTCGGGGCGGTCGATGAACTGCTCCAGCTGCACGGCCAGCGTCTGCGCCACGGCGACGCGGTCGTTCTTCTGGCCGGTCAGCAGAACGGTATCGTCAACCAGCTTGTACAGGCGCTTGCTTTCCAGGCTCATGGCCTCGATGACTTCGGGATACACCTGATCCAGGCGGTAATCACGGAAGCGGTCGGGGGATACGCCGGTGAGCACCAGCACCTTGCGGTAAATCTGGTTGAGACGATAGATGCTGCTTTCCATACCCTTAAGGATGGAGCCCATTTCGCCAAGGGTCACTTCCATGCGGATGGAATGCTTGCCCGCATTAAGATAGAAGCGATAGGGGGTGCCGTTGTCATCGGACAGGGTGTTGAGATTCCAGGCGGTATCGTAGGAGAAAGCGACGGAAGACAGATCTTCAAAGGGGACTTCGCCGTCAATATAAATGGTACGGCAGGACAGCGCGCCGCGCTGATAAACCTGGCGGGCCTTGACGGAGATATTGTAGTAGCCGTCTTCGGGTACTTCAAAATCCCACTCGATCCACTGACCGGCGGTGTTCCAGGGATCGCCGCCGATATAGTTCAGGATGGTGTGATACACATCATAGGGAACGGTATTGGGAGCGGCGTGGTCATAGCGGGCATACAAAGAGGGGGAAGAACGCAGCACGGCGTCTTCGCCTTCGATAGTAACCTGCACCTTCTGGCCTTCGGCGGACATATCCACCTTCGGCTGTCCGGCCAGATATTCCTCGTAGGTCTTGTGACCGGTCACGGGCATCAGGGTGATGCTGCGCAGGATCATGGGCTCGTTGATGGCCTTCAGGGAAAGCTTGTTCTCGCCCTGCTGGAAGTAGAACTGATAGGGTTCGGCCTCGTAGCCCATATCATCGCGGCAGAAGGCCGTCTGATATTCGAACTTCTCGGTCTGGGAAGGACGGATCTCGTTGCCCTGGTTATCAGTGCGGACCTCGCCGGCATCCACCCACAGGCGGGAGAATCGCAGCATATCAGCGCCGGCAAAGGGCAGCTCATCGTTGATGTGGAGCTCGCGCTCGATATCAACGCCGCGGGAATTGACCGTCAGGTATTCCAGCTGAATGGTATACATACCCTCGGCAGGAACGTCCACGGTCCAGGTGTTGTAGCTGGTATCGCCGGTGTACACCTCGGGGGCGCCGCTGGCGTCCTGCTGCAGCTGGCCGTCGCCTTCAAACGCAACAATATCGACCGCGACAGTCTCCGTGGCCTTGCTGACGTCCTTGTGCGTCTGCAGATAGACCTCGTAGGTGTCGTCACGGCCGATACCGGTAACGTCTGTGGTCAGGTCGGTGCCTTCGTACTTTTCGTGGAAATCCTGCGTACCGCCACCGAGCAGAATGACCGCGGCAACCACAACTGCCACGACCAGAATGCCGAGAAGAATACGCCACTTGTTTTTCCGCATAAGCTCGCCACTCCTGTTGCATTGATGTTTCCATCAATTTGATAGAACGGTTTATATTCAACACGCTGCGCATGAATCACCCGTCCGGGGGTCGAACGGGTGATTCTTGGACGCAGGTAATGTATAATAATTATAGAGATTCCCTCCATTACTGTCAAGAATTCGGGAGAGTTTTTATAAGTATTTAACATAATTGTCACCTAAGCTGTCGCCTTTTGCCGAAGGATGCGGCATGGGCAGGCTGTCTTGTTTTTTACCTGTTTTTCCATGAGCAATCATCTGACGTGTAGGGTCGGCCTCGGAAAAAACTATTCCGAACACCGGACAAATATGTCCAATCATGCTTGTTTTGCCCAGAGACCACGAAAAACCTTGCAATTTTCAGCTTTTGATGAAAAACCGACCGTGGTATGATTTTGAGGAAAATAATAAAGTAGCAGAGGGAAAAGGTATAGGTCGTCAGGAGTGAACAAAAGAATGAAAACAGACTCGTGGTCGGTATTGGCAACAAATAAACAAGTTAGCTTAATTTTTAAGCAACAAATGACTACTTAATAAATATTTACAAATGTGTTATATTATGAATATTATATTACAAAATACTACAAGCTTTGAAGGAATGGTGTCTTATGGTGATAATTTGCGGAAATAACAATTACTCCCCAAATAATGCGACAAATTTTGCTTGAAGACGTGGTAAGGTTGTGATAAAATAATGATGGTTGAATCCATCCGCAAAAGAAGGGATTAGCATGAAAAAGCAACGTTTGATTACCCCTCAGAACCGGAGGATGTTTGAAAGCGGCTACCGCGTGATGCAGGGGGAGCAGGAGTTTGTGACCTATCAGGACGATACAACCATCCGTGTTTGGTATGGCGCCACGCCTGATCAGTACAGCGAGCATATGCATTCCTCTGTGGAGGTCATTCTGCCGCTGCAGGGCGTATGCTGCTGCACCATCAGCGGCGAGGAGTATGTGGTGACGGATACGGAGGTCATGTTCATTCCGCCGAACACCTGCCATACCCTTTCCATGGATGAGGGCAGCAGCAGAAACCTGATTCTGTTTGACCTGGAATCCCTGGCGGGACTGCGTGGTTTTTCGGCGATTCAAAGCATGGCACAGGGCGTGATTCATCTCAAGCAGGAATCCGGCATCTGCGGCGAGGTACGGCAGATGCTCTTTGAGATGATGGATCGCTACTACGCCAGGCCGCCGCTGCTGAACCTGATCTGCTACAGCTATCTGCTGCAGATCTATGTGCTGATGGGGCGTGAATATCTGGCTGCGCACAGCCAGCCGGAGGAGACGTCTCCGCGCAATGAGGATAACTCCTGGCTGGCCATCAACCGTGTGGTGGAGTATATCAACGTCAATTATGCCGAGGCTATCACCCTGGACAGCATTGCCAGCGTAGCGGGTTTTTCAAAGTATTATTTTTCCCGGTTGTTCACCAAATACACCGGCACGTCCTTTTCACACTATCTGCTCAGGAAGCGTATTTCGGTGGCTGCGCATCTCCTCAGCAGCACAGGGCTTCCGGTGGTACAGGTTTCCATGCAGTCCGGCTTTACCAGCCTGAGTACCTTTAACCGGACTTTCAAGGAACTGCATGGATGCACGCCTACGGAATACCGGGCGATTTATGAGAAATCACGGCCCAGTGATCACGAGTATGAGTAAACAAAACGCCGGAGCATTTGCTCCGGCGTTTTGCTATGCTTGTTATTCGGCAGGCTGTACCAGCTTCAGGATGGCGTCGAAGGCAGGCTTGTGAGAACCCTTGGCGTCAAACAGCAGGGGATACTCATCGCCGCGCCAGCTGCGGTCATCCGTCAGGCCCCAGACCTGTACGGCCTCCAGATGATCGGAGAAATCCATAAAGATCTGGAAAAGCTCAGCATAACGGCTTGCCTGGAAGGTACGGTTGATGCTGTTGTCAGAGTTGATACCAACGTCCAGTTCGCTGACGCGCAGACGCAGACCCATGTCGGCAATGCGCTCAAAGGCAAGCCGAACCTGAACGGGATAAGGCGTGGTGGTGGAGTAGTGGCACTGGAAGCCATAGCCATCGACGGTGCCATCGGCAATGAGGCTCTGCAGCAGATTGCAGATGCCGGTAAGCTTGGGCTCGTAGGGCGTGGAGTAATCGTTGTAATAGAGGAGAACGCCATCGGGAGCGTATTTGTCGGCGTACTCAAAAGCACGGTTGACAAAGTCCTGACCCACAACCTTGGTCCAGTTGGACTCGCGCAGGTTGGAAGAATTATCGGCGACGGCCTCGTTAACCACGTCCCAGGAGACGATTACACCGGGGTACTGGGCCTCGGTTTCTTCGAAAACAAGGCGGATATAGTTTTCCATGCGGCCCAGCATGACCTCGCGGGAGACAAAGGGCTTGCCGGTGTCATAGCCTTCGTGGAAGAAGGCTTCGGGGGTTTGGCTGTGCCAAACGAGCACGTGACCGTGAACCTTGATGTTGTTGGCCTGGCAGAAATTCAGCATAGGCTTGGCGGAATCCAGCCTGATGGCGACGGCGGTTTCATCCTCCGCGGCGAGCTTCTTGGAGGCGGCGATATCAATGACCGCGTCGGGCTTGAGTTCGTTTTCGTGGGTCATGATGTTGAACTGACGGGCGGCGAACTCCATGCGGGCCTTATCGTTGCTCTGGCCCCGGTTCATGGCGACGCCCACGTCGAAATAATCGGCGAAGGCCTGGTGGAGAGAGGGCAGGGAGTTATCAAAGAGGACCTCAGTCATCTCTACGTTGAACTGACGGATGGAGAAATCCACGGTTCCGTGACCGACGGTTTCCACATAGAGGACGTAGTTATCGTATTCGCCGGGGGTGTATTCGGCCTCGATGCGGGTCCAGGCGCCCTTGCCGGCCTTGGCACGGCCCAGGTTTTCATAGCTCTCCAGACCGTTCTTGGAATGTGCGACGGAGATCATGAACTCCACAGAGGATTCTGTGTTCTGCATAACCTGGGTGCTGATCTTATACTTTTTGCCGTGCTGCAGGGGGAAATCGCGCCCCGGGGAGTTCCAGGTGGAGGTGCGTCCGGTGATGGTCAGCATGCTGTTGCCGGCGGAAATCGCGGCTTCGCCTGCGCTGCGGGCGTACCAGCCGTCGGTTCCCTCCATGAAGTTGGAGGCGTAGGAGCGGAAAACGGGCTGTTCTGCCAGGGAGATAGCCGGCAGCGCCAGCACGATCGCCAGCAGAAGGGCAAGAAGCTTCTTCATAACGGTATACCTTCCTTTATGATGATGTGTATCTTCATTATAGCAGGTATCAACAGTTTTGTCCCATGCAAATGATGTTTTTGAGTGTGTATTCTTTGCGAAAAACACAGGATGAACAATCGCTTATTCGTTGGTGGCCTTTTTCAGGCAGCTTTGCTTTTCGGGCAGCACAACGCAAAAGGTTGTGCCTTCGCCGACTTTGCTGCGTACGCGGATCTTGCCGCCGTGGGCAACGATGATGATCCTTGCGATGGACAGGCCCAGGCCGTGACCGCCGCCTTCGGATTTTCTGGCGGAGTCGCTGCGATAGAAGCGGTCGAAGATCTTCGGCAGCTCCTCCCGGGGAATGCCTGGGCCGTTATCGGAAAGGATCAGCGTGCAGCCGCCGGGATAGCTCTCTACGCCCATGGTGATGGTGCCGCCCTTGGGGGAGTATTTTACGGCGTTGTCGCAGAGAATGCGCATGACCTGTTTGATCATGTTGCGGTCCGCTTCGATCATGCAGCTTTCCATGGGCGAACAGACAAAGTGATCCTCGGGCGTGACCATGGAGGCTTCCCTGTGCAGCTCGCTGATCACTTCGCAGGGGTCAAAGGTTTCCATTTCCATCATCAGGGTTTTCTTGTCATGCCGGGCGAGGAAAAGTAAACTTTCCACCAGCTCCTTCATGCTGGCGGTCTCCTGGGCGATGGCGGTGATGCCCTCCTCAAGGATCTCGTGATCGTCCTTGCCCCAGCGCTGAAGCATGTTGGTATAGCCCTGGATGACGGCGATGGGGGTACGCAGCTCGTGGGAGGCATCGGAAACGAACTGCTTCTGGCTGTTGTAGCTGCGTTCAATACGGTCCAGCATGGTGTTGATCACGCCGGCCAGGTCCTTCAGCTCGTTCTTGGTGCCTTCCAGATTGATGCGGTTGGAAAGATTGCTGGCAGAAAGGGTAGCGGCCATATCGGTCATATCCCGGATAGGGGCCAGCACGCGTTTGTCCAGCCGGTTGCGTGTGCGGATGAAATGCAGCATGCGCACCAGGTCGCAGATGACCACGGCAAGCATCATCCAGCCCCACATGTATACGCTCTGGCTCAGGTCATAGGTGATGTGAAGGATATAGCCCTCCGCGGAACGGGCGGGGAAAATCAGAGAAGGGGTGGGGCTGAGCAGCATGGGGGTAAAAGCCACGTCGGCAATCAGCTGACATTGATCGGTGAAACGGGAAGGATAGGGGACTTCTGTCAGCGTGGCGGAAACGTCATTCCGCTGGATGATCAGCTGGGTGTAGCTCATGCCGTCGTCCGGCTGAACGGCGCAGATGCGGCGGGCGGTTTTCTGCATGTCAAGAAACTGCATACTGCCGAAGATCACAGATACGATCACGCAGGTGAGCAGCGTGGTGCAGAATAATTGCCAGCAATAATGCAGCGCGATGCGGAAGGTAAGCGACAGGCGAAGGTTGCTCATGGCGCGGCTCAGCACGCCGTGAAGTCCGCCGGAAAGCTTGTTGATGCTCTTCACATCGCCCTGCTGGCGCTTTTCTTTGATATGCTTCTTACTCATAGCTGAACATATAGCCCACAGCCCGGATGGTGTGGATGGTCTTGACCCCGAAGGGCTCGTCGATCTTGTGACGGAGGTAACGGATATACACGTCCACCACGTTGGTATCGCCTACATAATCATAGCCCCACACGTCGGTGAGCAGGGTGTCGCGGGTAACGGCCTGGCCTTTGTGGGCCATGAGATAGCGAAGCAGGTCAAATTCCTTTTTGGTGAGGTTTACATTTTCGCCGCCCCAGGTGACGGTATAGCTGGCGGGATCCAGCCGCAGAGGGCCGGCGGAAAGCACGGCGGAGGCAGGCTCGCTGGCAGCGGCGCGGCGCTTTTTCAGACCGACGCGGATGCGGGCGAGCAGCTCCTCGATGGCGAAAGGCTTGGTCATGTAGTCATCGGCGCCCATGTCCAGGCCCATGACCTTATCGGACACGTCATCCTTGGCGGTGAGCATGATGATGGGCAGATCGCTTTCGTGGCGAAGGCGGCGGCAGACCTCAATACCGCTGAGCTCCGGGAGCATCAGATCCAGGATCATCAGATCCGGCTGCAGGGAAAGCGCCTTCTCCAGGCCGGTGCGTCCGTCATGGGCAGTGTGGACCTCATAGCCTTCGTGAAGCAGCTCCAGCTCCAGAAAACGGGCGATCTTCTTTTCATCCTCGACGATCAGGATGCGGCTCATGCTATCGACTCCTTACAGGGATTTTTTCTTATTGTATCACAAAACGACAAAAAGGGGAATGAGGCAATGCGCCTCATTCCGCAGGCATTACTCGATGGTGGCGTTGGTGAAGCCTTCAGCGTCGTCCTGCACGTTGACGCTGCCTTCCTGGGTTTCGACCTGAACAGGAACCTGAATGGTGGGGGCGGAACCGGTATAAGCGGTGTGATAGCTGGTGGCGGCGGGATTGGCCTGATAGTAGCTGCGCTCCACTTCCTTGGCAGCAGCGTTCAGGTCTTCCTTGGCGGCCTGGGCGGCAGGATCGGCCTGGGGAGAAGGCTTGTTGTCCTCAAAGCCCTTGGCGATGTCGCTGACGGTGGACTTCACGTTTTCGGCAGCGTTGCGGACCATCTTTTCCAGGTTGGCGGCGGCGAAGTCAGCATCCTTTTTGTTGAAGGAAACCTTATAGCCCAGCACCAGGATGGCGATGGCGGCGATCAGCACCAGATGGGGGGAAACCAGCAGCGCCAGCAGAGCGAACAGCATGGAAATGTTGGCGATAATAATGTTTTCCTTCTTGATCTTCAGGCGGAACTGATACAGCCGGGAGAAGAAGTTGCTGATGCCGCGGGTGTCGCGCTTGGCGGTGGTGGACTGTGCCTTCTTCTGCTGGCCATCGGCCTGGATACGCCCGTTGCGCTCCAGGTCAACCAGGGCGCGGGCAACATTGCCGTTGTGGTAGTCCAGCAGGGCCACGGCTTCCTGATAGCTGATGCCGCTCTTGCGCCGGATGAGTTCGATATCTTCGATGGTGTAGCTTGCCATAATTGGAAAACCCCTTTCTTGTCGTTCAGCTTGTTTTGCTTCAGCTGATGGTGATATCATACCACAGGTTTTTCACTTTGTCTTGAGAAACAAGGGAGGAATTCATGAGAAAACGATGAGAAAACAATGTTTGTTTTCAAATAAAAGGAGCCTGACGAATGTCAGGCCCCGAAATGAATACGAAATGCTTTATCTGCCGATGAACATCAGGTCGGTGGCGACGGCCATCCAGGTGAAGAACATGGCGTTGAACACCGCAGGCACATAGAAGTTCTTGGTCTTGCGGAACAGGGTGCCGGCCAGCACGCCAACGGGGATCATCATGATGGCGGCGTCCACCAGCGAGCCATTTGCACGGGACATGCCCAGGCTGGTGATGGGGGTGGTGTGGAACAGGGCGATCTGGCCATAGGCGTAGATCAGGAAGAACATGGGAGGCAGACCGTTGGCCAGCCAGAACAGCACCGTGGACAGAACGGGCTTATCCTTGAGGTAGTAGCTGGTGGAGTGCAGATAGTTAGCAATGAGGAAGGGGACAAGATACAGCGGGAAGTACAGCAGGAACTTCTCCATGCGCAGGGGAGTGAGGCTGTTGATCTGAACCTTCCAGAAGCGGGGGCTGATGCTGAAGAGCTGCTCACCGAAGGTGACCACGAAGTAGATGGCCATCAGGGAAACGAAGCTCAGCAGGATCGCCTTGAAGAACATGGCGCACTTGCGGGTACCGGGCAGGGTGATCTGCTCCTTCAGGGCGCGCTTGTCGGTCTTGGTGATGAGGTTGATCACAGCCCAGAGCACCAGGCCGAACAGCTGCAGGCAGCACAGCCAGAAAACCAGGCCGTTGACGTTCTGGATGTTGGTGCCGTGGATCTGATCGGCGGTAACCCAGGTGTTCAGGATGCCCTGACCGGTGGGAACAGCCCACGCGGCGGTAGCGGCGCCGAACACAGCAGGGAGGATCAGGCCAAGCCACAGCGCCCAGTGCTTAGGATTGGCTTCGACCATGACACGCTCCTTGGCCACCAGATCCTTCTTGAAGAACTCGGTGTCAACCAGCAGCAGCACGACGCAGATCATCGCAACGATGATGGAAACGAAGGCCAGAGCGGTGCCGAATTCCTTCCACAGGTAGAGAATGGGCAGGTCGTTGTTCAGCTTGAAGGTGGTGGTAAAGAAATCACAGGCAGCCTTCACGAAGGAGTAGCTGGAAAGGCCGATGGTGTGGCCGGTCCAACCTTCATAATAGATGCGGCCGGTGCCCTCGGCGGGATCGCCGTACCACTTCCAGAACTCGAACTCGTCAACGCCCAGCACGCTGGTGTACTGCGGGTTCTTGTTCATTTCACGGCGATCGCCGCGGTAGAGGTTATCCCACTGGCCCTCGAACAGTGCACTGTTGATCTTGTATTCGTCGGTCAAAAGGCCGCCGGCGCCAACGTACATAACGCCCTTGACGCCGTCACGGATGACCTGCTTGGGCACCACGTTGCCGCGGGCATCAGTGGTGGTTTCACCGCTGGGATCGGGCAGGTACAGGGCGGCGTTCACACGGGAGGCGCCCATGGACCAGCCGATGTAGCCGATGTTTTCGTGGTCGATGAAATCAAGATGGGAAACGTAGTCGGTGACATCGATGGATCCAAGACCATCATTGTCCTTTTCCACATCGGAGCGGCCAATGGTGTAGGGCTCGATGCCGATGGCGACGATGCCGCGGCGGGCCAGTTCCATACCGGCGTCGGACATGTACTCAACGCTGGCGTTGCCACCGGGAATGAGCATGACAGCCGGGGCGGGATTATCCCTGGTGGCCGTCTTGGGTTTGTAGACTTCCAGGCTGATGGCAACACCTCTGTCGGTCATGACAGACAGGCGGCGCAGCTGGGTGTCGCCGCTGTTGGTTGCCACCACAAAGGCGATCAGCAGGCCGACAAGAAATACAGCAAGCGATACCAGGAGAAGGGCTTTGGTCGAGAACTTTTTCTTCATACCGGTCTCTCCTTTTTCAATTGTATTTTGCCATGAAAGCTTTGACGAACTCTTTCACAGCTACTACTGTAATCATAACAATAATTGATCGGACTGTCAATGAAAAAATGTCGAAAACGAGAGGAAAATAGACCAAATGGGATATTAATGTCCGATTGCGTAAAAAAATGCCCTCTGCAAAGGCAGAGGGCTGACGGAAACACGAATTACTTGAGGTTTTCCACGGCGGCCCGCTCGGCGGCGATGCAGGCCACATAGCGGTCCATATAGGCGTTGAAGCCGGCAACGTCAGCGGCATCGGGGGCCAAGGTAACGGCTTCCATGCCGTTGAATACCTTGTTGTTCAGATAGGCGTCGAGGGTTTCGCCTTCTTCCTTGCGGAGCATATAGTCGGCCAGGAGGGCAATGCCCCAGGCGCCGCCCTCGCCGGCGGTTTCCATCACGGTCACGGGAGCGTTGATGGAGGCGGCCATGATGCTCTGGCCCACGCCGGGGGTCTTGAACAGACCGCCGTGACCCAGCACGGAATCAATGGCGATTTTCTCCTGCTGGAGCAGGATGTCCATGCCCAGCTTCAGGGTGGCCAGGGAAGCGTACAGGTGGGTACGCATGAAGTTGGCCAGATTGAACCTGGCGTCGGGCAGGCGGACGAACAGGGGCCGGCCCTCATCCAGATTGGTGATGGTCTCGCCGGAGAAATAGTTGAAGGAAACCAGGCCGCCGCAGTCCTTGTCGGCCTCCATGGCCTTGTTGAACAGAGTGGTATAGAGGGTGTTCATATCCACATCCATGCCGAAGGTCTTGGCGAAATCGGCCAGCAGAGACACCCAGGCGTTGATGTCGGAGGTACAGGAGTTGCAATGCACCATGGCCACTGGCTTGCCGGTGGGGGTGGTGAGCATGTCGATCTCGGGGTAGACCTTGCTCAGGTCCTTTTCAAGAACGATCTGCGCGAACACAGAGGTTCCTGCGGATACATTTCCGGTGCGCTCGGCTACGGAGTTGGTGGCGACCATGCCGGTGCCGGCGTCGCCTTCCGGCGGGCAGAAGGGTACGCCGGGCTGCAGATCACCTGCGGGATCCAGGAAGGCAGCGCCTTCAGCGGTCAGATAGCCGGCGTTGGCACCGGCGGGCAGCACGGCAGGAATGATGTCGCGCAGGGTCCAGGGCAGGTTGCGGTCGGCGATGAGGGCGTCAAACTTGGCCACCATGTCGTCGTTGTAATCGCACTTGGCGCTGTCGATGGGCATCACACCGGAAGCGTCACCCAGGCCCAGCACCTTTTCGCCGGTGAGCATCCAGTGGGCATAGCCGGCCAGGGTGGTGAAGTGACGCACCTGGGGCAGGTGGGTCTCATTGTTCAGAATGGCCTGATACAGGTGAGAGAGGCTCCAGCGCTGGGGCATGTTGAACTGGAACAGCTCGGTGAGCTCCTCGGCGGCCTTGGCGGTCATGGTGTTGCGCCAGGTGCGGAAGGGCACCAGCAGGTTCATCTCGGCATCGAAGGGCAGATAGCCGTGCATCATGGCGCTCAGGCCCATGCCGCCGATCTTGCTCAGGGTGACGCCGTACTTTGCCTGTACGTCCTTCTTCATGTCCTGGTAGCAGTCCACCAGGCCGGTCTTGATCATTTCCTCGCTGTAGGTCCACACGCCGTCCAGCAGCTGGTTTTCCCAGGTGTGGGAGCCGGAGGCCAGGGGTTTGAAATCGGGGCCGATGAGCACGGCCTTGATACGGGTGGAGCCAAACTCGATGCCAAGGGCAGTCTTTCCCTCAAGAATCCATTGCTTGCACATAACGAACACTCCTTATAGGAAGAATCATCAGATACAGCTATTGTAACATTGTTTTTCTGTTTTGAACAGCCCTGAAAAAGAAAAACTCCCGGATAGGCCGGGAGAAGAAAGGATCATTTAAGGTAACGGCTGGTCGGTTTGGGCATGCGCGCGTTGCGTACACGGCGGCGGTGGGCGACCTTACGCAGCACTTTAACGAGAATGAACAGTCCAAGAACAGGAACGGCAATGTACATGCCCATTTCAAAGGTGAAGGGGGGGAAGGGATTGGGGTCGGCCTCGGTTTCAGCCACGATCTCTTCCAATGTCTTTGGCGCGTTTGCCCGCTTGTCGATGCTGCGTGCCGCCAGCAGGTTATAGACCACAGGCTCGCCTTTTTCAGGGAAGTAGGTCATGGTGCCCATGACTTCGCCGGCGGTGATGGGAGCCAGGAACTCACGGCTGTACTCAAAGAGCATGGTGTCCTTCAGGTTGCTGGCCATCAGGTCAACTTCATCCGGTGTGGCGATGATCTTGGTGGTGTTGGAGGCGTCCTGGGCCACGCAGGTCAGGGGCAGGCGGCCCATGTTGGTATCCTCCAGGGAGAAGTTCTTGGTGTCTACCGTGACGGGATTCATATTATACAGATCGATGGGCGTTACGCTGACGTACTGGGAGAAGCCGTAGTTCATCAGCTTGATGGTATCGGCCCAGCGGGCGTTTTCGCCGGTGAAGAACAATACGGAGATCAGCTCCACGCCATCGCGTTCAGCGGCACCGATGAAGCAGTAACCGGCCTTGGTGGTAGTGCCTGTTTTGACGCCGATAGCATCGGGGAAATAATACTTGTTGTTTTTTTCGCTGGTAGGGGCGATCATCAGCCGGTTACTGTTGGAAAAGCTGCGGGAGCGCATCAGGTTGGTGGCCGGCATGGTGTAGTTCAGGGTGGAAACCATCTGCCGGAAGGTTTCGTTTTGCATGGCGGCCATGGTGATGCGAGCCATATCCCTGGCGGTTGTATAGTGGAAGTCATTGTGGAGACCGTTGGGGTTGGTAAAGTTGGTGCTTTCGCAGCCCAGCTCGGCGACCTTCTGGTTCATCATGGCAACGAAGGTGTTCTGGTCGCCGCCGATGGTTTCGGCGATGACGTTGGCGGCGTCGTTGGCGGATTTCACCAGCGCGGCGTAAAGCAGCTCCCGCAGGGGAATCGTTTCGCCGGCGCGAAGGTCAAGGGTGGTTACGTTATCCTCGTAGAAGGTGATGGCGTTTTCAGATACGGTGCACATCTGATCCAGGTCGCCGCGCTCCAGGGCAACCAGAGCAGTAAGGATCTTGGTGGTGGAAGCGGGGTACATGACCACATCGGGATTCTTCTCGAAAATCACCTGGCCGGTGCTTGCCTCGATCAGGATAGCGGAGGCGGCGTAAAGCTGATCCTCGTAAAGAAGCTCGGGGTGTTCGGGATCGTATTTGTTGGCCTCGGGGGAGAGGGTCGGTTCGGGAATTTCAATGGCATGAGCAGGCAGGAGGCAGCCAAGCACGCACAGGGCGCAGACCAGCGCGAACATGCGGCGAAGATGATTCATTGGGCAGCCTCCTTTCACTCAAAATCGGTTTATTATACCATTAGATTGCTGGTTTGTACAGACAAAAGGCGTGTCATAACTGTAAATAAAAAGCTGCCCGCATGGGGCAGCGGTGGATCAGTTGAACACAGCGGGAAGGGCGAAGGCCGGCAGAAACGGAACACCCGCCAGCTGCAGCACCAGGATGATCAGGCCCAGAAGCGCTACATAAAGCGCGAACCAGTTCAGCGAAACCTTGTTGATCAGCCGAAGCATGAAGCGGATGGCCAGGTAGCCGCTGACTGCGGAGACAATGACGCCGATAATGGTGGGTACAAGCGCCAGCTCGCTGAGATAGCCCAGCTCAATGGCGTCCTTTCCCTCGAAAATCAGGCTGCCCAGGATGGCAGGGGCGCTCATCATGAAGGCGAACTTGGCGGCGCTTTTACGGTTCAATCCGGAGGACACGCCACCCATCAGCGTGGAGCCGCTGCGGCTGACGCCCGGAAGCAGGGCAATGGCCTGCATGACACCCATGCATACGGCATGCTTGAAGGTGGGGTGCTCAGCCTTGCGGGAATCATGGTGGCTGACGGCCTCGGCAATGAGCATGAACACGGCGGTGATCAGGAAACTGACGCCCAGGAACCAGCCGGTGAAGAAGGAATCAATCACATCGCCCAGCAGCATCACAGCGGCCAGGGCAGGCAGGGAAGCGATGAATAGCAGCAGCAGTGTTTTGGACTTAAAGGGATTCTTCAGAATGGACCACCAGTCCTTCCAGAAAACCACCACCACGGCCAGCAGCGTGCCGGCGTGGAGCAGCACGTCCAGCATCATATAGGCGCCGGTGGCAGCGGCCTCATCGGAGATGCCCATGACGGCACGGGCGAGGATCAGATGACCGGAAGAGGAAATGGGAAGAAACTCGGCAAGGCCCTGCACAAGACCAAGAACAATGGCCTGAAGAACATTCATGTGAGAGGTCTCCTTCCAATGTAAAATGAAACATTTACATTAGTATATCATGATTCTGGCAAAAAGTCACCCTGCACAGGAATTATTTACAGGAGAGATTGCATTTCTAATGGAAAACGTTTATAATAAAAGGGATGTCTTTCAAAAGGCATGAGAGGAGATTGAACGAATGAAACTGGGTGTTGTGGGTCTGCCCAATGTGGGCAAGAGTACCCTTTTCAATGCGATTACCAAGGCGGGCGCGCAGGCCGCCAATTATCCCTTCTGCACCATCGAGCCCAATACCGGCGTGGTGCTGGTGCCCGATTCCCGCCTGGATGTGCTGGGCGAGATGTACCATCCCAAAAAGATCACCCCCACCACCATCGAATTTGTGGATATCGCCGGCCTGGTGAAGGGCGCCAGCCAGGGCGAGGGCCTGGGCAACAAGTTCCTCAGCCACATCCGCGAGGTGGACGCTATTGTGCATGTGGTGCGCTGCTTCGAGGACGAGAACATCATCCACGTGGATGGCTCCATCGACCCTGCCCGGGATATCGAGACCATCAACCTGGAGCTGATCTTCGCTGATATGGATACCGTGCAGCGCCGCAAGGACAAGGCTACCAAGAACTTCCGCGGCGGTGACAAGAAGGCCGGTGTGGAAATGGAGCTGGCTGATAAGCTCTATACCCACCTGGAGGCCGGTAAGCCTGCCCGCACCTTCGACATGGATGACGATGAGCGTGCCATTATCGACAGCTGGTTCCTTTTGACCACCAAGCCTGTCATTTATGCCGCCAATATTGCCGAAGACGATCTGGGCAGCGATCCTGCCGATATCGCCGGTATTGCCAAGGTACAGGCCATTGCCGCCGAGGAGAATGCCGAGGTGCTGGTGATTTCCGCTGCCATTGAAGAAGAAATCGCACAGATGGATCCTGAGGAGAAGGCTGAGTTCATTGAGGAGCTGGGCATTGGCCAGAGCGGCCTGGACCGGCTCATCACTGCCTGCTACCGCCTGCTGGGCCTGATTTCCTTCCTGACCGCCGGCGAGGACGAGTGCCGTGCCTGGACCATTGTCAACGGCACCAAGGCGCCCCAGGCCGCCGGCAAGATCCACACCGATTTTGAAAAGGGCTTTATCCGCGCGGAGATCGTGCCCTTCGATACCCTGGTGGAGCTGGGCTCCATGGCCGCCTGCAAGGAAAAGGGCCTGGTGCGCTCCGAGGGTAAGGAATATGTGATGAAGGACGGCGACATTACGCTGTTCCGGTTCAACGTTTAAGTCGACTGAAGCCGACCGACTGTCGGTCGGCTTTTCTTGCGGAGGTGTGTTGTGTGAGCCGTTTGACCTATTTTTTCAAGCGCCTTGTCAAGATGGACTGGAAGGCCATGTGGAAGACCACAGGCCTGCTGAAGCAGCGCAGCGGCAAGAGCCGCCTGTGGCTGATGGCGGACATGCTCAAGTGCGCCGTGAAGTACAACGCGGGCTATATTGATTACAAGATCGCCCAGATGTACAATCTCAACGAGCAGCAGCGTAAAACTGTGATCACCCGTGGCATTTCCAACACGATTGTCCGCCGGATGAACGATAAGGCTTACTGGCATTTCTTTGACGATAAGACCCAGTTCAACGAGCTGTTTAAGGAGTGGATTCCCCGCAAGTGGCTGCTTATTAACGATGAAACCAAGCCGGAGGATATCGCCGCCATCACCGCCGGCGAAACGCAGCTCATCGGCAAGCCTCTGGAGGGCTCCAGCGGCCAGGGTATTGAACGCTTTACCGACGCGGACTGGGCCGATGGTCCTGAGGCGTTCCTCAAGCTGCTCAAGGACAAGAACATTGGCATTCTGGAGGAAATCGTCAAGCAGCACGAGGCCATGGCGTCCCTGTGCGCCACCTCTGTGAACACCTGCCGCATCGCCACCCTCCTGGGTGAGAAGCAGCAGGGTATTGTGTATGCCTTCCTGCGCATCGGCAACGGCAAGGTGGTGGACAATGTGGACTGCGGCGGCATGGCTGCCCGCATCGACCTGGCAACCGGCACGCTGCTGACTGTTGGCGCCGACAAACAGGGTAACACCTTTGAGAAACACCCCAAGACCGGTACGCCCATTATTGGCTTCACCATCCCTTATTGGGAGGAAGCCAAGGCTATGTGCCTGGAAGCCGCAAAGAAGGTGCCCCAGATGCGTTTTGTGGCCTGGGACGTGGCCATCACCCCTGACGGCCCCACCTTCATCGAGGGAAATTCTTTCCCCAGCCATGCCATTCCCCAGTTTGCCGCCCACTATCCCGACGGCATCGGCATTATGCCGGAATTCAGAAAGTTTATGGATATCTGACCCACAGCCCGCTTTGCGCGGGCTTTTTTTGCAAAGGAGAATGAAAGATGTACGCTTATCACGTGGTAACGGAGCGTCCCATGGTACTTGGGCAACGGATTGTGTTTGACGAAGAGCATCACAGCGGTGTATATCAGCGTGTGATGGACAGGGTGGATATCGTGAAGGATGTGTATGCCCATCCGGAAAAGTATCCGCTGCCCCTGGAGCATCATATCGACGTGGCCATACGGGAGCTGGCGATGGAGCAGGTGAGGAAGGAGAAGTTCCCGGAATATCCTTCACGCATGGCAAGCCTCTACGTCTCCGCGACGTTTGAAGAAGCAAAACAATGGGCTGATTATTTCGTCAGCCTGGGCAGACCGACCTATGCCATTGTGAAGCTCCGTGTTGAGGGCCGCAGCTTTGTGGGTGACGCCTGCAACTGCTTCGACGGCACGCCTGACCTTGCTGATAACCTGGCCAGGGCGGAGCATTACTGGCGCAACCTGCCCAATGACGAGGGAAGGCCGATTCATGAAATGCTGGTGGATGGCGAGATTGTGGTTGAGGAGATTGCTGAAGAGATCAACGCCAATTTGCCCTGATATTTTACATGCACCCCTTGCAAGTCTTCCGTGGATTCGGTACAATGGAAGGCGAACCAAGGAGGTGCTTTGTATATGCGAATGAGAATTTTGCTTCTGCTGGCGGCTCTGCTGCTGATGTGCGTGCCGGCTGCGGCGGATGATGAGGAATATTCCATCACGGAGGTTGTGGATTTTGTGCTGATCACCTCCGATGGCGAGATGGTGCCTGATCCCGAGGCGGCGGAGGAGGATGCCCGGGAGGAAGTGGCAAGCAATCCTGCCCGGGAGGATTTCATCAACGGCATCATTGATCTGGGACACAGCCTTTATGTGAAGGCCAACGGCAGGCCTCAGAAGGCGGCTACCGGCAGCGATATTTATGTGTGCAAGAACTTTACGACCTATCTTTTCCGCAAGAACCGCGATGGCTTCCGCATGGCGGAATACCCCGATGTGCAGCTGCGCATTCCCGATAATCTTCCTGCCAAGGAATGCAAACCCTATTATTACGGATTCTATTGGAAAAACGTCAGCGCGGCGGAGGGCAACCCCTTCTACGAGGCGGCGGCTTTCCGCTATGACAAGGAGCTGAGCAAGGAAGAAAACATGGCCCTGGCCTGCGATTTCATGCGGGAAGTGCAGCGGGGCGATTTCTTCCAGATGTCTGCCGACTACTATTACGGCGTTGGCGCCCACAGCGCCATCATGCTGGGGTATGACGCGGAGACGGATGAGATCCACTGGATGGATTCCAATATGCGTGGCACCAAGAAAAACGGCGTGCGCTATGGCTATGTGCAGTATGACGAGGTGAAATCCGTGGAATGGTGGGCCGAAGCATTCTGCAAAAAGGGCCGGGGCGCCACCATCTACCGGCTGCGCGACGATATCATCTACGCGGAATAAACCGAAGGGAAGGGCAAAGGCATGAAGAAGACAGCGATACTGTTGTTTGCCACGGCGATGCTTTTTCTTTTCGCTTCCGCTTCTGCGGAACTGGTCAGGGATCACGACTATACGGTCATTCCCTGGAATGTGAAATCCTCGCCCAATATGCCCGCGGAAGAAGCGTATCTTCCTGACGACGCAGGCTACAGTGATGATTCCATCGACGTCAGGATCGATACATTCCGCGCTTACGACACCACGGTGATGCGGGTGAGGGTAAAATTAACAGACGTATGCCAGTTCAGAACATCGCTGGCCAACAATTATCCCTCCAAGGCTCCGCGCCACGTCAGCGACATGACCAAACGGGCCAACGCTGTGCTGGGCATCAATGGCGATTATTTCATCTATCACAGCCAGGGCATTGTGTATCGCAATGGCAAACGTCTGCGCTTTTCGCCCCACAAGGGAAGGGATACCCTGGTGCTGGACGAATGGGGCAATCTTCATATTCTTCCAAAGACGTCCAAGGCGGACTGGGAAGCTTATCTCGAAGGCGGCGGTACGGTGATCCACGCGTGGTGCTTCGGTCCGGGCCTTGTGATCGACGGCGTGCCGCTGACGGACCTGGATACGGTAACCCTGGATTGTGGCAAGGCGAAAGAGACGCAGCGCATCGCCATTGGCCAGACAGGCCCGCTGGAGTATATGATTCTTGCCACCGAAGGACCCGAAAATGAAGGCTCCACCGGCGTTGATCTGCTGGAAATGGCGCAGCTGTGCGTGGATAACGGCATGATCAACGCATATAATCTGGACGGAGGATCGTCCTCCACGGTTTCGCTGCGGAACAACAAGATCAATTCGGTCTCTTCCCACAAGATCCGCCTGGTGGGCGATTGCATCTGGTTTGCGACGCTGGTTCCGAATGAGGAAGACACTGTTCATTAAAGCGGAGGTGCATGGGATGCGCTTTGGTATGCCATTCTTGCTGGAAACGCCAACGGTTGAAAACGCTGCATCGCTGTGCAGGGAGCTCGGGCTTTCCTTTGTGGAACTGAACATGAATTTTCCTGCCTGCCAGCTGGACAAGCTGGATCCGGCAGAGCTGCGGGCGCTGAAGGACAGATACGATATCTTCTTTACCCTGCACCTGGAGGAGGATTGTGATCCATTCAGCTTCAACCGGGGCGTGAAAAATGCCTGGCTGGATTCCATGAAGCGTTCCTTCGACGTGGCGAAAGCCATCGACGCGCCGGTGGTGAATATGCACCTCCCCAAGGGAATCTATATCACTTTGCCCGGCGAACGTGTGTATCTGCACGAAAGATATGCAGAGGAATATTTTCAGTCGGCAATAGAGCTTCGGGACCTGTGCCTGCGGGAGCTTCAGGGCTGCGGCACGCGGCTGTGTGTTGAGAATACGGACGGCTTTGCAACCCATGAAAGGAAAACGCTTTCCATGCTGCTTGAAGCGCCTGTGTTCGGCCTGACGCTGGATATGGGTCACAGCCACGCGGTGGGGGACGCGGATATCCCCTTTTTCATGGAGCATGACCACAAGCTGATCCATATGCATGGACATGACGCGAAGGGAAAG
>JAFVVG010000053.1 GCA_017502305.1 Clostridia bacterium | reverse complement strand
TCGCCCTTCAGAGCGTCGTAGCCGTAGTTGGCCTTTTCGGAGTTCTTCACGTTCTCCACGATCACGCTGCCGTCGATGCCGGCGTTCTTGCTGATCTGGCGCAGGGGCTCTTCCAGAGCGCGAACAATGATCTGCACACCGGTCTTGGCGTCGCCGGCGTAGTTGGCCAGCTCGGCCTGCACCTGGGGCAGCACGCTCAGCAGGGCGATACCGCCGCCGGGCACGATGCCCTCTTCCGTGGCGGCGCGGGTGGCAGCCAGGGCGTCCTCGATGCGCAGCTTGCGCTCCTTCATTTCGATCTCGGTGGCGGCGCCAACCTGGATCACAGCCACGCCGCCGGCCAGTTTGGCCAGGCGCTCCTGCAGCTTCTCGCGGTCGTAGTCGGAGGTGGTCTCGGCGATCTGAGACTTGATCACGTTCACGCGGGCCTCGATGTCGGCCTTGTCGCCGGCGCCGCCCACGATGGTGGTGTTTTCCTTGTTGACCTTGATCTGGCGGGCGCGGCCCAGCAGGCTCAGGTCAGCTTCCTTCAGCTCCATGCCGGTTTCGGAGGAGATGACGGTGCCGCCGGTGAGGATGGCGATATCCTGCAGCATTTCCTTGCGGCGGTCGCCGAAGCCGGGGGCCTTGACGGCCACGCAGGTGAAGGTGCCGCGCAGCTTATTCACAACCAGGGTGGACAGGGCCTCGCCCTCCACATCCTCGGCGATGATCAGTAGCTTCTTGCCGGTCTGCACAACCTGCTCCAGGATGGGCAGCACCTCCTGGATGACGCTGATCTTCTTATCGGTGATCAGCACCAGGGGATCGTCCAGCACGGCTTCCATCTTCTCGGTATCGGTCACCATGTAGGCGGAGGCGTAGCCGCGGTCGAACTGCATACCTTCCACGGTGGTCATGCCGGTGGTCATGGTCTTGGACTCTTCCACGGTGATCACGCCATCGGCGCCCACGATCTCCATGGCGTCGGAGATCAGCTTGCCGATGGTCTCGTCAGCGGCGGAGTTGGCAGCCACCTGGGCGATGGCCTGCTTGCCGGTGATGGGCTGGGACAGGTTGCGCAGGCCCTCCACGGCGGCTTCGGTAGCGGCTTCGATGCCCTTCTTCAGCACCATGGGGTTGGCGCCGGCGGCCAGGTTGCGCAGGCCCTCGCGGATGATGGCCTGGCCAGCAGGGTGGCGGTGGTGGTGCCGTCGCCGGCCACGTCGTTGGTCTTGGTGGAGACTTCCTTCACCAGCTGGGCGCCCATGTTCTCAAAGGGATCTTCCAGTTCGATCTCCTTGGCGATGGTTACGCCGTCGTTGGTGATGAGGGGAGCGCCGTACTTCTTGTCCAGCACCACATTGCGGCCCTTGGGGCCCAGGGTGATCTTGACAGTATCAGCCAGGGCGTTGACGCCCTTTTCCAGGCTGCGGCGAGCCTGCTCGCCAAACTGAATCTGCTTAGCCATAATGCGTTGACTCCTTTACAAATCGAAATTACTCAACAATTGCCAGAATATCGCTCTGACGGACGATGATCAGCTCTTCGCCGTCCACCTTCACTTCGGTGCCGGCGTACTTGGAATAAATGACCTTCTGGCCAACTTCCACCTGCATGGTGATTTCCTTGCCGTCCACATTGCCGCCGGGGCCAACGGCCAGCACCTTGGCCATCTGGGGCTTCTCCTGGGCAGCGGTGGTGAGGATCAGACCGGACTTGGTGGTCTCCTCGGCTTCAACATTCTTGATGACAACGCGGTCACCCAAAGGCTTCACGGTCATGATTTCAATTCCTCCTGACTTCTGATTGAGGGCTGTTAGCACTCATGGTGGTTGAGTGCTAAATCGTACTTTGCTAATATACGCTATTTAAGGAAGATTAGCAACTGGTAAGGGTGGTAAAATCGGGAAAATACAAAGAAAAAACATCGAATAGATGCAAATATCTCGTGAAATCTCGCAATTTTGAAAAAACATGATTTTGTGGTACAATAGCGCCATAAGGAGGCTGAATCATGAGCTTTGCCGAACATCTCCTGCGCTGGTATGATGAGCATGCCCGCACGCTGCCCTGGCGCGGTATTCACAACGCCTATCATACCTGGGTTTCCGAGACCATGCTCCAGCAGACCCGGGTGGAAACGGTGCTTTCGTATTATCAACGCTTTATTGATCGGTTTCCCACGGTGGAAGCGCTGGCGGCCGCGCCAGAGGATGAGGTGCTGAAGCTGTGGGAGGGGCTGGGCTATTACCGCCGGGCCCGTAACCTGCACAGGGGCGCCCGGCAGGTGGCGGAGGAGCTCGGCGGCGTGATCCCCTCCGACGTGAAGGAATTGCTTAAAATCAGCGGCATCGGCGAATACACCGCCGGGGCCATTGCCAGCATTGCCTATGACCGGTGCGTGCCTGCTGTGGACGGCAATGTGATCCGCGTGGTGAGCAGGGTGAGGGGCATCCGGGAGAACGTGGGCATCCCTTCGGTGAAGCGGCAGATCACACAAGCCGCGGCGGAACTGGTGCCCCAGGAGCGCCCCGGGGATTTCAACCAGGCCATGATGGACCTGGGGGCCACCATCTGTGTGCCGGGCACGCCCAGCTGCGAGAGGTGTCCCGTGGCGGAAATGTGTGACGCCTGCCGGGAAGGGGACGCGGAGGACATTCCGGAGCTGCCCCGGAAGAACCCGCCAAAGGTGATCAACTATGACCTGTGCCTGATTTATAACGGCGACCGTGTGCTCATGCGCCAGCGTACAGAGACTATGCTGCAGGGGTTGTGGATATACCCGATGATTGAGGAGCATCACACCGCAAAGCAGCTGCCGGCGCTGGTGAAGCGCAGGATCGGCCTGCCGGTGGCGGACATCCAGCCGGCAGGGGAGGCCAAGCACGTGTTCACCCATCAGGTGTGGCAGATGAAGATTTATACTATGAGCACCACGGCGGAAGCCCCCGATGGCTGGCGGTTTGTGACACTGGAAGAAATGCAGGCGCTGACCATTCCCACGGCGGTGAAAAAAGCGAAGGAAATTGTGCTCGGTCAATGAACGAAGGCTCCGGCAAATGCCGGAGCCTTTTGGCTTGTTTGGAATTAAGCATCGCACAGGGCGCAGAACTTGTCGATCTCGCCCTTGATGATCTCCAGGCTGGAGCGCCAGAATTCGGGACTGCGCACGTCGATGCCCACGCTCATGGCCACCTCCGCGATGGGGGCGGATCCGCAGGAGCGCAGCAGCTGGTTGTAGGCAGGCACGAAATCGCTGCCCTTCTCCAGATACTGGGCGAACACACCCTTGCCGAACAGCTCGCCGAAGGCATAGGGGAAGTTGTAGAAGTTCAGGCCGGAGGAGTAGTAGTGGCTCTTGCAGGCCCACATGTAGGGGTGGCGGATTTCAGGGTCCAGGCCGTCGCCGTAGGTAGCGTCCTGGGCACGGAGCATGCAGTCCTTCAGCTCCTCCACGGTCATGGCGTGGTCGGCACGGGTGTCGATGACCTCAGTTTCGAAGAGGTAGCGGCTGAGGATATCCACGATGGTCTGGGTGGATTCGATCAGCGTGGCATCCAGCAGGGTGAGCTGCTCCTCGGCGGTGGCGGTCTTCAGCACCTCATGGGCCAGGATGGTCTCGTTGAAGATAGAGGCGGTCTCCGCCAGGGGCATGGGGGTGTGGATCATGGCATAGGGCAGGCCGGCCAGGCAGCGGTTATGCCAAGCGTGGCCCAGCTCGTGGGCCAGGGTGCTCACATCGGAGAAGCTGCCCTGGAAGTTGGTCATCACAAGGCTGCGGTCGGCGTAGTGCACGGGGGAGCAGAAAGCGCCGCCGCTCTTGCCCTCGCGGGGGTAGACGTCGATCCACTTCTGCTGGAAGGCGTTGTCCACAAACTTGGCCATCTCCGGGTTGAACTTGCCCAATTCCTCCATGAGCTTCTCACGGCACTCTTCGATGGAATAAGTGCGGCTGGCATTGCCCACGGGGGCGAACAGGTCGTAGAAGGGCAGGCCGTTTTTGTAGCCCAGCAGCTTGGCCTTGGCCTTCATGTAGCGGCGGAAGTGGGGCAGGTACTCCTTCATGGCGGAGATCATTGCCTCGAGGGTCTCGCGATCCATGCGGCTGCGGCTGAGGGTCATGTCCAGCACAGAGTCGAAGCCCTTCATCTTGGCCAGGGTGCGGGCCTCCATCTTGATGGCGTTCAGGCAGTAGGACATGGGCAGTTCCATCTTCTTGTAGGAAGCGATCTCTGCCTCGTAGGCGTCCTTGCGGACGGAAGCATCGGCATCGTAGGCCATGCCGCGCACGGCGGGCAGGGGCAGGGTCTGCCCACGATACTCCACGGTGTGGGTGGAATCCAGCTTGTCGCGGAGCTGGGAGAAGGCGCTGCCGCCGGAAAGCTGCAGCTGCAGCACCCAGGGCTCCAGCTCGGGGGCGATGGTGTGCTGGCAGCGCTGCACCATTTCCTTCAGGGCGAAGGCGATGGGCTGCAGCCTGGTGGAGGAAGCGATGAACTCATCCAGGTTTTCCACGCTGCCCACATAGCGGGTGATGGCGGATTCCACCAGGCTGGCCTCGTTCATGATGAGGTCGAACTTATCGCCGTAGAGATAAGCGGTGGTGTTGCCCGCGTCCACGGAGATGGTCAGGAAGATGAAGCTGCCCACCCGGTCTGCCAGGGCGTTGAGCTCCTCTTCACAGTCGGCCAGCTTTTCCAGCCTGGCCACATCGGTGAGGGAAGCGTCCTCCAGGATGGCCTTCTGGGCCTGGATCATCTCCGGCAGCTTGGCCAGGTCAGCCAGGAAACGCTCGTCCTCAAAGCTTTCATAGAGGAAGGAAAGATCCCATTTGCGGTCCATGTGTTATACCTCCAAATCAAGGTGATCGATCAGCCGGTAGCCCATGTCCAGCACGTTGCGCCTGCCGGTTTCCCACAGGGAAGTGTCCGCCAGGTGCGACGGCTCGTGGGCGTCCACGCCGAGGATCACCGTATTATCGAATTTTTTGATGTATTCCCAGAACGGGGCGGAGGGGTAACCACGGGAAAAGCCCCGCAGCTGGGTATCCAGCCCCAGTAGATTATATTCGATGGGCAGCTTCATTTCGTTAGCGGCCTGGCAGATCATATCGGTGGCCTGCTCGCATGCGGGGGAGAATTCGTCATCCCGGCGGTGGCGCATGAACAGGTCCGGGTGCGCCACATAGCAGAAAAGGCCGGTGCGCATGGCCTTCACGGCATGCTCGGCATAGCGGAGCACGCCTTCGTCCGTCTGGCATTCGGGGCCGATATAGGGGTTCTCCTCCTCGCTGTCGTTGTAATGGGCGCCAAGAATGAAATAGGATACGCCCATTTCCCGCAGGCGGAGCATGTGGTCGCGGTAGCGGGGGAAGTACTCGCTCTCCAGGCCCAGGAAAATGTCAATCTGTCCGGCATATTGCTTTTGCAGCGCTTTGACAGAGCGGATGTAATCCTCCAGGTCGCTCATGGGCATACGGATGGGGCTGACGAAGCCGTTGCGGAAGGGCCAGGGGGCATGGTCGGCGAAGCCGAGAACATCAAAACCAGCATCCAGGGCCGCGGAGATAAAATCCTCGTCGCGGCCCATGGCGTGCTGGCATCGGATGGTGTGGGTATGATAGTTTGCTTTCATATTTATAGATCCCGGTTCTGCTTCTGGGCAGCCAGGGCGGCAAGGCAGTTTTCCTTGCTGCGCTCAATATGCTTGCCCATCAGCTCAGTAAAGCTTTCCAGGTCGCGCTTTTCCACATATTCCACCAGTTTGTGATGCTCCTCCTGGGCGGAGGAACGGCGGTTCTCCTGCTTGATGGACATGGCGGAGAAACGGGTGATGAACTCGTCCTGCCCCTCGATCACGCGGAGAATGCGGTTCTGGCGGCAGATGCGGGTCAGCTGGGCATGGAAGGCGCGGGCCATGGGGGAGAGGGTTTCGATATCGCCGCTTTCCAGCACATCGTCCATTTCCTTCAGCTTCTGCTTGAGGTCAAGGATGTCCTCTTCCGTGGCGTTGCGGATGATGGCAGGAAGCGTCAGCATCTCCAAGGAATTGCGGATGGTATAGATCTCTTCCACATCAGCGATGGTGAAGGCACGCACCACTACGCCGCGGCGCAGCACATATTCCACAAGGCCGTCGCGTTCCAGCTTGCGCAGGGCTTCGCGCAGGGGGGTACGGCTGATGTGAAGGCGCTCGGCGTAGTCCGTTTCCACAATGCGCTCGCCTGCGGGGATTTCGCCGGTGATGATGGCGTGCTTGAGCACCTCGTAGGCGATCTCGCGGATAGGACGGCTTTCCATCATGGGCTGGAAGAGGGAATTGGTCATCATGGGTGAGCAGCTCCTTGCATATCGGTGGTAAACAAGCGCATGTTCTTTGTATGCACTTTGTATACAAGGATAATACAATCCGCCGCATATGTCAAGGGCCGGGGCGAAGTTTCGCGAAATTTGCGAAAACTTCTTTACAAATAGGTAGGAAGGGTGTATACTCGTTAAGGTTGTCAAGCTATCCTTTAATTTCAGCACCGTGAGGCTGGGAAGGTCGCGCAGACATCAAAGACGATATTTGTGAGCGTACGCCTTTTTCCTGCTGCAACGGAAGAGGCGTTTTCTTTTTGGAATCGGATAAGGGAGGTCGTGAATATGGCAGGCGGAATCCCCAAGGCACAACTGATGAACGGTGAAACCATGCAGCGTGCGCTGACCCGTATGGCGCACGAGATGATGGAGCAGCTTTCTCCCCTGGATAATGTGGTGATGGTGGGCATCCGCCGCCGCGGCGTACCCCTGGCCCAGCGCCTGGCGGATATCATCGAAGCCTATGAGCATGTGAAGATCCCCGTGGGCGAGGTGGATATCACCATGTACCGTGACGACCTGGCCAACCGCCAGCTGAAGGTGGAAACCCAGAACATCCCCTTCGATGTGGCTGACCGCATTGTGGTGCTGGTGGACGACGTGCTCCACACCGGCCGCACCGTCCGTGCCGCCATGGACGCTATCCTGGACCAGGGCCGCCCGGAAAAGATCCGCCTGGCGGTGCTGATCGACCGCGGCCACCGTGAACTGCCCATCCGCCCCGATTATGTGGGCAAGAACGTGCCTACCAGCCAGTCCGAGCGCATTGGCGTTCAGATGGCCGAGATCGACGGCGGCGACGGCGTGGCGCTTTATTGATCAGGATGATCACCGGAAACATCCGGCGTTCATAGATTACACTACTTTAGAGGAAGGGAAGTTTTTACCATGAGCAAAATCCAAAAGCTTTCTCCGGCTAAGTTTGGTCTCCTGGGCTTCCAGCACATGTTCGCCATGTTTGGCGCCACCGTGCTGGTTCCTACCCTGACCGGACTGTCCGTTAGCGCTACCCTGCTGTTTGCCGGCCTGGGCACGCTGCTGTTCCACCTGGTCACCAAGGGCAAGGTTCCCGCTTTCCTGGGTTCCTCCTTCGCTTTCCTGGGCGGCTACTTCACTGTGGCTGCCATGGAGCAGTTCGCCGGTGAAGGCGCTCCCAACTGGATCCCCTACGCTGGCGTGGGCGTTGCCGTCGCCGGCCTGATCTACTGCGTGGTGGCCTTCCTGTTCAAGCTCTTCGGCGCCGAGAAGGTTATGCGCTTCTTCCCGCCGATCGTCACCGGCCCCATCATCATCGCCATCGGCCTGATCCTGTCCAACTCTGCCATCAACAACTGCGCTACCAACTGGCCCATCGCTCTGGTGGCCCTGGTGATCGTGATTGTGTTCAACATCTGGGGCAAGGGCATGCTGAAGATCATCCCCATCCTGCTGGGTGTTGTGGGCTCCTACCTGGTGGCCGCGCTGACCGGCAATGTGGACTTCACCGCCGTGAAGGAAGCCGCCTGGTTCGGTCTGCCCTTCCAGATGAAGGATACCGCCTTCTCCCTGATCGGCAATGTGGATTGGTCCCTGCTGATCACCGTGATCCTCACCATGGCCCCCATCTGCCTGGCCACCATGATGGAGCACATCGGCGATATGTCCGCCATCTCCTCCACCGTGGGTGAGAACTTCATCGAGGAGCCCGGCCTGCACCGCTCCCTGCTGGGCGACGGCCTGGCCACCACCCTGGCTGCCCTGTTCGGCGCTCCCGCCAACACCACCTATGGCGAAAACACCGGCGTGCTGGCCCTGACCCGTGTGTACAATCCCGGCGTTGTCCGCATGGCTGCCGTGCTGGCTGTGATCTTCTCCTTCTGCCCCAAGTTTGCCGCGCTGATCTCCTGCATGCCCGCTGCTACCATCGGCGGCGTCAGCCTGATCCTCTACGGCATGATCTCCGCTGTTGGCGTTCGCAACATTGTTGAGAACCAGGTGGACTTCACCAAGAGCCGCAATGTTATCATCGCCGCTGTGATCATCGCCCTGGCTCTGGGCATCAACTTCTCCAGCGCGCTGGGCTGCGACACCATGGCCGGCCACAGCGGCGCCATCTCCTTCGTGATCGGCAAAGTGAAGATCAGCCTGTCCGGCCTGGCTGTGGCCTCCCTGGTGGGCATCATCCTGAACGCTGTGCTCCCCGGCAACGACTACAAGTTCGGCAAGAGCGAGCAGGGCGATCAGTCCGTGAATTTCAAGGTGTAACCAGAGGGGATTTCATCCACTCCGGACTCCCATGAGCAGGGGCGCTGCCCCTGCACCCCGCTTAAGGGATTTCATCCCTTAAGAAACCCGCTTTCAGTGGTTGAAAGCGGGCTTTTCTTTTGCAGGGGTCACGGCGCATGAAGGATGCGCCGCGACGCGGATGCGCGGCTTTTTCGGTTGTAAATGGAGGGGATGATCGTTTCAGGGGTTGACCACATTCACCGGGGTGCCAGCCAGGAAGGCACGGATGTTCTCCGCCACGGTGTCCATCAGGCGCTGGCGCGCCCCGTCGGTGGCCCAGGCGATGTGGGGCGTGATGATGCAGTTGTCCAGGCCCAGGAGCGGGTTGTCGGCGGGGATGGGTTCCACGGTGGCCACGTCCACCGCAGCGCCGTAGACCTTCCCGCTGACGAGGGCGTCCCGCAGGGCGGCATCGTCAATCAGCGGGCCGCGGCCGGTGTTGATGATGATCACGCCGTCCTTCATCATGCCGATGGTTTCGGCGTTGATGATATGCCGGGTTTTCTCCGTCAGGGGGCAGTGGAGGGAAACAATGTCGCTTTCCCGCAGCAGGGTTTCCAGGGGCACGCAGCCGGGGGCGTCGGGGGTGGAGCGGCAGCACAGCACCTTCATGCCGAAGGCCTCCGCCAGCTTCTTCGTGGCCTGGCCGATGCGCCCCAGGCCCACCAGGCCCATGGTTTTGCCCTGAAGCTCCATCAGCGGATAATCCCAGAAGCAGAAGTCGCGGTTGTTGGTCCAGCGCATCTTCTGCACCTGGGCGTTGTGGTGCCCCACGTGGTGGCAAAACTCCAGCAGCAGCGCGAACACAAATTGGGCCACGGCTTCGGTGGCATAGGTGGGCACGTTGCACACAGGGATGCCCCTCTCCCTGGCGGCCTGCTGGTCAATGATGTTGAAGCCTGTGGCCAGCACGCCGATGTACTTCAGGTTGGGCGCATTTTCGATGATCTCCCGGGTGATAAGGACCTTGTTGGTGAGGACGATCTCAGCGTCGCCGATGCGGCTGAGGGTATCCTGAGGAGCGGTGTAGTCGTGGACTTCCAGTTCACCAAGAGCGGCAATCTGCTCCCAGCTGATGTCTCCGGGGTTGGCGGCATAGCCGTCCAGCACAACGATTTTCATGGTGGTTGCCTCCGTATTATCTATTGGAATGGGGGGTGATCAGGCTTTCTTTTCTTTCATTATAGCGATGCCGATGAGGATCAGCACGGGGAAGACCATGGCTACCAGCAGGCCGTTCTGCAGCACGCCGCCGGTGGCGTTGGCCACCAGGCCCACCACCGTGGGGCCGGAGGAGCAGCCCAGGTCGCCGGCCAGGGCCATCAGGGCATACATAGCGGTGCCGCCGGTGGGCAGGGCCAGGGCGCCCATGGAGAAGGTGCCGGGCCAGAAGATACCCACCGAGAAGCCGCACAGGGCGCAGCCCAGCAGCGCGAACAGGGGATTACCGCTGAGGGCTGCCACCAGATAGCACACAACGCACAGGGCGGCGCTGCCCATCATAAACTTCTTCAGCGGCAGTTTATCGCTGAATTTGCCATACAGGGCACGGGCTGTGCCCATCAGGATGGCAAAGGCGCAGGGGCCGGCCAGGTCGCCCATGGTTTTGGAAACCTGCAGGCCCTTCTCGGCAAAGGCGCTGGCCCACTGGCTCATGGCCTGCTCGGATGCGCCGGCACAGACCATCAGCACCATCAGCAGCCAGAAAACCTTCTGCTTGAAAAGACCGGTGATGGAGAGCTTCTTTTCTTCCTCGGCCACAATGGGGTAGAGGGGCACCAGGCTGAAATAAGCGATGTTGACAAGGGGCACCAGCGCCCAGATGCAGGCCAGCACACGCCAGCTGCCGATGCCAAAGGCGGCGAAGAACGCCGTGGACACCACCACCAGGAACACATGGCCCCAGCAGTAGAAGGAGTGCAAAAGGCTCATGGCGGCTTCCTTCTTCTTGGTGGGGCAGGCCTCGACGATGGGGCTGATGAGCACCTCGATGATGCCGCCGCCAATGGCATAGAGCACCACGGCGGTCATGATGCCCGCGTAGGGATTCATGACAGAGGGCAGCACCGCCAGGCCGATGAGGCCTGCCGCGCACACGATGTGGGCGAAGACGATGCAGGGCCGGTAGCCGATGCGATCCACCACCTTGGCGCTGATGAGGTCAACGCCCAGCTGCACCAGAAAATTGATGGTGGTGATCAGGGTGATCTGATCCAGGGAAAGGTTGAAATCGGATGCGAAGGTCAGGAACAGCAGGGGAGCGAAGTTGTTGATAATGGCTTGGGTGATGTAGCCGCCATAGCTGGCGTAGATGGTATGCTCGTAGCTCTGACGGATGCGCTGCAGCATGGAACAGAAGCCTCCTTTGGTAATGCTGCGCCCATGATAGCACACTTGGAAGAAAATAACCAGAGAAGAATGTGCGATTCCTGTTGACTTTTTTCGGGAATGCTGTATAATAACACATGAACAAATGCTCATATGTTACAAGGAGTGGTTCGAGTGTCTTGCCATTGCCATGAACACGAACATCATCATCACCAAGAACACGGACACGAAGAGGGTAACGCCCTGGTACTGTGGCGGGCGGTCGCGGCTGCTGCGCTGGTGGTTCTGGCGCTGCTTATGAAGGGCTGGGTGAGCGTTGCGCTGTTTGCGGCGGCGTATCTCATCGCGGGATACGACGTGCTGCTGACGGCTTTGCGCAACATCTGCAAAGGTAAGATCTTTGACGAAAACTTTCTCATGGCGGTGGCCTCCCTGGGCGCCATGCTCATGGGCGAGTACGCCGAGGGCGTGGCGGTGCTGGCGCTGTATCAGGTAGGCGAGTGGTTCCAGGACAGGGCTGTGGACAAGAGCCGTGCGTCCATCTCCGCGCTGATGGACATCCGGCCTGATTGCGCCAACCGGCTTGCCAAGGGCCAGTTCAGCCGCGTTTCGCCGGAAGAAGTGGCGGTGGGGGAGATGATCCTCGTCCGTCCGGGGGAAAAGATTCCCCTGGACGGTGTGGTGGAGGAAGGCGTTTCCAGCCTGAACACCGCGGCGCTGACCGGCGAGTCCCTGCCCAGGGATGTGCAGGCGGGGGACAGCGTGCTCAGCGGCAGCGTGAACCTTTCCGGCGAGTTGACGGTGCGGGTCACGGCGGCCTATGGCGAGTCCACCGTGGCGAAGATCCTGCGCCTGGTGGAAAGCTCCGGCCAGCGCAAGGCCCGGGCGGAGCAGTTCATCACCCGTTTCGCCCGGGTGTATACGCCCCTGGTGTGCCTGGCGGCGGCGCTGCTGGCGGTGGTGCCTTCGCTGCTTGACGGGCAATGGCTGGTGTGGATTCACAGAGCGCTGACTTTTCTGGTGATCTCCTGCCCCTGCGCATTGGTGATCTCCGTGCCCCTGACCTTCTTCAGCGGCATCGGCGGCGCCAGCCGGAAGGGTATTCTCATCAAGGGCGCCAACTATATGGAAACTTTGGCGCGGCTTGATACCGTGGTGTTTGACAAAACCGGCACCCTGACCCGGGGTGTGTTCACCGTAACGAAGGTTGTCCCCGCTGTGGGCACGGAGCAGGAGTTGCTGGCCCTGGCAGCCCATGCGGAAAGCGGCTCCAACCATCCCATTGCCCGGTCCGTCGAGGCGGCCTGGGGCGGCGAAATTGACCGGGAACGCATTGACAGCGTGGAGGAAATCGCTGGTCAGGGCATGGCGGTGACAGTGGACGGAAGACGGGTGCATGCCGGCAACCATCGCCTGATGGAAGCGGCGGGCCTGAACGCTCCCCATGTGGAGGAAACCGGCACGGTGGTGCATGTGGCGGCGGATGGTGTGTACCAGGGCTATCTGGTCATTGAGGACGAAATGAAGCCCACCTCTGCCCAGGCGGTGAAGGAGCTGAAGGAAGCGGGCGTCCGGCGGCTGGTGATGCTTACCGGCGACCGCAAAGCGGCGGCGGAGGGTATCGCGGCTGCCCTGGGCCTGACGGAAACCCATGCCGAGCTGCTCCCGGGGGACAAGGTAACCCACCTGGAAAGCCTGCTGGGCAGCGGCAAGGTGGCCTTTGTGGGCGACGGCATCAACGACGCGCCGGTGCTGCGCCGCGCGGACGTGGGCATCGCCATGGGCGGCGTGGGCAGTGACGCGGCCATCGAGGCGGCGGACGTGGTGCTCATGGACGACGATCCCGCCAAGCTGCCCAGGGCTATCCGCCATTCCAGGAAGACCATGTCCATCGTGCGGCAGAACATTGCCTTTGCCCTGGGGGTGAAGTTGGCGGTGATGCTGCTGGGCGCCCTGGGCATTGCCGACATGTGGATGGCTGTATTTGCCGATGTGGGCGTGGCCATGCTGGCGGTGCTCAACGCCATGCGGGCCATGAAGTAAGGAGGAAACGCGATTGGTTTGGCCGCGGTGCCTGGCAGGCTGCATCCTGACGGAACTGGGCTTTCCGCCGTGTTATCCACGCAACAGAATAAGTTTTTTCATTCGCATTACATGTCCTTCTTTACACCGTGCAACAAGTATGCTATAATACAGACAACAAAAGGGCGCTGCCCGCAGACAATTTCAAAGGAGGACTTACCCCATGAAGAAGCTTGTGGCTCTTGTTCTGGCGATCATGATGGTGCTGAGCCTGTGCACCTTCGCGTCCGCTGAAGACTACTCTGGCTACACCATCCGCATTTATTCCAACTCCAACTCCACTGAGCGTGCCAACTGGCTCGTGAACGAAGCCAAGAAGGCCGGCTTCACCATCTCCATGGACGATAACGCTGTTATCTCCGGTGATACCGCCGCCATCCAGGCTGCCAACGAGAACAAGGACGGCGACATCATCTTCGGCCTGAACGAAGTGCGCTGGTCCCAGCTGGTGAACGGCACCTACGAGAACCTCAAAATCATGGACTGGACTCCCTCCTGGGCTGAGCAGGTTGGCCAGTATAAGTACGACGGCAAGGCCTACGGCCTGGTCATCCAGAACATCCTGATGCTCTACCGTAACGACGACCTGGGCACCAAGGGCGAGAAGGTCGCCTTCGAGCACTGGGCCGACATCGTGAACTGCGGCTATACCTGGTATCGCCAGGGCAAGGTGGGCGGCACCACCAACGGCAACATCAACAACTCCATGCTCTACGCCTTCACCGATCCCACCAGCCCCGCCGGCGGCATCAGCATCGAAGGCTGGAAGACCCTGTGGAAGTACTGCCAGAACGGCGTGTTCACCGGCGACAGCTACGGCTTCGATCCCCTGAACCGCGGCGATGTGCAGGTTTCCACCTTCTACTCCTCTTCCCTCTACGGCAAGGTTGACGATGCCGCCTCCGGCAGCGAGAATCCCCTCAAGGGCGCTCTCGAGCCCGAAAACTGGGCGCTGGTCGACATCGCCGACGGCACCTACTACATCGCTGAGTACCTGGGCGTGCTGGAGCGCGAAGGCCGCACCGAGGAAGAAACGGCTGCCGTGAAGGCTTTTGCCGAGTGGTTCGGCTCTGCCGAGACCCAGGC
>JAFVVG010000004.1 GCA_017502305.1 Clostridia bacterium | reverse complement strand
CTACACCATCACCGTGACGAACAAGGGCAATGTGGACTACACCAACGTGAAGGTGGACGACGAGCTGACCGGCGACAGCTGGAACATCGAGCTGCTGAAGGTAGGCGAGACGAAGACCTTCGAAGCGACCTACACGGTGACCTCCGAAGACATCCTGAAGGGCATTGTGATCAACAGCGTGACCGCGAAGGGCGATCCGATCCCGGATCCCGACCCCGAGCAGCCGCCGCACATCCCCGAGGACGATGACGACGAGGACGATCCCACCGATCCCATCGACACGACGCTGGAAGTGATCAAGACCTCCGACGTGACTGAAACCGCTAAGGTGGGCGACACCATTACCTACACCATCCGGGTGACCAATAAGGGTAATGTGGACTACACCAACGTGCGCGTCGATGACGAAATGACGGGCCTGCACCGCAACATCGCGGTTCTGGCGGTAGGCGAGAGCAAGACCTTCACCACCACTTATGTGGTGACTGAGGCCGATGCTGAGGCCGGTACCGTGCTGAACGTGGCCGTTGCCAAGGCTGACCCGATTCCTGATCCCGACGATCCCGACAACCCCGTGGTGCCCAGCGACGAGGATACCGAGGAAGATCCTGTTGATCCGATTCCCGAGTATCGCGTAACGGTGCGCTACTGGTATGAGGCGGTGGGCGGCGAAACCGCGGCCCCGACCTTCACCCAGGTTTACAAGACCGGCGATTACTTCAAGGTCATCAGCCCGATGGTGAATGGTTACATCGCTGATATCGATGTGGTGAAGGGCGTTGTGGAAGAGGAAGACCTGGTGTTTGATGTAATCTACACCGCAGTTGACTACACGCTGACCGTTGAGTACATTTACCTCGATGGCAGCGAGGCAGCTCCCACCTACAGCGAAATCCTGAAGGCCGGCGATGCGTATAACGTTGTTTCTCCCGAGATCAGCGGCTATCGCGCCAGCATCAAGGTCGTTGAAGGTATCATGCCTGCCCGCGACGTGAAGGTCACCGTTATCTACGTACCTCAGGGCGATTACGTGATCATTACCGATTACGATACGCCTTTGGGCCTGGGTAACGTGAACCTGAACGCAGGCGAGTGCTTCGAGTAACCCTAAGGTACAATTGAATCCCGGAAGGTTATTCCGCCCGGCGTGTGCTTGTCACACGTCGGGCATTCCGGATTAGCCGGGAATGCAAGAAAACTTACCTATCCCATGGAAAGGATGATCTACATGAAGAAATGGTTGGCGCTGCTTATGGCGCTGGTGATGGCCTTCGGCCAGGGAATTGTCTTGGCTGAAGAGGCTGAAGAGCCTGCCTATGACCATCTGGTGGTGGGCAACACCACAGCCTTTAGCGGCAATTTCTCCACGCAGATGTGGGGCAACAATACCACGGACCTGGACGTGAAGGAGCTCCTCTTTGGTTACAACCTGGTGGAGTGGGAACACGAGCAGGGCCTGTTCAACGTGGATCCCACGGTGGTTTCCGGCATCCTGGTTTACGACGACAACGAAGGTAACCGCACCTACTCCCTGGTGCTGCAGGATGACCTGTATTTCACCGATGGCAGCCGCATCACCGCCTGGGACTATGCCTTCACGGTGCTGCTTTCCGTGGCGCCTGAAATTGCGGCCATCGGCGGCAATACCAACGGCTACGAGAGCCTCCTGGGCATGGAAGCCTACAAGAAGGGGGAGGCGCAGACCCTCGCCGGTCTGCGGGTAACTTCCGACACGATGATCTCCTTCACCGTGGCGGCGGAATACCGGCCTTACTTCTACGAGCTGGGCCTGCTCCGGTGCTACGCGCTGCCCATCAGCGTGATTGCTCCCGGCTGCCAGGTGAAGGATGACGGCCAGGGTGTGTACATCGACAACACCGCCGGAACCTTCACGGCGGAGAGTCTTCAGAAAACCATGCTGGACCCCGAGACGGGCTATCTGTCCCATCCCGGCGTGACCAGCGGCCCCTACAAGATGATCTCCTACGACGGCCAGGTGGCTGAGTTCGAAATCAACGAGTATTACAAGGGCAACAGCCGTGGCGTGAAGCCCACCATCCAGTACCTGACCTACAAGACCGTGGAGAATGAAACCATGGTTGCCGACCTGCTTGCCGGCGAGCTGGGCCTGATCAACAAGGCCGTGAACAGCGAAAGCATCATGCAGGGTATCGGCGGTGTGGGTACCGGCGAGGTTCTCATGGGCAACTACGCCCGCATCGGCTACAGCTTCATCTCCTACAACTGCGAGAAGGCTGCCGTGAGCAGCAAGGCTGTACGTCAGGCCATCGCCTACTGCCTGGACAAGAGCACCCTGGTCAGCGACTATGTGGGCAACTTCGGTCTGCGGGTGGATGGCTACTATGGTATCGGCCAGTGGATGTATCAGATGCTCACCGGCGCCATTGAGCCTCCCATGGAGGAGCCGGCGGAGAACGCCAGCCGCCAGGAGAAGCAGGACTATGAAGACGCCCTGCTGGCCTGGGAAGAACTGACCATGGAGAACATTCCCGTTTACGGCCTGGACCTGGAGGCGGCTGTGAAGCTGCTGGAGGAGGACGGCTGGACGCTGAACCGGGAAGGCGGCGCCTTTGATCCTGCCAAGGATGACGTGCGCTGTGCCCAGATCAACGGCGAGATTGTTCCCCTGGACCTGCAGCTGATCTACCCCGAGGGCAACACCATCGCGGATAGCCTGCAGACCACCTTTGTGGATAACCTGGCACAGGTCGGCATCAAGGTTGCCATGGCGCCCGTGCCCATGACGGAACTGCTGGAGCAGTATTACCGTCAGGTGCCCAGGGAATGCGACATGATGTACCTGGCCACCAACTTCGATGAAGTGTTTGACCCCACGCTGAACTTCGTGGCCCCCGACGGGGACTTCGTGGGCAGCAACTATCAGGCCATCAACGATGAGAAGCTCTATGAGCTGGCCAAGGACATGCGCATGACCGAACCCGGCGATGTGCTGACCTATTGCCAGAAGTGGGTGGCCTTCCAGGAATACTGGGCTGAGGTGCTTCCCACCATTCCCGTGTATTCCAACGCCTACTTCGATTTCTACACCAATACCCTGCAGAATTACCTGATCGGCTCCAACGCCACCTGGTCCCAGGCGATTGTGGAAGCTTATCTGAGCGACCCGGCTGAGATGGAAGAGAACGAGCTGCTGGAGGACGAGGAATTCGAGCTGGAAGACGGCGAAGAAATCTTTGAGGACTGGTAAGAGCATAACAAAGCGCCCTGCATCCATTATGGATGCAGGGCGCTTTGTTGGCGGGACCGCAAAGCCTTTCGCTTGCGATGGAATCCTGTGGCTTTGCAACTTGGGGGAGGTTTACCAGCCCATCAACTGCTGAATGCGCTTCACCAGCTTCTCGGAAGCCTTGGTATGGGTCAGCTGGCTGGGATGCCAGTCGGCGGCGTAGCCGTCGGCGGGGGACTGCACGTCAAACTTCAGGCAGGCGATATTGGTATCGCCGGTTTCCTCGGTATAGGCGTTGACGGCGTTCTTGACCTGGGGATAAAGCCGGTCACCCATGATGCCCAGGGTGCAGAGGATGGTGGCGTTGGGGTTGTTCCGGCGGACCACCTTCAGGAATTCGGTATACTGGGCGCGGTAATCCTCCTGGCGCTCCGGGTCGGCGCCGGTATAGCTGTCGTCGTTGGTGCCCAGGTTGATGACCACCAGGTCAGGCGTGTAGGCGGAAAAGTCCCATTCCACGCTGGCGGGCGTACGGCCCTTATAGGAGGCGTAGGAGAAGCCAAGCTTTTCATAGTAGGTGGGCAGCAGCTGGTTGGTCATTTTGCTTTCGCCGGTGCCGGTATAGCCGGAGATGATGCCATAGCCGCTGAAGGACACCATGCTGTAATCCGCGTCCAGGGCTTGGGCGGTTTTGTAGGCATAGCCGTGGGTCACATTCTCGGTAGAGGTGGTGAAGTTATGCTCGGCCACCTCGTCATCCGCGCCGTAGCCGCAGGTGATGGAATCGCCGATGAACTCGATGGAGCGGGCCTTTTTCGGCGTGGGATAAATGGCTTGGGCATCGGTGGTGATAGCCTTGATGGCGCAGGTGGACATGGCGCTTTCGGAAAGCTTGATAATACGCACGGTGATGCTTTCGGGGGCGGCGCTGTGCCACACATCATAGGTCTTTTCGGGCGCGTCCAGCATGTCGTCCACCACACGCTGGCCGTTGACCTCGATGGCGAGGCGGACACGGTTGGCAGGGGCGGTGACGGCGCTGTCGCCGGCCATGGTCACCTGCAGGGAGGTACATTCAGCGGTGAATTCGGCGCCGGTGCCGGAAAGGCATAGCCACAGGGCGTCCTCCAGCTGCATGGTACGGCCAAGGGGTTTCACATTGTTCCAGGTAGGGATGATCGTGTTCATAGCTGTCTCTCCATTCGCGGTTGGTATCAGCATAAGACAAAGCAACAGGGCTAAAACGATTTTCATCGCGCACCTCCGGAGCGTTTATTTGTTATTATATGATGAATACTGCTTTTTGGCAAGGAAATATGATATAATCACTTTGGAGGGATGCGGATGTATACCGATCTTATTTTTGATTTGTACGGCACGCTGGTGGATATCCACACCGAGGAAAACGACGACGTGTGGGAAAAAACGGCGTTGTATTTTGGCTTCTACGGCGCGAATTACTCAGGAGAGGAGCTTCATGCCGCCTTTGACGCAGCCATGCGTCAGCGCGAGGCCAAAGCGGGGCAGAGCTATGAGAGCTTCCCGGAAATTCCCTTTGAGCAGGTGATGGCCCAGCTTTTCAGGGAGAAGGGCATTGCGGATGCTGACTGCCTGGGCGTGAACGCCGCGCAGCTGTTTCGCATCACGTCCATTGAGTATATCCGTTTGTATCCTTGGGTCAGGGAGGCGCTTGCGTATCTGCGGCAGAAGGGCTGCCGGCTGTGGCTTTTGAGCAACGCCCAGCAGGTGTTCACGGCCTATGAGCTGCGGCTCTTGGGGCTGGAGGAGATGTTTGACGGCATTTACCTTTCCTCGGATTACGGCTGCCGCAAGCCGGACGTGCGGTTCTACCGTGCCCTGCTGGAGGAGCGGCGGCTGGATCCTGCTGCGTGCCTGATGATCGGCAACGACAGGGAGACGGACATTGCCGGGGCCAGGGCGGCAGGGCTGGACACCCTGTATATGCATACCAACCTGACACCTGCTGACCAGGCGCCCGCCAATCCCCGCAGGCGCGGGCGTCACCGGGAGTTCGAGGGATCTGATTGGAAGAAACTCGTGAAGAGGCTGGGATAAAGAAATCAGGCTGCTCCATAACGGAACAGCCTGATTCTTGTTTATTGCAGCAGCTTCAGCCGTGCGGCTTCAAGGATTTCCACGCAGCCGCCGCCTTGGGCGAAATCCGGCTTGCCGCCGCCCTTGCCTCCAAGGGGCCGGGCGCAATCCCGCAGCAGGGCACCCATGTCTGCGGTCACATCCGCTGAACGGCCGAACACATACACCGCCTGATCACCGGTTCTGGCACCCATCAGGGCAATAACGCCTGGGTGCTCAATCAGACGGGAGGTCATGTCACGCAGCAGCGCGGCATCAGCCTCCACAAAGCGGCAGACGAGCTTTGTGCCGTTGGGCAGGAGTTCGGCCTTGTTCAGCATCTGATCTGCCTGGGAAAGCAACTGGTCACGCTTGAACTTCAGCAGCTCATACTCGGCGACCTTCAGCCTTTCCTGCAGAGCAACGATGCTGCTGACCAGGGTATCCGCGTTGGCGGAGATCAGTCCGGAGGCGGCATGAACCGCCTGATGGCAGTCCATGTAGTTTTTCAGGGCCCGCTGACCAGCCAGGAAGGACACACGCATCTTGCCCCGGGCAGGAGCTACGGAGACGATCTTGACCATGCCCAGCTGTCCGGCGGTGGAGGGGTGGGTGCCGCCGCAGGCCACCATCTCGTCATCGCCGATGGCGACAATGCGCACATGCTCGGTCACAGTGGGCTCCTTGCGCAGGGGCAGGATGTGCAGTTCCTCGGCTTCCGGGAACCAGCAGCGGATGGGTACATCCCGCTGGATGCGTTCGTTGACATAGACTTCGACGCGGCGGAAGTCCTCATCGGAGATGCGGGTCACGCCTTCGGGCATAGCCACATCGATGGTGGATACATCATCGCTGATGTGCAGGCCAATGGTCACGCCGCCCATCAGGTGGTGCAGCGCCCCGGCAATCATGTGGTCGCCGGCATGCTGCTGCATGTGGTCGAACCGGCGGGGCCAATCGATAATGCCGCACACCGTTTCACCCACGCAAAGGGGTGCGGTAACGGTGTGCCAGACCTGGCCGTCGGTTACCTGCACATCGGTCACCCGGGCATGGCCAAGGGTGCCGGTATCGTAGGGCTGTCCGCCTGATGTGGGGTAAAAGGCGCTGCGGTCCAGCAGGACGTCGTATTGGTCACCATTCGGGCGGCAGGCAAGCACCTGACCTTCGAATTCGGTGAGGTAAGCGTTATCGTAGTAGAGACGTTCCGTCATGGCGTTCACTCCGTTGCGTGCGTGTTGGAACCATTATAGCAGATTGACGGGTAAATGAAAAGCCGGATCTCCCAGGGGAGACCCGGCATGTTGTTTGCTTACTGCCGCAGCAGGTACATGCAGGTGATGAACAGGCCGATGCACATCAGCAGCAGGCCAAAGGACATGCTGGCCGTGATGCGGTGGGTGCCCTGGGTGACCTCCCGCCAGGAGGCGTCCAGCACGTACTCGAAATCGGTACGCATGGGCCGGTTGCGCAGGAAGGTGGCGTTCAGCGCCGCTGCAAGGCCGTTCAGAGCTCTTCCGCAGGTGTAGGTGAAGCGGTTGCCCACCGGCACGGGGAGGCGCTTCTGGCGCTTGCGGAAGGCCGTTTTGCGAAGCAGCAGCACGATGTTCTCCGGCAGCTCGCAAATGAAGCGCACAGCGCCCACGATGAGGCCGGGGATGATCTTCACCACAGCGAAGCTTTCGGGGATGTGGGCGATGAACTTTGTTACGGCACCCAGCACATTGGGCAGGAAGTCCATCAACACGGGGCGGTAGACGCCGTTTTCCAGGTCCAGCCAGGCGGGCCAGCGGTTCACGTACACACGCACGCCATCCACCTTTTTCATCAGCAGGGGGCGGACGATGGCGAAGTAGATCACCACGCCGATGCCGATGCTCTGGGCCGCGCCGATGAGGTTGGCAGAGCCGAAGTAAGGGATCTCGTGGTGCAGCACTTCCTGGCCGAAGAAGGCGGCTGAGCGCACGCCGATGGGGGTCATGAGCATCTCCGGCAGGGCGCCCAGGAAGGGCAGCACAGCGGCGCTGAGCAAGAGCACCAGGGCGGAGGGCCAGGTGATGTACTTGCGCATGCCGTCGAATTTCTCCTGGTGAACGGGGTTCTTCTCCCAGAAGATGCAGATGTACAGCTTGGTCATGTAGGCTACGGTGAGGCCGCCGCTGATGAGGAACAGGATCTCCACCAGCTGATAGGGCAGGGCGGAGTGGCCGTGCTCCTGCAGGTGGTGGATGAGTTCTACAATGGCCTCGTGCAGGAGGCTCTTGGAGTTGTAGCCGCTGCCGATGGGCGGGATGCAGCCAATGCTCAGCGCACCCAGCAGGAAGGCGATGTGCAGCACAGGCTTCCTCCGGCCGAAGCCGCGGATCTCGTTGAGGTCCAGCTTGTGCAGGTTCATGTAGATGACGCCGGCAGCCATGAACAGCACCAGCTTGATGAGGCTGTGGTTCATCATGTGCATCACGGTGCCATAGGCGGCCAGGGAGCCGTGCTCGCCCAGGAGCACCATCATGGAAAGGCCCACGGCGATGAAGCCGATCTGGCTCATGGAGGAGCAGGCCAGGGTACGCTTGAGGTCAACAGAGAACAGGGCCAGCAGCGCGCCCAGGAACATGGTGATCACCGCCAGCACCAATAGCGCGTTGCCGAAGGTCTCGTTGCCGGGCATCATGTTGGCGCAGATGACGATCAGGCCGAACACGCCGCTCTTGGTCAGAATGCCGGAGAGCAGGGCGCTGGCGGGGGCGGGGGCTACGGGGTGAGCCTTGGGCAGCCAGATGTGCACCGGGAACATACCGGCCTTGGCGGCAAAGCCCACCAGGGTCAGCCACACGGGCAGGGTGACGTTCACGCTGCCGGCGGCGATGGCCTCACGGATGCCGGTGAAGCTCAGCGTGCCCAGCTGGTGCCACAAAAGGAACAGGCCCATCAGCGTGGTCAGGCCGCCGATGACCGCCACCGCAAGGTAGGTGCCGGCGGCACGCATGGCGCCGGGGGTCTCCTCGTGGGCTACCCAGGTGTAGCTGGTCAGGGACATGATCTCAAAGAAGATGAAGGTGGTATACAGGTCATCGGAGAGAAACACGCCCAGGGTGGCACCCAGGGTCATCAGGTTGAAGAAATAATAGCGGTTGCGGTTGTGATAGTGGGCGAAGTATTCCCGGGAGAACAGGCCGCTCATCATCCACATGAAGGCCGCGATACAGGCGTACAGGCTGCGGAAGCCATCCACCCGCAGGTGCAGGCCAAGGCCGCAGAAGCCCTCCAGGCTGAAGGAGGCCTCGCTGCGCCAGGTCAATACGCACAGGGCAAAGGTGACAATGCCGGTAAGACCGACGGCCACGTCACGCCCGGGCTTGGATTTGCGGCCGATGAGGTAGCATACCGCCGCCATCACCATGGGGCCGAAAACCAGAATGGGGAGAATCGCCATGGGGAAGCCTCCTTTCTCAGAAGATCGCGCCGGAAGCGATCTGGCGCAGGAACGTCACAATGGGCTGGGAGAACAGGCCCAGGCCGATGACCAGCAGGGTCAGGATAGCCAGGGGCAGCTTCATCATCCAGCTGGGGTCACGGTTTTCGGTAAAGGTCACGCCTTCGTTCAGGGGGCGGAAATACATGGGCAGTGCCACGGTGAACAGGTAGATGGCCGTGAGCACCGCGGAGATGATCAGCGCGGCCACGCCCACCGTGCCCATGGCCAGGCCGGTTTCGGCGGCGGCGGTCAGCAGGTTCCACTTGCTCACAAAGCCACACAGCGGGGGAATACCCACCATGGCTACGCTGGATACCAGCATCACGCCGCAGGTGAAGGGCATCACCTTGGCAAAGCCGCGCAGGTCCTGCACGTACTCCTGCTCGGTGCGCACGAGGATCGCGCCGGCGCAGTAGAACAGGGTGATTTTCATCACGCCGTGGAAGAGCAGGTGGCTCAGGCTGCCGGTCATGCCGTCAGGGGTCATCAGAGCCGCGCCCATGAGCATGTAGCTCAGGTTGGAAATGGTGGAATAGGCCAGGCGGCGCTTGAAGTGCTGCTCCTTCACCGCCATGGCGGAGCCAAACACAATGGTGAAGCAGGCAATGGCCAGGGCAACGGCCTGAGCCACGGTGCCGTAGAGGAAATCAGCGCCAAAGGCGTAGTAGATCACGCGGAGTACGGCATAGGCGCCGGCGTTGACCACAGCCACGGCATGCAGCAGGGCAGTCACAGGGGTGGGAGCAACGGAGGCGGCGGGCAGCCAGGCGTACATGGGGAACACCGCTGCCTTGGTGCCGAAGCCGATGAAGGCCAGCAGGAACACCAGGTGCAGCACATGCTCATGTCCGGCAACCTTAGCCATATCCAGTACGCCGCCCAGGGTAAAGTCCGTGGTGGCGCCATAGTGCAGGGTGAACACCAGGGCAATGAAGGCCATGGCGGCGCCGGTGATGGAATAATACAGATACTTCCGGCCTGCGCGGATGGATTTGGCGTCCTGCTTGTGCACCACCAGGGGCAGGGTGATGAGGGTGAGGCACTCATAGAAAACATAGAGGGTGAACAGATTCGCCGCCAGGGCCACAGCCAGGGTGACGGCGTAGGTCATGGTGTAAAAGGCGAAGAAGGTGTTGGGCCTCTCCTCGTGGGTCATGTACTCAAAGCCGTAGAGGGAGGCCAGGGGCCACAGGATGCTTACCAGGCCGGCGAACACACAGCTCATGCCGTCCACCTTGAAGGAAAGTGTCAGACCGTCCATCACGGTGAGCAGGTCAATGCGGGCTTCGGTGCGGGTGAGAAGCAGGATCCAGGTGAGGATGGAGGTAAGGATCACCACCGCCTCCACATAGATGCCACGGCTTTTCAGATCCCTGAAGCGGAACAGGGGCAGCAGCGCACCGCCAAGCAGCGGGATAAGCAGCGTCAGGTACAAGAGCATGATCGCGCCTCCTTACATCAGCGTGTTCGCCAGGGCGGTGAACAGCTCCACCAGGCTGCCGGGGAACATGCCTGCCAGGATCATCAGCGCGGTGAGGATGATCAAGGGGATGAGCATCACGTGGGTGGGCTCGCACTTTTCAAAGAACTTCAGCTTGCCTTCGCCATCGTGGCCGGGGAAGAAGCCCCGGATGCTGATGGGCAGCAGGTAGCCGGCGGTCAGCAGGGCGGAGATCAGCAGCACCACGGGGGCCAGCCAGCTGAACAGGGGGGCGACGCCGGTCATGTTCAGGGCGCCCTGGGCCAGGTACCACTTGCTGATGAAGCCAAGGCAAGGCGGAATGCCTACCAGGCCCACGCTGGCCAGGGTGAAGCACCACATGGTGACGGGTATCTGCTTGCCGATGCCTTCCAGCTCGGCCACCTGGGTTTTGCCGGTCTTGTGGATGATGGCGCCGGCGGACATGAACAGGGTATCCTTGATGAGGGAATGGGCCACCACATGCAGCAGCGCGCCCGCGAAGCCCAGGGGATGCATGCTGGCAACACCCAGCAGCACGTAGCTCAGCTGGCTCACGGAGGAGTAGGCCAGGCGCTTCTTGAGGCCGCCTTCCTTGAAGGCCAGAAGGCTGCCCATGAACACCGTGAACAGCGTCAGGCACATGAAGGCCGTCTGCACCCAGGAGCCGCGCAGGAACTCGCTGCCCACAAAGCAGTACATCAGCCGGATCACACCCAGCACGCCGGCCTTGGTGATGATGCCGGAAAGCACGGCGCTGGCAGGGGACGGGGCGGCGGGGTGCGCGGTGGGCAGCCAGCCGTGCAGCGGGAACATACCCGCCTTGGTGCCGAAGCCGATGATCATCAGGAAGGTGACGGTGAGGATGAAGCCCTCGTGTCCGGCGATCTTGGCGGCGTCCAATACGCCGCCCACCGTGAAGGCCAGGGTGGAGACGTAGGGGCTCAAAAGGAAGATGCCCAGCAGCGCCAGGGAAGCACCCACCACAGAGTAAATCAGGTACTTGATGCCGGCGGCCACGGCGTCCTTCTTGCCGGTGTGCATGACCATGGGCACGGTGAGGAGGGTCATGAACTCGTAGAACATGTAGAAGGTGACGATGCTGCCCGCGAAGCACAGGGCCATCAGCACGCCCAGGGTGCACAGGTAGAAGCTGTAATAGCGCTTCTGATTCTCTTCGTGGGCCATGTACTCAAAGGAGTAGGCGCCGGCGGCGGCCCAGACGAAGGCCATCACCGCGGCGAAGATCTTGCCCAGGGTGTCCGTGTGCAGGAAGATGGGCAGGTTGTCGCTCAGGGTGAAGAGGGTGAGCGTCATCTCGCCGGAGAAGAGCACCGGCAGAAGGGCAAGTACGTTCACCACCATCACGCACAGGGTGAACAGGTTGCGCTTTTTCGCGTCCTCAAGGGGTTTCACAAAGCAGACCGCCAGCCCGGAAAGAATGGGCAGCAGCACGGGAATCAGCAGATACCAGGAACCGATCATGGCAATGCCTCCTACGATCAGATTGCTTTAGCCGAAGTTGCGAAGGCCGTTGGAAATAGCCTCGATGATACCCTGGGAGAACAGGCCTAGCGCCACGTTCACCAGGGAGAAGAGCACCAGGGATTCGTTGAAGCAGAAGCCGCGTCGGCCGCGTTCCACGGGATAGCTGGCCTCGGGCAGGGGCTTGCGGTAGATGGTGATTACCGTTTTGAGGAAATAGATGGTGTTGAGCCACGTGGAGATCACCAGCACGATCAAGACCAGCATCATGCGGATATCGCCGGAGCCCATGGCGGCCATGGCAAAGTTCATCTTGCTGGTAAAGCCGCCCAGGAAGGGGAAGCCCACCATGCTCAAAGCGCCGATGGTGAAGGCCACGCCGGCAATGGGGCTGCGGAAGCCGGAGCCGCGCAGGTCGCGGAACTGCTTGCTGTTGCCGGAGGCGTCCGCCAGGCCGCCGGCAGCCAGGAACAGCATGGCTTTGCATACCGCGTGGGCGAAAATGTGGAACACAGCGGCGGTCATGCCCTGTTCGTTGCCCAGACCCATGCCCATGAAGATGTAGCCGATCTGTGCCACGGAGGAGAAGGCGATCATGCGGCGGATATCGCTCTGGCGGATAGCGGAAATGGAGCCCATCACCATGCCCACCAGGGCGAAGACGAAGAGAATATCCAGGATGCCGGTGGAGGCGATCACATCCAGGCCGATGACCCGGTAGAAGATCTTCAGCAGCAGGAAGATGTAGCCCTTGCTCACCAGCGAGGAAAGCACGGCGGCGGAGGTGGGGGTGGAGTAGCCATAGGCGTCGGGCACCCAGGTGTGGAAGGGGAAAAGGGCGCTCTTGATGCCCAGGCCGATGCTCATGATGGCCACCACCACGGTGAGGGGCATCTGGTACTGGCCGGACCTGGCCAGCTCCGCCACGGCTTCCTTAATGTTGCTCATGAGCAGGTGACCGGTCAGGTCATAGAGCAGGGTGATGCCCAGCAGGAACAGGCCGGAACCCAGCAGGTTCATGATCATGTACCGGGTAGCGGCCACCAGCGTGCGGCCGCGGGTGCGGGCGGTGATCAGCGAGCAGGCCGCGATGGTCATGATCTCCAGGAACACATAGGCGGTGAACAGGTCGTTGGTATAGACCTGCGCCATCAGCGCGGCGGTGAGGAGCAGCAGCATCACGTAGTACAGGGGCTGCTTGTCGATGAGCAGGTGCTCCTCCAGCTTTTTCAGGCCGCCCATGAGCGACAGCATCATGATCACGTTGAAGAACAGCGCGGTGACTGCCTCCAGCATGCCGGCGCGGATCTCATTGCCCCAGGGGGCGGGGTAGTGGCCCATCATGTAGGTGTAGCTGCCGGCCTCGAAGCGGCTCATCAGCACCACGAAGATGATGGACAACGTGGTGACGGCAGTCATCACGAAGAAGGTCCAGTACTTGGCCAGGTTGCGCTTCATGACGCTGGTGGCCGCGGCGGAGCCCAGGGGCAGGAGAATGCAGGCGAAGGGAATGGATTGCCAAAGTTCCATGGCTTACTGCTCCTCCCTTCTCACCAAGGCGGTAATACGGTCGATATCCAGGGTGTGGTAGCGGCGGTAGAGGCGCACCGTCAGCGCTAGCATCAGGGCGGTAACGGAAACGCTGACCACGATGCCCGTCAGCACAAGGCCGGCGGGAATGGGGTTGATGTAGGCTTCCATGGCGGTCACGCCGTCCACCACGATGGGCGCCTTGCGGCCCTCAATGAAACCCTTGGCAGCCAGGAAAAGATAGATGGCGGAGTCCATCATGGAAAAGCCGATGATCTTCTTGATGAGGTTTTTCTGCAACAGCAGGGTGGTGAAACCAATGCCGAAGAGGATCATGGCGGCCATTTCTTCGTAATTGTGGAAACTCATGGCTTACATATCTCCTTTCCGGAAGTGGGTGTAGAAGGCATACATGGTGCAGCACACCACGGCGCCCACAGCGATGTTCAGGTAGGGGATTAGGCCTGCGGAGAACAGCATGCCGGGGGTGCCGGGGGTAATGAAGGAGTGCAGGTGGTTGGCGCCGGTGAAGAAGGAATACGCCTTGCTGATGGCATAGAAGCTCAGCGCGCACACGGAAACCACCTTGAAGGTTTTGAAGGTGAAGAAACGCTCCGTGCGCTTGAAGCCAAAGGCGTTCAGATACAGGATCAGCGCCGCGCCCATGATGGCGCCGCCGGAGAAACCTCCGCCGGGGGATATGTGGCCGTTCATCACGCCATAGACGCCGTAGACAAGAATCATGGGCACCAGGAAGGCCGTGATGTGCTGGAGAATCATGTCGTTCTTGGGCTCGTACATGCGGTCGTCGGCTTCCACCTCCAGCTGGTGGACGGAACCGGGATGCTTCTTATCGGAAGAAACACGCAGGAGGATCAGCACCGAGCAGGCGGCGATGAACAGCACGTTGCTTTCGCCCAGGGTATCGAAGGCACGGTAGTCCAGGATCATGCCGGCCACGATGTTCACCGCGCCGGTTTCCTCCATGCCCTTTTCGATGTAGCGCTGGCTGACCTCGTTGTTCACGGGGTTGTCGGGGGAACCGAAGGGGGGGAGATAAGAGGCCGTCTGCAGCAGCACCCAGATGATGCTCACGCAGATCACCACGGCCATGATCCGGTAAATCCAGTCCACCAGCCTGGCGCCCTTGGTTTTGCTCCACTGGTGAGCGTGGTCATACATGGCCTGCTCGTCCTCCAGGGTTTTGCGGTGGCGTTCCTCCAGCCGGGCCTCGTGGGCCGCCACGTCCTCGTGGGAAGGAAGGAGGTGCCCCTCGCGGGATTCCACGATCTCGTCGGTCAGTTCGTCGTCCAGGGTGGTGGAGCCGTCCTCCAGCCATTGCAGGAGCCTGGGCCACCAGCTGTGTTCATAATCATTCCTGATCTTGGCCATGGCCGGTCGCTCCCTTCTTCTGCTGGTCGATGGCGTGGATTTTCTTCAGCGTCACAAACAGCAGCAAACTTGTAATGCCCGCGCCCACGGCGGCTTCGGTTACCGCCAGGTCGGGTGATTCCAGCATGATCCAGATCACGCTCATGGCCAGGGACTGGCTCATGAAAATCACGATGGAGGTGAACAGGTTCTTCGTCAGGGACACGGAGATGGCGCAGACGATGATGAACAGAAGCAGCAGAATATTCAGGAATTCCATGCTCAGTCGCCCTCCTTTTCGTGCCGCACCATGCTCTGGTCCAGCACCATCATGTCCTTTTCCAGTTCGTCGTTGATGGTAATCTCCAGCCGGCCGATCAGGTGACTGGAAACGGGGCTGGTCAGCCACAGGAGGCCGATGATGATCAGCATCTTCAGGGCGGTGAAGGTGAAGCCTTCGCCCACGATGACGCCCAGCATCATCAGCACGATGCCCACGGTGTCAAACAGGGCGCCGGCGTGGATGCGGCTGAGGGAATACTTGAACTTGAAAATACCCACCACGCCGGAGAGCAGGACGAACAATCCGCCCAGCGTCAGCAGAAGGGATATGATAAAGCGAATGGTATCAAGCATGGTCGCTGCCCTCCTCCCTGCGGCGCTTTTCGTGGTAAACGCCCATGTAGATCTTCGTCAGCAGCACCACGGCAAGGAAGGACAGCATCACGTAGGTGATGGCCACATCCACCAGGCCGCCCTCGCCCATGACAAAGGCAAGAATGCACACGATGATCACGATCAGCGTGCCCATCATGTTGATGGCGATGAGCCGGTCAGCAATGCGGGGGCCGATGATGGCACGCACCAGGCAGGCCAGCAGGAGCAAGCCCAGAATGCCCAGGGTGATGTTATACAGCACGGCGTATGCTTCAGTCATGCTCGTGGCCTCCTTCCAGCTTCATGATGCGCTTTTCCATTTCGGAACCCTCCAGGCCGCTGTCCAGGCTTTCATCCAGGCAGTGCACCAGCATCAGGTCATCCCGGATATCCACGGTGATGGTGCCGGGGGTCAGGGTGATGGAATTGGCCAGGATCACCTTGCCTGCGTCGGTACGGAGCCTGGTGCGGAAGGAGGTGACCTCCGGCTGGACGATCTCCCTGGGCGACCAGATAAATTTGATGGTCTGCCAGGCAGACTGGAACACCTCGCCAATGAGGAAAACGCCGTAGCACACAGCCCGTGGCAGGCGGCGGGCGCAGGCCCATTCCTTTCTGGGGGAATAGTCCATGAATTTGCAGATGAACAGGTAGATCAGCCCGCAGACAACGGCGCCCACAATGGCAACTTCCGTGGTCCAGCGGCCGTTGAGGATGATCCAGAACGCGAAAAGAAGAAAGAACATCGTCAAACCTCCTTAAACACATAAAAACCATGTCGAAACACGGCGCATCTATTGTAGTCCTTCCTATTAGATATGTCAACTTAATAAATGGTAAAGAATGAACAAAATATGAACAAGAGAGAGGTTGCGCACTTTGGGGGAATGATGTAAAATAAAAGCTCTTGAAGAGAAGGAGGAAACGCCATGTTTCCCATTGTGAAAAAGCGGGTGCTGAACAGCACCGTGACCCTGATGGAAATCAAAGCGCCGCTGGTGGCCCGCAAGGCGCAGCCCGGCCAGTTCATTATCTTCCGCATCGATGAAGAGGGCGAACGTGTGCCCCTGACCATCGCCGGTTACGACCGGGAGGCAGGCACCGTGACCATCATCTTCCAGAAGGTGGGCTACACCACCGAAAAGCTGGATACCCTGAACGAGGGTGACGCGCTGCTGGATTTTGTGGGCCCCCTGGGGGAACCCAGCCACACCGAGGGCATTACCCGGGCGGCGGTCATCGGCGGTGGACTGGGTGTGGCCATCGCCTATCCCCAGGCCAAGGCGCTGCATGAAAACGGTGCCCAGGTTGACCTGATCGTGGGCTTCCGCAATGAGGATCTGATCATCCTTGAGGAGGAGCTGGCCGCTGCCTGCACCGAACTGACCATCATGACCGACGATGGCTCCAACGGCAACAAGGGCTTTGTGACCCAGGCCCTGGAGAAGAAGCTGAAGGCCGGCGAGAAATACGACGTGGTGATCGCCATCGGCCCCCTGCCCATGATGCGCGCCGTGTGCGACCTCACCCGGCCCTATGGTGTGAAGACCATCGTGAGCATGAATCCTATTATGATCGACGGTACCGGCATGTGCGGCGGCTGCCGTGTTACTGTGGGCGGCGAAACCAAGTTCGCCTGCGTGGACGGCCCGGATTTCGATGGTCATCTGGTGGATTGGGACGAGGCCATCGCCCGCAGCCGTATGTTCCGGCCCGAGGAAGCCCGGGCAAAGGAAAAGCTGCACAAGTGCAGGCTCACGGGGGAGGTCAGCCGCAGGCTGACTAAGGCTGACGAATCCATGGATTCGGCGGCCTGTACCCTCGGCGAACTTGATTCGTCGAGGGCGAATGGGGAGGCGCGTCATCATGCCTAACATGTCCTTGCAAAAGAATCCCATGCCGGAGCAGGATCCGGTGGTGCGCGCCGGCAACTTCAAGGAGGTAGCCCTGGGCTACACCAGGGAGATCGCCATGGAGGAAGCCGACCGCTGCCTGAGGTGCAAGAACGCTCCCTGCGTCTCCGGCTGTCCGGTGAACGTGCCCATCCCGAGTTTTATCGCAAAGATCAAGGAGGGTGACTTCCAGGGCGCGTATGAGATCATCCGTACCCAGAATGGTCTGCCTGCGATCTGCGGCCGTGTCTGTCCCCAGGAGACCCAGTGCGAGAGCAAGTGTGTGAGAGGCATCAAGGGCGATCCGGTGGGCATCGGCCGCTTGGAACGTTTTGCTGCCGACTATGCCATGAACGAGGGCAAGGTTTCTGTGGAGGTGCAGCCTGCCTGCGGCAAGAAGGCCGCGGTGGTGGGCTCCGGCCCCGCCGGACTGACCTGTGCTGCCGACCTGGCCCGTGCCGGCTGGGACGTGACCCTCTACGAGGCCCTGCATACCCCCGGCGGCGTGCTGATGTACGGCATTCCGGAATTCCGCCTGCCCAAGGCCCTGGTGCAGAAGGAAATCGACGCTATCTGTGCCCTGGGCGCGAAGATCGTGACCAATGCGGTGGTGGGGCGTGCCATGACGGTGGACGAATTGCTGGAGGAAGGCAACGACGCGGTGTTCATCGGCAGCGGCGCTGGTTTGCCCAACTTCCAGAAGATCCCCGGCGAAAGCCTGTGCGGCGTGTATTCCGCCAACGAGTTTCTGACCCGCATCAACCTGATGCGCGCTTATACCTTCCCGGAGCATGATACCCCTGTGAAGGTGGGCGACCGTGTGGCGGTCATCGGCGGCGGCAACGTGGCCATGGACGCCGCCCGCTGCGCCAAGCGCCTGGGGGCTGAGGTGACCATCGTGTACCGCCGCGGCGAGGAGGAAATGCCTGCCCGCAAGGAGGAAATCCACCATGCCAAGGAGGAGGGCATCCACTTCCGGCTGCTGACCAACCCGGTGGAGATCCTGGGCGATGAGAACGGTTTTGTCCGTGCCATGACCTGCGTGGAGATGGAGCTGGGCGAGCCTGACGCCAGGGGCCGCCGCCGCCCTGTGCCGAAGGGCGGCAGCGAGTTTGAACTGAGCGTGGAGACGGTGATCGTGGCCATTGGCAACAGTCCCAACCCGCTGATTAAAAAGACCACGCCCGACCTGCCCACGGAAAAATGGGGCGGTATTACTGCGGACGAAAACGGCCGCACCGGCAAGCCGAAGGTATACGCCGGCGGCGACGCGGTGACCGGCGCTGCCACGGTGATTCTGGCCATGGGCGCAGGCAAGAAAGCGGCAAAGGCCATTATCGAGGATCATCAGTAATCATCAGGCGGTGCGGTTGCGCCGCCCTTTTGCGGCCCAAGAAATAGGGGTTTCGGATTTTGACGAGATATGTTATAATCAAATTTACGAAAGAAAGGAGTGGGCGGATTGTTCAGTTTTGAGGATCAGTATACGATGTTTGACGTGACGCCGGTGGACAATCTGTTCATCCTGGAGCACATGCCCGGCGCTCAGGGCGACCATGTGAAGGTTTATCTGTACGGGCTGATGCAATGCTATCACCCCCAGCAGTCTACCATTGAGCAGATGGGGCAGGAGCTGAACCTGACGGAAGAAGAGATTCTGGCTGCGTTCCGCTACTGGGAGCGCAGGGGCCTGGTGCACCGCGTCAGCGACAGGCCGCCCACCTTCCGGTACGTGAACGCCAAGAAGCTCATGTTCATGGATAACCAGACGGATCCGGCCTATGAAGCCTTTGCCCAGGCGGTGCACGGCATGTTTGACAACAAGCGCAAGCTCTATGGCAAGGAGGTCAGCCGCTGCTACGAATGGGTGGAGCAGATGGGCCTGAGCCAGGAGGTTGTGCTGCGCCTGCTGGAAAAGCTGATCGAGCTGCGGGGACCGAAGTTCTCCTTCGATTATGCGGAGAAGCGGGCGGTGGAGCTGGCGGAGGCCGGCGCCAGGTGCGCTGAGGATGTGGACGTGGTGCTGAACCGGGATAAGAAGATCCTGGAGGGCAGCCGCGCTGTGCTGCGGCAGTTCAGCCTGTTCCGCGAACCTACCCAGGCGGAAATGAAACTGTATTACAAATGGATGGAGGAATGGGGCTTTGCGCCGGAGGCGATTCTGGCAGCCTGCGAGGAAACCACCAACAGCAAGCAGCCTTCCTTCAAATATCTTGACGTCCTGTTGAAGGAAAAGCGGGAGAGGATCGGCACCAAGACCATCACCGCCAAGCAGATGGAGAAGAGCAGGCAGACCCGCGAGGACGCCGAAAAGCCCCTGCGCAGGCTGCTTGCCGCCCTGAACAAGCCCGGCGTTACCGTGAATGAAAGCACCTTGGCTGTGTATGCGGAAATGCGCGCGCTATATGAGGATGAGATCATTCTTCTCGCCGGCAAGGAGTGCGCCAAGCGCCAGTGCGATTTTGAGGACGTGCTCAAGACCCTGAAAAACTGGAACAAGAACGGCCTGCACACCAGAGCGCAGATCGATGACTATATGCGCGAAGTAGGGCAGTACAACGAATTTGTGGATCAGCTCTACACCCTGTGGGGCAAGACCTCACGTTCTTCCGCCGCCAACCGCGCCATGGTGCGCAAGTGGACGGAAGAGTGGAACTTTACCCGGGAGATGGTCGTGGCCTGCGCCGCCTACGCCAAGGAAGCCGAGCGCCCCATGGCCTATCTCAATGGCGTGCTGGACAACTTCCGCAAGCAGGGCGTTTTCACCCCCGAAGCCGCTCTGGCCGCCCATGCCGATCATAAACCTGCCGCCAAGCCCGGCAAGGTGGTGCGGGAACAGCAGTATGAGCAGCGGCAGTATACCGAGGATCAGCAGCTGCCCGAGTGGATGCAGCAGCGCTTGAAGGAGATGAACGGCGATGCGTAACGCGATTTTGCGTGAGCTGCAGGCGGAATACGACCAGCAGCAGATGCGGAACGATCAGGAAAACCAGCGCCGTTTGGCGGAGGTTACCGGCAAGTGTCCGGAGATTGCACAGCTGATGGATGAGCGGCAGAACATGATCTTCGCCGGCCTGCGGGGGATCCTGGATGGCCGGGTGCAGGGGAGCGACCTGCCCCAGCGCATGGACGTGATGAACACCCGCATCAGCCAGCTGCTGAAGCAGAACGGCTATGCCGAAAACTATCTTGACCCGGTGTACCGCTGCCCCAGGTGCAAGGACACGGGTTATGTGGGCGAGCCGGTAAAGGACATGTGCGAGTGCCTGCGCGGCGCCTTCTACGCCCGGCTGTACCAGCAGGTGGGCCTGGGCGAAAAGGCCCGACAAACCTTTGAATCCTTTGATTTGAACGTATTCCCGGACAAGAAGGTGGAGGGCCAGCCCTTTACCCAGCGCCAGCTGATGGAGATCATCCGTGAGCAATGCCAGGCCTGGGCAGAGCAATACCCCAAGGCCCAGACAAGCGACATGCTGCTCATGGGTCCCAGCGGCCTGGGCAAAACCTTTCTGATGCACGCCATGGCCAAGTGCCTGCTGGACCGTGGCTTCAACGTGCTGATGATGAGCGCCTACCGCTTTCTGGATGTGGCCCGCAAGGCTTATTTCTCTGGGCAGATGACGGAGCTGGACAGCATCATGGAGGCAGACGTGCTGCTCCTGGACGACCTGGGCAGCGAACCCCTGATGGAGAACATTACCATTGTGCAGCTCTTTAACCTCATCAACGAGCGGCAGACCGCCGGTAAGGGCACGGTCATCAGCACCAACCTGAGTGAGAGCGATCTGAAGAACCGGTATACCGAGCGTATCGCATCCCGGCTGACGGACAGGCGCCAGTGTATGCAGGTGGTGTTCATGGGCGAGGATATCAGGAGGGTGTAAATGAACATTCAGATGTATGTGAGCAAGAAGAACTTCGACGTGCAGAAGGCGGAGCGGTTCTTCAAGGAGAGGCGCATCACCGTGCAGGTGATGGACCTGAAAAAGCACAAGCTGGGTGAGCGCGAGGTGCAGGTCATGGCCAAGGCCGGCGGAATGCAAAGCCTCATCGACCGGGAGGACAAGAAGGTCAAGGAGCACCCCGCCTGCTATTACAACCAGGACAGCCTGCTCATGGCGGCCATCCTGGAAACGCCCTGGCTGCTGAAATCACCCATTGTGCGGTGCGGCAGCAAGGCCACCGTGGGCTATCAGCCTGATGTGTGGGAAGAGTGGATCAAGCAAGGATAAAAGAAAGAAGAGACTTCGTATGAAGTCTCTTCTCTTTATTTCTGCCAGATGCACACAGCGGCGGCCATCAGTCCCTCGTGGGTGATGGACAGCAGCGCCTCGCCGCCATCTGCGGCTTCTTCCGCTTTGCCTGTCAAATGATAGTAGGGCTGGCCCAGCTCGGTGTGGAGCACCTCGATATCCTGCAAGGGAAGCGCAAGCCCCACACCCACGGCCTTGAGGAAGGCTTCCTTGGCGGCGAAAATGCCCGCCATGCTCTGCCCGGCGGAAAGCCCACGGCCACGGATGTAGGTTGCTTCCGCCTCGGTGAAGAAGCGCTTCAGAAACCGGTCGTCCCGCAGATTCTTTTCCATGCGGCTGATATCGCACAGGTCGATGCCCACGCCCTGCACCTTACACATAGCCCATCACTCCTCTCACGGATACGTCCCCGGCCAGCACACGGCGGAGGTTGCCTTGTTCGTCCCTTACCAGCAGGGCGCCGTTCTCGTCGATGGCCTCCGCCACACCGGTGAATTCCACGCTGCCGGAGACCTTCACCAGGCTGCCCAGGGTGCAGCTGCGGGTGCGGTATTCTTCCGCCAGGGCAGCGAATCCATCCTGCTCCAGGCGGGTGATGATCTCCTCCAGGGCCGACAGGTAACGCGCCAGAATTTCACGGCGGGGCGGGGGAGCCATGTGATCCTGAATGGAGGTGGCCTGGTGGGCCAGCTCGGTGGGGTAGGCGCTGCATCCCACATTCAGGCCGGTACCCACGATGATATAATCAATGCCGTTGGCGGCAAAGCCGATCTCCAGCAGAATGCCGCAAAGTTTTTTGCCACAAAGCACCAGGTCGTTGGGCCACTTGATGCGGGCGTCCAAGCCGGTGGTCTCCTCAACAGCCCGGGCCATGGCCAGAGCGGCGCAGAGGGTGACGAGGGGGGCGTCCTCCGGCCTGATGCAGGGGCGCAAAAGTACCGAAAGCCATAGCCCCTGCCCGGCGGGAGAATGCCAGGAGCGGCCCAGGCGGCCCTTGCCGGCGGTTTGCGTTTCGCTGAGGCAGAGGCTGCCGGCGGGCGCACCGGCGATGGCCATTTCCTTCAGCAGGGTGTTGGTGGAGGTGGCTTCTTCCGGCACCAGGTTATCGCCGCGGCCCATATAGCGGGTGGTCAGCAGGGGCAGCCAGGTGGCGGGGTGGAGGGAATCGGGGATGTTTGACATCGTTCAGCACCACTTCATGTCGAAAATGTTACAAGCATCAATCGGCTTGAAAGGCTTGTATCTGTTATATTTTACATGATTGAAAGCACCGTGACAAGTATAAAAGAAACAAAAGCTTGAAAAAATATAGAATGTTGTTTATAATAAAGTGAAAAACTTTTGTAATCAAGGAGGCGGTCTGTATGCAGCCCAGGCGCATCATTCAGGCCCTGCAGGAGAATATTTCCAAGGTTATCGTGGGCAAGGAGGAAGCCATTGAGTATGCGCTGATTGCCCTTTTGTGCAAGGGTCACGTGCTCATCGAGGACGTGCCCGGCGTGGGTAAGACCACCCTGGCCAGCGCCCTGGCGAAATCCCTGGATTGCTCCTTCCGGCGCATTCAGTTCACCCCTGACCTGATGCCCTCGGACGTGACGGGCTTTACCCTGGTGAACTTCAAGACCGGCGAAATGGAGTATAAGGAAGGCGCGGTGATGAGTCAGGTGATCCTGGCGGACGAAATCAACCGCACCAGCCCCAAGACGCAGTCAGCCCTGCTGGAGGTCATGGAGGAGCAGCAGGTCACCGTGGACGGCGTGACCCACAAGCTGCCCCAGCCTTTTATTGTGCTGGCCACCCAGAACCCCGGCGAGTTCGTGGGCACCTACCCCTTGCCGGAGGCCCAGATGGACCGCTTCTTCCTGCGGATTGCCATGGGCTATCCCACCATTGAGCAGGAGATGGACGTGCTGGAGCGCTATTCCGGCACGGTGAAGCCTATGGCGGTGCTGGAGCCCGTATGCCGGGCGCAGGACATCATCGCCCTGCAGCAGATGGTGACCACCATCTATTGCTCGCCGGAGGTGCGCTCCTATGTGGCCACCCTGGCGGCGGCTACCCGCCAGGATCCCGCCCTGAGCCTGGGCGCTTCCACCCGCGCGGCCATCGCGCTGATCCACGGCGCCCAGGCCTGCGCGCTGCTGGACGGCCGTGATTTCATCCTGCCGGAGGACGTGCAGCACATGGCGCTGCCGGTGCTTTCTCACCGCGTGGTGCTGAACCCGGAGGCCCGCATGAAGGGTGTTACCGCCGAGCAGGTGCTGGTGAAAATTCTGAAAAACGTGGCTGTGCCTGTGAAATTATGAAAATCCACCTGACCATGCCTGCCGTGATCGTGGCGGCGCTGCTGCTGGCGGCGTTTTCCACGGGCAGCCCCATTTTCCTTGCCGGCGCCATGCTGATCACCCTGCTGGTGGTGTTCAGCTTTCTTGGCGTGTGGCGGGCGGCACGGACGCTGGAGATCACCAGCAGCATGAGCGGCCGCAGCGTGCAGCGGGGCGAGGATGTGCAGCTCACCGTAACGGTGAAGCACCGGGGGATCATTCCCATCGCACCGGTGCTGCTGGAGCTTTACGCCACCCCGGACACCCCGGAAACCGCCGTAAGGCTGAAGGATGCCCCCGGCCGTACCCAGAAGCTGACGCTGCCCTTCCACGCCACCCATGTGGGCGTTTCCAGCCCCGGCGTGAAAAGCGTGACGGTGGAAGATCTCTTCGGTCTGTTCGCCATCACAAAGCAGCCCTCTGCTGCCCGAAGTGAGCTGCTGGTGCTGCCCATGCCCTTCCAGGTGGAACCTCTGACCTTCGCGCCCGGTGATTCCGGACTGGAAACCATGGCCCGGGCCACCGAGGACGTGACCAACCCCAGCGATATCCGGGCTTATATGCCCGGCGACGCCTTGAAGAAAATCCATTGGAAGCTCTCCGCCCGCAAGCGTGAACTGGTGGTGCGCCGCTTTGAGGAGCCGGTGCTGCCCGACGCACTGGTGCTGATGGACTGCTCTGCGCCGCCTTCCTGGGGTCACCCGGAGGCGGAGGCAGATGTGCGTGACGCCCTGCTGGAAACGGCGGCTTCCGTCATGAGCAGCCAGATGGTTACCGACCATGCTGTGCGCCTGCCGCTGCTGGGGGAGCATCCCGTGGAGCTGGACAAAGCCATGGGCATGCCCATGATCCTGGAAAACCTGGCCAGGGTGGACTTTTCCGAAACGGACAGGTTCGAACGGGTGCTGCTGCTGGAAACCCGTCGCATGCGCAGGGTTGGCGCCACGGTGGTGATCTCCGCGCGACTCTCCAGCCACATGGTGGACGTGATGCTCCGTATGCGGCGCATGGGGCCGGAGATGCGGCTGTATCTGGTAACCTTCACCCCCGATGACCCGCTGGTGCTGCCGCTGATCAGCAAGCTCCAGCAGGGGGAGATCGAGGTGTGCTACGTGACGCCTGTGCCGGCGTGACGATGAATGATTTTGCGTGAAAGGAGGCGGGGCATGAAGGAAACTGTACGGCAGGGCGCGGTGGCGCTGCTGCTTTCCACAGGCATGACGCTGGCGCTGCTGGCCTGCATGGGGCTGACGGAGCACATCTGGCTGGCCGTGGTGGTGCTGGCGGGCGTCATTCTGCTGATGACCCTGGCCTCCGTGAAAAAGCTGACCCACTGGCTGATGGCGGCGTTGTTGGCTGCCTGCGGCGGTATATGGCTGCTGCTGGGCGGCGTGGAGACCGTCAGCGAGATTCTCCGGGGCGTAACGCTGCATTTCACCGGCCTCAACGGCGCCCTGCCCATGGTGGGGCGTGAAATGGCGCTGGTACTTTCGGTGCTGCTGGGTGTGGCGAGCTTTGTAGTGAGCCACAGAAGAATGGGCGCCTATCCTGCGCTGATGGTGACCGTGCTGGCTGCGCTGATCCTCTGGCTGGGAGATCAACCCCAGGCGCTGCCGTGGCTGGCTCCGGCCTTCGCCGGCGTGATGATCCAGGCAGCCATGTGCAACCACGAGGGCGTGGCCCTGGGGCGCACGCTTCCCATGGCGGCGGTGATCACGGCCCTGGCCCTTTTGCTGACGCCCATGGACGGCGTGACCATTCAGCCTATGAAGGAGGCTGCCGACAAACTCAGGGATCAGATTTATGCCCGGTTCATGTTCACCCAGCCGCGAAACGTGTTCACCCTGGCCAATGAAGGATATTATCCCCAGGGGCCCAACCAGCTGGGCGGCAAGGCGGAACCTGCTGACCACCCCGTGATGCTGGTGAAAACTGACCGCAAGACCTATCTGCGGGGCAGTGTGAAGAACGAATATACAGGCCGCAACTGGATCGACACCATGGCGGGCCGGCGGTATCTCTGGTCCGGCATGCAGTGGCGGGACGAACGCACCGCGATCTTCGATATGACGCTGCCGGAGGGCGCCCTGGGTGAAAACAGCGGCCTGACCGCTCACCAGACTGTCAGCGTCCGGATGCTGACGCAAAGCGCCTCCAGCCTGTTTGTGCCCCAGCGCATCCGAAGCCTGAATCCCGGGGGCGAATTGGTGCCCTATTTCAACTCCGGCAGCGAGGTTTTTGTCACCCGTGACCTGCAGGCGGAGGACACCTACACCGTTACCGCACCGCTGATGCTGGCGGGTGATGCGGGCCTGGGTACGCTGATCGCCGCCTGCGAGCATACGGAGGATCCCCGCTATCCGCAGATTCTGCAGAGCTACACCGTTTTGCCGGAACACTTGCAGGAGCAGGTGTACGACATTGCCCGGGAGGCCTGTGCCGGCACGGAAACACCCTACGACAAGGCCTTCGCCATTCAGAACTATCTCTCCCGCAACTTCCGCTATACCCTGGATGTGGCGCCCCAGCCGGAGAATATCGACTTTGTAAGCAACTTTCTGCTGAATACCAGGGAAGGTTACTGCACCTATTTCGCTTCCGCCATGACGGTGCTCTGCCGCATGGAGGGCTTGCCTGCAAGGTATGTGGAAGGCTATCTGGCCGAGCCGGACAAAGAGGGCCATGCCTATGTGACGGGGCTCCACGGCCATGCCTGGACGGAGGTTTACTTTGAGGGCTTCGGCTGGCTGACCTTTGATGCCACGCCCAGGCAAAGCTCCATCAGCGATACGCCTGAGGAGATCCTGCCCCCGGAGCAGCTGCCTCCCGAGGAGACGCCGGAACCTTCGCCGGAGAACGCGGAGAGTGAGCCCACGCCCTCTCCCGAGCCCAGCACGGCGCCTGAAGGCACGGATACTGATGAACCCACCCCCACGCCGGAGGTGCCCATCGTGCCCAACCAGGAGCCGGATGAAGCCGATCGCCCCGGATTGGCCTGGCTGTGGTGGCTCTTGCCTCTGGCAGCGCTGGCTGCCTGTGCGCTGCGCATTCTGTGGACGCAGCCACGGCGCTGCGCCGGTCGTGCCAAGGACGAAACAGGCCGCTGGTCCGCCTGGATGCAAGCCCTTGCCGATGAAATGCGTGTGCTTGGTTTGGAACGTGAAGCCAGTGAATCACCCATGGCGTACATGCGCCGGTTGGACGGCCTGCGCCGCTTCCCGGCGAAGCTCCTGCCCCTGGGCGAGTGCATGGCCCTGGTGTTCTACGGCCGGGTTACGCCCGAGCCGGAAGAAACCGCCATGGCGGCTGAGGCGTATCAGCGCATATATACCTGCCTGACACGCTGGCAGAGAGTTCGCCTGGGGCTGACACGGGCCTTTGTATCAGAGAAAAAACGAATGTTTACCCAATAAAGGAAGCACCGCCTGCGGAATATCGCGGGCGGTGCTTCTTTGCTTGATGTATCAGACCAGGGCTGCGCTGTGCTGGTGTTCGTGATCGGCGAGATTGCCGTGGGTGTGGATGAGGGCGCCGTGAGCGTACTCGTGGCAATGGGTGTGAATGTGCTCATGGGTGTGCTGCAGGGTAATGGTATCACGTACGATCAGCACGGTGGCCAGGATCATTACGGCAAGGCCAATGTAGAACTGCGCCGCGGGACGCTCGCCCAGAAAGACCATGCCGAAGACAACGCCCAGGAAGGGGGCAATGGAGTAATATGCGCTGGTCTTGGCTGCGCCCAGATCCTTCTGCGCTTTGATGTAAAAATTGATGCTCAGGCCGTAGGCTACAAAGCCCAGCAGCAGAACAGCGGCGATCCATACAGGGGCAGGAAGGCCTTCACCCAGCAAAAGCGCGACGATCAGGCTGCCCAGACCGGAGAAAATTCCCTTGATGGTTGTGATTTGCACAGAAGATTTTTCACTGAGCATACGGGTACAGTTGTTTTCCAGACCCCAGCAGCAGGCGGCGCCCAGCACGAAAAGGGAACCTGTGTTGAACTGGAAGCTGCTGCGCCCCTCAAAACCAAGAATCACGCTTGTCAGCGTGACCAGCGCGACGGCTAGTGCCAAGCGGCGGGAAAGAACTTCCTTGAAGGCCAGGAAGGCGATCAGGGAGGTGGCCACGATTTCGAAGTTGTTCAGCAGCGAAGCGTTTGCGGAACTGGTACGCTCCAGACCCATCATCAGAAGAATGGGCGCGGCGATGTCCAGCACGATCATCCCGATGGTGTAGGGCAGCTCGCGGCGGGTGAGGGGTTCGACTTGCTGCGCTCGTGGGTCACCGTGCCGTACAGGAACATCCCAAGACCGGCACCCAGGTACAGCAGCGCGGCCATCATGGTGGGCTGCACATGCTGGAGCAGCATTTTGCTGAAGGGAACGTTGACGGCATACAGGGCTGCGGCCAACAGAGCGAAAGCCGTGGCGGTATTTTTTGCTTTCATGCGGGATGCTCCTTTGGCAATCAGGTGCCCTGCGCCTCCGGGATGGGTGTGGCAGTGGGGATGGGGGTGGGGGTGGCCAGTTCCTGGGCGTAGAGCTTCTCCAGCATCTCCACGGAGGCCACCTCGCTGTTGACGGAAAGCTTGTTGTCCTTCTGATAAGCCTTCACGGCGGCGGCGGTGCCGGCCAGATAGGTACCGGAGCACTTGCCCTTGTAGTAGCCCAGCTCGGTGAGCTTCTTCTGCATCCAGTAAACGGCCTCGGAGGAGTCGCCCTTCTTCAGCCGGGTCAGGGGCAGGGGCGGCTGGCCGCCGGAAATGTACACCGGCTCGGCGGTGGGTTCGGGGGTGGACTTGGGCAGCATGTTGCCGTAGTTCAGCGGCGGCAGCTTCAGGGAAGCCACCAGCTCCGGATCCTTGGGCAGCTTCTCGGTAATAGTGACCACTGTGCCCTTGCCGGCGTTCTCATAAATCCACCGGGCGTCGGCCACGGTGAGGCGGATGCAGCCGTGGGAGGCGCGCTTGCCCAGGTTCTTGTAGCTCTTCACGGAGAGATCCATGGTGTTCACGGTATTGTAGATTACGGAGTGGAAGGCGATGGAGCCGTTGATCTTCGTCCAGTACTGGGCATGACCGCCCCATTTGGGGAAATAGCACCAGCGGGCCGTGCGGCCGGAGAGCACCCAGTCGCCCACGTCGCTGGGGGCGGCCTTGGTGCCGGTGGAGCAGAGCATCTGCCGGATGACCACGGTGTAATTGCCGTTTTCGTCCCGTCCGTACACGGTGGTGACCTGGTTGGTTACGTCCACGGTGATGGCAAAGGGCACCGGCGAGGGGGTAGGCGTGGGCCGGGGCGTTTCATCGGGCATGATGATATCGGCGGTGTTGAAGATCATGTTCCAGGTTTCCTCGCCCACCACGCCGTCGGCCTTCAGGCCGTTCTGCTTCTGGAAGGCTTTGATGGCGTTTACCGTGTGGCCCAGCAGGTTGCCGGAAACGGGGCCTTCGTAATACCCCAGGTCGGTGAGGCGCTGCTGCAGCTGCTTCACCGTTTTACCGGTGGAATTGCGGGCCAGCTTCTTGGTGAAGGGCACCGCGGGGGCCGGGGTGGGGGTAATGAGGCTTTCGTCCTCGATGACCAGGAAGCTCATGCTGTCCAGGTCAGGGGCGGGGGTGGCGGTAACCTCGGTTTTTGCGTGGGCGGAGATGGCGTCGCCGCTGTAAAGCAGGGCCTGCACGTCCATATCCGCAATGCCGGTGGAGGCTTCGCCCAGCTTTTCCTGGAAGCGCTCCACAGCGCTGCGGGTGGCCTCCAGGTAGTTGCCGGAGATTTTGCCGGTGTAGTAACCCAATTCGGCGAGACGAGTCTGCAGGCGCTTCACGTCATCGCCGGTGGAGCCGTACTGCAGGGGGCGGTACAGGGTGGAGAAGAGCAGGGCCTGCGTTTGGGCGTCGGCCTCTCCGGTGACGTTCAGGCCGAAATCCTCCTGAAATTCCTTCACAGCCTTCTGGGTGCCTTCGCCAAAGGTTCGGTCGATGGCACCGGAATAATAGTACAGTTCAGCCAGGCGCTGCTGCAGCTCGCCCACGTCATCGCCCTGGTCGCCCAAGGCCAGCACCCGGCTTTCAACGGCTTCGATGACCACGTTGCCGTTTTCATCCATGAGTACCATATCTCCCTCGGCCGCGGCAAGGCAGGGAAGAGCCAGCAGCAGAGCAATACAACACAGAAAGCGTTTCATCTTTATCACCCCGGCGGACAGACCGCCATTTTATATCTATACTATTTTATTATAGTAGAAAAGACGAAATATTTCAAGGTTTTTGCGAATGTTTTACAAAAATATGTACTTTCGCGCGTTTTGCAAATGATATGGAAATACAATCGGAAAACAAGCAAATCGGTTGACAGGCGCGCCGGGAATGTGGTATCATAACCGCATCATCACAGGGAAGGAGAAAGCACCATGAAGAACACCGCGATGATGTCCATGATGATGCGCATGTGCAGCATGTGCATGGCTTCGCGCGTCAATCTTCGATGGGCTTTCAGATAAACGGACACACCGCTGAACAAGCGCTGGCGTCCGGATGAGAAGGGGAGCTTCATCGGAGGCTCCCTTCTTTTTTATCGGCCGGGAAACCTGATGGTGAAAGGAGCGTCTGCCATGGAAACAATGGTCAGACTCAGGATTAGGACAAACCGCTGCAGCATGCGAATGTGACTGCCATGCGGTGTTCTGAAATGGCTCATAGGAATCTAAACATATTTACAAAGGAGAGGTTACCATGAAGAAAAAGACTTGGATCATCATTGCCGCGATTGTTGCTGTTCTGGCCATCGTGGCCGTCGTTTGCACTGTGGCGCTGAAGCCCGCCCAGAAGACCATCACCATTGCTGTGCCCAACGACCCCACCAATGAGGGCCGCGCCCTGCTGCTGCTGCAGGCCAACGGCATCATCACCCTGGATCCCGCTGCCGGCGTTACCGCCACCAAGGACGCTGTGACCGGCAATCCCCTGAACATCGAATTCCAGGAAGTTGAAGCCGCCATGGTGCCCAACGTTCGCAAGGACGTGGACTATGCCATCATCAACAACAACTTCGCCCTGGACGCTGGCCTGAACCCCGTGGAGAACTCCCTGCTGATCGAAAGCGCCGATTCCCCCTATGCCAACGTGCTGTGCGTGAAGAAGGGCAACGAGGAATCTGCCGAGGCCAAGGCTCTGGCTGCCGCCCTGTACAGCCAGAAGGTTGCTGACTACATCACCGCCACCTACGCCGGCGCTGCCGTGTCCGTTGTGGAAAACCCCACCGACGGCTTCGATGCTACCGTTGATTACGCTGCCCTGGATGGCAAGACCATTTCTGTGGCTGCTTCTCCCACCCCCCATGCCCAGATCCTGGCCGTGGCTGCCGAGATCCTGGCCGAGAAGAACATCAAGCTGGAAATCATTGAATTCTCTGATTATGTCCAGCCCAACATGGTGGTGGAATCCGGTGAGGTGTTCGCCAACTACTTCGCTCACATTCCCTACCAGGAGAACTTCAACGCCGAGAACGGCACCAGCATCGTGGTGGTTGCCCCCATCCACGTGGAGCCCATGGGCCTGTACGGCGGCAAGCAGGCTGACCTGACTGCCCTGACCGTGAAGTAAGATTTGCCAATGCCGCACACCGGCTGTCCGTTTGTGGATGGCCGGTGTGCGTTTGCCTGTACGGAGGAGCGCCCCATGATTGAGATCCGCAACCTGTCCAAGAGCTTCGTCACCTCTGACGGCCCGGTGGACGCGCTGAAAAACGTGAATCTGACCATCAACAACGGCGATATTTATGGCATCATCGGTATGAGCGGCGCCGGCAAGAGCACGCTGGTGCGCTGCATCAACATGCTGGAGCGCCCCACCGAGGGCAATATCCTGCTGGATGGCCGCGACCTGGGCAGCCTGAACAAGAAGGAGCTGCGTGACGTTCGCCATACGGTGACGATGATCTTCCAGGGATTTAACCTGCTGATGCAGCGTACCTGCCTGAAGAACGTCATCCTGCCGCTGCGTCTTTCCGGTGTGCCCAAGGCGGAGGCGGAGAAGCGCGGCCGTGAGCTGCTGGAGATCGTGGGCCTGCCGGACAAGGCCAATGCCTATCCCGCCCAGCTTTCCGGCGGCCAGCAGCAGCGTGTGGCTATTGCCCGCGCCCTGGCCACCAATCCCCAGGTGCTCCTGTGTGACGAAGCCACCAGCGCCCTGGACCCCAAAACCACCCACCAGATCCTGGACCTGATCCGTGACATCAACAAGAAGATGGGCATCACGGTGATTGTCATCACCCACCAGATGAGCGTGGTGCAGGAGATCTGCAACCGTGTGGCTATCCTGGAGCATGGCGAGGTGGTGGAAGAGGGCGAGGTGGCCCAGGTGTTCGCCAACCCCAAGGCCGAGGCTACCCGCAACCTGGTTTACCCCGAAATGGCTGACAGCGCCGCCATCTCTGACGAGCATGGTCAGCGTGTGCGCATCATCTTCAATGGCGGCCCCGCCGCCAAGACGCCCCTCATTGCCCGTATGGCCATGGAGGTGGGCGTGGCGGCCAGCATTCTGGGCGCCTCCACCCGATCGGTGGGAGAGCGAGCCTATGGCTACATTCTGCTGGAGATTCCCGGCGGCCCGGACGAGCTGGCCAAGGCGGTGAACTTCCTGCGGGCTACGCCGGACGTTACGGTTTCCGTGGAAGTGGACTATGGTGAGAACAAGGAGGTGAGGGCATGAATTTTTCCAACGCTTTTACGCCTGAAAAACTGCAGGAAGCCCTCGAAGTCATCAAGACAAAATTCCTCTTTGCCACGTGGGAAACGCTTTATGCCACGATCCTGGCCACGCTGTTCGCCATCATCATCGGCTTGCCCCTGGGCATGCTGCTGGTGGCCGGTGATCCCAAGGGCGTGCGTCCCCTGCCGCCCATGCTGATGAAAATCATCAATGTGATCATCAACTTGCTGCGCTCGGTTCCCTTCATCATCCTGATGGTAATGGTCATTCCGCTGACCCGCGCCATTGTGGGCACCTCCGTGGGTACAGTGGCCTCCATTGTGCCCCTGGCCATCGCGGCGTTCCCCTTTGTGGCGCGCCTTGTGGAGGGCAGCCTGCGCGAGGTGAACCCCAACATCATCGAAACGGCCCAGTCCATGGGCGCTACACCCATGCAAATCCTGTTGAAGGTTATGCTGCCGGAGAGTGTCCCGTCGCTGATCAGCAACTTTACGCTGGCCATTACCACCATCATGGGCTATACGGCCATGTCCGGTGCTGTGGGCGGCGGCGGTCTGGGCATGATCGCCATTACCTATGGTTACAACCGCTATCGCTACGCGGTGTTGTATGCCTCGGTGATTGTGCTGGTGATCATTGTGCAGGTGATTCAGTCCGCTGGCACCAAGCTGGCCATCAAGTGCGATAAGCGCCTCAGGAACTGATCTGTGACCGTCTGGTTGCAACGGAAAAGTATTCTCAAACCCCACAGAACAATAACGAACCTCCCGCGGGTCAGTCCTGCGGGAGGTTTTCGTCGTAGAGGTGGTGCTCCACGTATTCGGCTTTGCGGTTGTTCAGGAACATCACGCCGGCCATGGTGAGGATGGCCCCCACGGTGGCCCAGGCCGGTTTGCCCAGCACAATGGAAAGTACCTGCACGGCCAGGGCAGCAATGATCAGCAGAATGATGTCGAGCCGGTGATCACGTGTCCACTTGCGCTGCCAGTAGGCTTGCCGCTCCTTGAACAGGAAGGGGGACTCCCTGATCACCTGGGCGATGGTCTGGTTGGCGGCGGCCAGCTGGTTTTCGGGGGAGATTCGCTGGCCCTGCAAAAGCTCGTTGATGGTCAGGCCGTATCTTTCGCTGAGCAGCTGCAGCATTTCCACTGGGGGGAGATAGGCGCCCGTTTCCCAGCGGGAAATGGTTTTGTTGGATGTGCCCAGCTCCTGGGCCAGCTGCTCCTGGGTGAGACCCTGCTCCTTGCGCAGCTGGGCAAGGAAGGTGCCAATGCGCTGCATATCCATGGGGATGACCTCCTTTACGCTTCCAGCCTAGCATAACGGGGATGAGAAGTACAGGACACAAACAGCGAACCCTTATTTTTTGGTGGATTTTCGCGTTCTCGGGGCACGGGAACGCCGCTGCTGCACGTCGGGCTTCTGGGGTGCCTCGCCCCGGAGGGCCAGCAGCTGGTCGCGGAGCTTGGCGGCCTTTTCGAATTCCAGGTCCTTGGCGGCGGTGAGCATCTGATCCTCGATCTGCCGCATGAGGGCGGCACGCTCGTCCTCGCTGAGGGCGGTGGGGGAGGCGGCTTCGGCAGCCTTGGTGATTTCCAGCACATCGCGGATGGCGTTGCGCACGCTTTCCGGGGTAATGCCGTTGGCCTCGTTGTACGCCTGCTGAAGGGCGCGGCGGCGGTTGGTTTCGGTGATGGCGCGCATCATGCTGTCGGTCATGGTGTCGGCATACATGATAACCCGGCCGTCCACATTGCGGGCGGCGCGGCCGATGGTCTGCACCAGGGAGGTTTCGCTGCGAAGGAAGCCTTCTTTATCGGCGTCCAGGATGGCCACCAGGGAGACCTCCGGCAGGTCCAGGCCCTCTCGCAGCAGGTTGATGCCCACCAGCACATCATATTCGCCCAGGCGCAGGTCGCGGATGAGCTGCATGCGCTCGATGGTCTGGATGTCGCTGTGCAGGTAACGCACGCGGATCTCCAGCTCCTTGAGATAATCGGTGAGGCTTTCCGCCATGCGCTTGGTCAGGGTAGTGACCAGGATGCGCTCCTTGCGCTCCACCACCTTGCGGATTTCCCCCACCAGGTCGTCCACCTGGCCGGTGGCCTTGCGCAAAACGATCTGCGGGTCCAACAGGCCCGTGGGACGGATGATCTGCTCCACCACCTGCTGGGTGCGTTCCATTTCATAGGGGCCGGGGGTGGCGGAAACGAAGATGGTCTGCTTGATGCGCTCCTCGAACTCAGCGAACAGCAGCGGGCGGTTGTCGTAGGCGGAGGGCAGACGGAAGCCGTATTCCACCAGGGTGTCCTTGCGGGCCCGGTCACCGTTGTACATGGCGCGGATCTGCGGCACGGTGACGTGGCTTTCGTCGATGAAACAGAGGAAATCCTTGGGGAAGTAGTCCAGCAGGGAGTAGGGGGCGTCGCCGGGCTGGCGGCCATCGAAATAACGGCTGTAATTCTCGATGCCCTGGCAGTAGCCGATCTCCCGCATCATCTCGATATCGTAATTGGTGCGCTGGGCGATGCGCTGGGCCTCCAGCAGCTTGCCGTCGTGCTCAAACTGGGCGATGCGCTCCTGCAGATCGCGCTCGATGACAGCGATGTTCTCCTCCATGTGGGTGCGGTCGGTGGCGTAGTGGGTGGCGGGGAAGATGCTCACATGCTCCAGCTTGGCCAGCACATGGCCGCTGACGGCCTCGATCTCGCTGATTCGGTCGATCTCGTCGCCGAAAAACTCGATGCGCAGAGCATGTTCGTGTTCGCCGGCGGGGATGATCTCCACTGTGTCGCCCCGCACACGGAAGGTGCCGCGAACGAAGTCCATATCGTTGCGGGTATATTGGATGTCGATCAATTCCCGCAGCAGCTTATCACGGCTCACCTCCATGCCGGGGCGCAGAGAAATCATCTGGCCCTCATACTCACTGGGGTCGCCCATGGAGTAGATGCAGCTCACCGAGGCCACGATGATCACGTCCTTCCGCTCCCGCAGAGCGGCGGTGGCGGAGTGGCGCAGGCGGTCGATCTCCTCGTTGATGGAGGCGTCCTTTTCGATGTAGGTATCGGAGGAGGCGATGTAGGCCTCGGGCTGGTAATAATCGTAATACGAAACAAAATACTCCACACGGCTGTCGGGAAAGAAGGCCTTCAGCTCGGAGCAGAGCTGGGCCGCCAGAGTTTTGTTGTGGGCGATGACCAGGGTAGGCTTCTGCACCTTTTCGATGACGGATGCCATGGTGAAGGTCTTGCCGGAGCCGGTAACGCCCAGCAGCACCTGCTTATCCATGCCCTCCAGCACGCCGCGGGCCAGGGCATCGATGGCCTGGGGCTGGTCGCCGCTGGGCTGGTAGGGGGCTTTCAACACAAATTTGTTCATACGAACCTCCACGAACGAGTGTTCCTTCCTATCATACCACATCCGGCCTTTGGGGTAAAGGGGAACATTGCGCGCACTTGCAACATAGGCTTGTTCAAGGTATAATAGAAAGCGGAATCCCGAATAAAGGAGTGTCTTGATGTCCAAGAAGCAATTCCGGCCCCGGCGCCGCACCTGGCTTGCGCCCCTTGCCTATGCCCTGCCTGTGATGGCGCTGGCCGCAGCGGCCCTGATCCTGTGGGGCGATCAAATCCGCGACCTGATCGGTATCGCGGTGAAACTGGCGGTGATTTCATGAGCAAGATTCGTTTGCCGGGCAGAGCTGCCCGATTGGTATCCGGCGTACTGGCCTTCCTTTTGATGCTGACCCTGACGTCAACCTGCCTCGCCTGGCAGGTGAACCGTGTGGCTACCGACAGCGACCTGCATGGGGAAATCGCCACAGACAGCCGTATTACCGCCATGCAGATGGAGCGTGTGCGGCAGCGCGTGGCGGAATTGGCAGGGGAGTATCACTTCCGGGAAGAAACGGCCATGCAGTTCATCACGGAGGAGAGCCTGGCGGAGTACAGCCGCGAGGTGATTGCCTGGTGGATGGGCCTGCTGGGGGAGAATCCGGAAACGGAAGCGCCCCAGTGGGATACCAGCGAATTGGAGCAGGCCATCCGGGAAGATGCGCTGTTCCAGGAGCATACCCCCGCCAACATGCGCCGCACCACTGCCCGGGACCTGATTGCCTATGAGATCGGCATGGAGATCAACCGTGCGGTGCTGCCGGTGCGCTCGGATATTCTTTCCATTGCCATGCCCAAGGTGCTGGAAAAGGTGGCCGTGCCGGTGTATATGCGGTATCTGGCCATGGTTCCCATACTGTGCGCCGGGGCCAGCGCTGTGCTGGCGCTGCTGATTCTGCTGGCAACGCTGCGCCGCGCCTCAAAGGCTGCCCGATACATCGGCATCGCCCTGGCTGCTGCTGCACTGTGCATTGTGACGGTAGGCGTTGTGGTTTATCTGCTGGATATCACCGGAATGATCGGCGAGATTTCCACCCTGCTGGCTGCTCAGGTGAGCCTGCTGACCAAGCGTGTGGCGCTGCAGTCCGGCTTGTTCGCTGCCGGCTGTCTGGCGGCGGGGCTTGCGCTGATCGCCCTGCACCAGAAGGACATGCGCCGGCTGTATCGTATCAGAAGGAGCGTCCAGGCATGATGAAACGCCAGGTGAATCATCACACCGTCCGCTCAGAAAAAATCGGAAAGCTGGTGACCTTCGCCATCGTGGCGGACCTGCACAACGGCCCCTATGAGGATATGCTGCCCCATCTGCGGGGCGCTGACGCCATCCTGATCCTGGGGGATCTGATCAACCGCCACCGCAGGGGCTATGCCAATGCCGTCCGCTTTCTCAAGGAAGCGCCGGAGATTGCCCCAACCTTTTATGCCATCGGTAATCACGAATGGAAGTTCAAACAGCGGGATGAATATTGGCCCCATGTGCTCAAAAGCCAGGCTGTGGTGCTGGATAACACGTATACGCAATTTCATGGTATCACCCTGGGAGCGCTGAGCTCCGCCCCCAAAGGGGAGATCCGCACGGAGTTTCTGAGGCAGATGGAAGCGCAACCGGGCTTCCGGCTGCTGATGTGCCATCATCCGGAGTGGTTTGAAAGGCACGTGCAGCAGCGCGATATTGACCTGACGCTTTCGGGCCACGCCCATGGGGGCCAGGTGAGGATTCTGGGTCGTGGGCTTTACGCGCCGGGCCAGGGCATTCTGCCCAGGCTGACCTCCGGCTGGTATTATGACCGCCGCCTGCTGATAAGCCGTGGCATGACCAATTCCGCCCGAGCGCCCCGCCTCAACGACCCCTGTGAACTGATTCTTTTGCACCTGAAAGGACTGAACGACGAATGATCGCTGCCCTGACCGGCTTGATGGAAAAGGCCGGAGAATTGATGCTGCAATGGGAAAATCCCCAGGTGTTTGCCAAGGGCAAGCATGCGGATTTCGTGACAGAGGCGGACGTGGCTGTGCAGGAACTGCTCATGGAGCAGCTGGCGAAGCTGTTTCCCGGGGCGAAGTTTTTTGCTGAAGAGAAGAAGGATAACCGGCTGACGGATGAATTCACCTTCATTATCGATCCCATCGACGGCACCACCAATTATTTCCGCCGCCGGGAGTGCTCCATGATCTCCGTGGGCGCGGTGGAAAACAAAAAGCCGGTGTTCGGCGCTATCTATGATCCCTATCGGCGCAAGCTCTATCACGCGGAGAAAGGCAAAGGCGCATGGTGCAATGCCCAGCGACTGCGGGTATCTGAGGAGCCCATTGAGCGCGCGCTGATCGGCCTGGGATCCTCGCCCTATTACAGCGAGCTGATGGAGCTGACGGGCCGCACCGTGGGTGCCCTGATGCCGCGCTGCGCCGATGTGCGCCGCACGGGCTCCGCCGCCATGGAGCTGTGCGATATCGCCGCCGGCCGCAGCGACGGCTGCTTCGAGTGGCTGCTGCAGCCCTGGGACTACTGCGCCGGCGTGCTGCTGGTGGAGGAAGCCGGCGGCCGCTGCGGAAACATCATGGGCGGCGAGGCCACCTATGAGAAGGCTATCCCCTTCATGGCGGCCAATGCCATGATTTATGATGAGCTGCAGGCACTTTTGCAAAGCCTGCGATAAATACAGAAGGAAAACTTGTAAAAAAATGTAGTCTCCTGTATAATCATGCAGGAGATTGTATTTTTTTAGATAGGAGTGGATATTCAATGAAAAAGTATGTTGCTGAGTTCATCGGCACCGCTGTGCTGGTGGTGCTGGGCTGCGGCACCGCCATGCTGGTGGGCTGCGACGCTGCTGCCGGCGGCGGCTACATTCTCACGGCCCTGGCCTTTGGCCTGGTGATCGTGGGCATGGCCTATTGCGTGGGCAACATTTCCGGCTGCCACATCAACCCTGCGGTTTCCCTGGGCGTTCTGATGAGCGGCGGCATCACCGTGAAGGATTTCCTGGGCTATGTGGTTTCCCAGTGCCTGGGCGCCCTGGCCGGCGCTGGCCTGCTGGGCGCGATCTTCGGCTTGGGTGGTGTGAAGGACATGACCGGCGGCTTTGGCTCCAATGGCCTGGCTGGCGTGGGCGGCAGCGCTGTGGCTGGCCTGCTGGTGGAGATCGTGCTGACCTTCATCTTCGTTATGACCATCCTGGGCGTGACCTCCAAGAAGGCTGGCCACGGCTCCTTCGGCGGCCTGGTAATCGGCCTGACGCTGGTGCTGGTGCACATCCTGGGCATCGGCCTGACCGGTACCTCTGTGAACCCTGCCCGCAGCTTTGGCCCCGCGCTGGTGGCTGCCTTTGCCGGCAACGCCGCTCCCCTGAGCTGCCTGTGGGTGTTTATCGTTGGCCCCATGGTAGGCGCTGCCCTGGCGGCTGTGGTCTACAAGTTCCTGGAGAGCGAAAACTGATCGCAACCGAAAAGCGAGCATGGCGTGAAAGCCATGCTCGCTTTGTTATGCTTTGGGATATTGCAGCGCAAAGCATTGCCCGTCTGCCGCCGCATAGGTTTCCGGGAAAATTTCCCGGGCGTTGGGCAGGTACTCCTCCGGGTCGTCAATGCAATTGCTGAAGTGGGTCAGCACCAGCTGTTTGGGCTGGGCCTGCCGGGCCAGCTCAGCTGCCTCGGCAAAGAGCATATGCCGGTTCTTCAGGGCTTGGGGACGCTTGGTTTCGTCGCCGTACATGCCCTCCAGGAACATCAGGTCAACGCCCGCGCCCAGCTGGGCGATCTCCAGCACAGGCCGTGTATCGGTGGCATAGAGCAGGGTGACGCCTTGCCGGGGCGCGCCCAACACATCACCGGGCTGTACGCCGTTCACCGCAAGGCCAAGCTGCAAATCTTTCCAGCTGGTCATGGGTACACCCAGGGCCCTGGCTTTCTCCGGCTGGAAGGCGCCCTGCCGGGGCAGATGCAGGCGGTAGCCGAAGCAGGGGATGCCGTGGTTCAAGGGGAAAGCGGTGATGCTCAGCCCGATCATGCTGAACTCCTGGCCCTCGCTGTGGATTTCATGCAGCTCCACCGGGAAGGACAGCGCCGGCGCGATGACCCGCAGGCCGTCGATGATGCGCTTCAGCCCCGCCGGTCCCCAGATGTGGAAGGGCTCCTTGCGCTCTGCCTTGTCCAGGGAAAGGAGCAGTCCAGGCACGCCGCTGCAATGATCGCCGTGGAAGTGGGTGATCAGCAGCCCGTCGATGCAGCGGAAGCCCCAGCCCAGCTTGCGGATGCCCGTTTGCGTACCCTCGCCGCAGTCAATGAGCAGACTGCGCCCGTTGACCCGCACATACAGGCTGGAAAGGGCGCGGTCGGGCAGGGGCAGGGCGCCGCCGGTGCCCAGGGTGCAGCATTCGAGCATGGAAAGACCTCCTTTGGGAATCAAAGTAAGATTCGCCAGAGGAGGCCTTTTTTCCTGCAAGCAAACAGGAACGCCTCCGGATGGCGTTCCTGAAAGATTATTTGATTTTGCGAAGTTCCTTCATCAGCCGGGGACCGATGGCGATGGCCAGCACCACGCATACAATGCACTCAGGCACCATGTAGCTGGCATTGTAGCCCAGGGAATAGGCGATGGGGGACATGCCTTCGGGTGCGTATTCGGCGAAGAAGAGCACGCCGGAGGCCACTGCGGCAATCAGACGGCCAAGGGAGGCTGCGATGGAGCCCAGGGTCAGGCCGACGTAGGTGTTCTTGCTCTTGCTGAACAGACCGGCCAGGCCGATGGCACCAAAGGCGATGGGATAGTCCAGCAGGAATTGGGGCAGGGAGTAGAAATAAGGCTTGAGGATGAACTGCAGCACGCCGTATACCGCGCCAAGGGTCAGGCCGGGGCCGGCACCGTAGGCATAGGCGAAGATGATGATGGGCAGCATGCTGGCGGCGGTGACAGAGCCTCCCTGGGGCATTTCAACGACCTTCACCAGGCTTAGTACAGAGCTGAGAGCAATGCATACCGCGCCCAGCGCCAGCTTCTGGGTTGTCCATGTGTTTTTAGCATCCTTTTTTTTCAGGCTGAAGTACAGCGCCGCGCCGCCGGCAAACAGTACGGCCAGCAGAAGCCAGCCCCAAATGGTCAGGTCGCCGAAGTCACCAAACGCAGTTTCGAACCAGGAAGGGCTTGCTTCAACAGCAGCTTCCTCGGCATGGGCAACGGAGAACAGGAAATTCATGAGAGTTACCTCCTTTTCTTTCGCATCCTCAAAAGAAAAAACCCGCGATCTTTCGCGGGGAAGCAGAAATGGCTCCATGGAGCCCACGCCGTGCACTGCGTGTTTCCGATTCCCTACGGTAGGATTACCTACACAGGTTCGAAGGGTCGGGCCATGCCCTCTCAGCAGCTTGCGCTGCACCCCCATCGGTGGATGCAATTTTCGTTGTTATTATATCACCTGAAAAAATTTTGTCAAGGGTATTGACAAATGTATCGGCGTCCGATATACTTTATATCGACGGCCGATATAACGGCTGCCGAAAGGAGAAATGCCATGGGTACGATCAACGGCGCCTTGACAGAGGCGGTCTATTACATCCTGCTGTCCCTGATGCAGCCTATGCACGGCTACGGCATCATGCAGAATGTGGAGAAGCTTTCCGGCGGGCGGCTGAAGCTGGCGGCGGGCACGCTGTATGGCGCCATCAGCACCATGCAGGAGAAGGGGTGGATCTTCGCCCTGAGCGCCGATGGGGATAGCCGCAAGAAGGAATATATGATTACGGATACGGGCCGCGAGATGCTGAAAAGCGAGTATCGCCGGCTGAAGGAACTGGTGGAGAACGGCAAGGCCGTGCTGGAGGAGGATGCGCAATGAGACAGGTGATTCGCAAATGGTTCTGGGCATGGGAGTTTGACAAGGAAGAACAATGGCTCAACGATATGGCTGCCCAAGGCAAGGTACTGCTTAGCGTCCACTATGCCACCTACGAATTTGAGGACAGCCAGCCCGGGGAGTATGCCATCCGGCTGGAAATGCTGGAGAAATTCCCCGGTAGCGAGGAAAGCCAGCAGTACATCGAGTTTGTGGAATCCACGGGCGCGGAATTCGTGGGCAAGGTGATGAAATGGGTGTACTTCCGCAAGAAGAAGGAGCTGGGGGACTTTGAGCTCCACGGCGACAACGCTACCCGCATCAAGCATCTGAAGGGAATCATGGTGCTGCTGCTGCCCCTGGGCGCGCTGAACCTTTTCTGCGCTATCTCCAATCTGAGCATCGGCATCGGGATGGGTTCCACGGCCAATGTGCTGTGCGGCCTTTTAAACCTTGCGGTGGCGGTGCTGCTGGGCAAGGGGTGGTCGCTGCTGAACGAAAAGAAAAAGAAGCTGGAAAAGGACGCCCAGCTGTTTGAGTGAGGTGGATGGAGAATGAAGAAGAATGCGTGGAGAATCTTCAGCGTGGTGTGTGCGCTGATTGGCTTGGCGCTGTGCATCTTTGCCATTGTGAAGAAAGGTGAGCAGCCGTTTCCCTTGCTGGGATTATTCTTTACTAATGTAGGCATTTGGACGAACATTATTGTGACGCAGAAAGAGAAGAAGGAGAAGCAGCATGAGTGATTTCCTGAATGCCGCCCTACCGTGGATCGCCCTTGGCATGGCGATTGCGGTGGCCGTGACCTATATGAATGCCGCCAAGGTAAAGAAAAAGTGACCGTTTCGGTCACTTTTTCTTTTAGCGGATATAGTGTACGCGATCCTCATCGTACCAGTCCCGGGGTTCCGGTTCCTGGGCAGGATGGCCGATGAAAATGATGTTCAGGGGGATGTGCTTCTCCGGCAAGTCCAGCAGCTTGGAAAGCTTCTCCTCGGCTTTCTTCTGGGGATGAATGCCGCACCACACCGCGCCCAGGCCCAGGTCGGTGGCCCGGAGGAGAATATTCTCCGTGGCGGCGGAGCAGTCCTGGATCCAGAAGGCGGAGGCATGCAGGGGCAGGGCACGGCTCAGGTCGCCGCAGACCACCAGGGCGATCTTCCCCTTGATGTGGGTGAACATGGTGGTGCCTTGCAGCGCCTCCACCATGTCGGGATTGGTGACAACATAGAAGGCCCAGGGCTGCTTGTTGCAGGCGCTGGGGCCGCTCATGGCGGCGTGGAGCAGCTCCTGAATGTGCTCTTCGGAAACGGGTTCATCGGTGAACTTCCGCACGCTGCGGCGGCGGAGCAGGACTTCCTTCAGTTCCATAAATACACCTCGCTTTTGCCAGTATTATAGCACAGCCGCGCCGATCTGCCCACAGCGAATTTTGCATTTGTGCGCAGGGAATGGGCGGCGATATTCGTTCATATGGTGTAAGCGGCATTTTCAGACCGCAATATGTAACGCCGCGGGTTGATTTTCCGCGGATAAACAGGTATAATGTTGAAAGATGAAAACGAGGAGGCCGTTTCGATGATGAAACGCTTGTTGGCCCTGATGATGGCCCTGTGCATGCTGGTGACCGGCATGGCTTTTGCCGAGGACTAGGAGATCTCCATGTCCGATATGTTTATCGAGGTTGAAAGCGAAGAACTTGCCGAGGATGAGGACGACGGTGAGGTCTTTTTTGACGACGAGACTGCCGAACTGCTGGATGACCTCCACCTGGATATGGAGCTGGATACCAGCGTGGATCCCTCTTCCCTGGATCTGAATCCCAATCTGCCGGATAATGTGGTGAACATCCTGCTCATTGGTATCGACACCCGTGATACCGACCTGGGCGAGGGCCTGCAGCAGGGCGACGTGCAGCTGATCCTGTCCCTGAATAAGGATGACGGCTCCGTGAAGCTGACCTCCATCCTCCGCGACCTGTATGTGACGATTCCCGGTTACCGCAACATGAACCGCATCAACCTTTCCTATGCCCGGGGCGGCGGCGAGCTGGCCATGCGCACGGTGAACAAGAATTTCGATATGAACATCGAATACTATGCCACCATCAACTTCTACGGCCTGGCCTCCATTATCGATGCCATCGGCGGCGTGGATATCGATATGACCAGGAAGGAAGCCAACGCCATCAATACCTACCTGCGCAAGCATCCCCCGAAGTATGACAACACCGATGGCTCTGCCCGTGTGCCCCTGGAGAAGATCGACGGCGTGCAGCACCTGGACGGCGTGCAGGCCGTGATGTATGCCCGTGTCCGCTCCATTGACAACGATTTTGCCCGCACCGGCCGCCAGCGCAAGCTGCTGGAGCTGTTGCTGAGCAAGATCATGCAGGATATGAGCATTGACAAGCTCATGAGCCTCATCGAAACCAGCATGCCCTATGTGAAGACCAACGTGGGTCTGAATACCATGCTGAGCCTGGCCCTGGACCTGCTCAACAGCGGCATCATCCAGCGGGCCCAGAATGGCGAAACCCTGATCCAGCAGCACCGTATTCCCATGGACGAAACCTGGAAGTACCACACAACCGAGGGCGGCGCCAGCGTGGTGGCCTTCCGCAGCACCAAACGCAAAACGGAAAACGTGCAGGCTCTGCACGAGTTCATCTACGGTGCCTATTATCCCGCTGAAACCAAGTAAAGAGCATATGAAAAACAGCCGGCTGGGTGGTCGGCTGTTTTTGTGTGCGGATTATTCGGCGCTCTGTCCGCGAAGACCAAGGGCCAGGGCATCGGCGATCTCCTGGGTCTGCTCCTCCAGGGTGCGGGAGGGATCGTACATCACGGGCTTGGCCACGGTGAAGCGGTGGCCCTTATGGTCGATGTGCACGGGATAGAACCGCAGTGCTTTGCCGGTGGCCTTGTAGAACATGGGGGCCACGTGGAGAAAGCCGGTGTTGATCCAGGTGTGGTGGCTCTTATAGCCGCTGGGCTGCTCCGGGAAGATGATAAGGTAGCGGCCATCCCTCAGGTGACGGATGCTGTGGCGCATGGTGAGCACGGAGCGCTGATCGTGATACACCGGGATGCCGGGTGCGCTGCGGAGCACAGGTGGCATAATGGCGGCGGCCAGGTAGGGGAGCGTGACGTTCAGGATGGGCTCGGCCCAGCAGCCGGGCTTCCACCAATAATCCTGGCGGACGTAAGCGGGTACCAGCTTGGCGTCCATCACATCGTGGTTCAGCCAGGAATAGCAGTTTTCCGTATGGGGGAAATGGGCGCACATATCAATGGGCCCGAAAGCGCCGGAATGGTTGCCAATGAACACGCAGGGCTCATCGATGAATGGCTCGGCCCAGGTGGTCTGAAACTTGGGGGTGAGGCGGCGATACATGCCGATCAGCACATTGTAGAGCTTGCCCATGTTGAGGCTCCTTTACGAGATGATAACACTTTATTCTATCATAAAGGAGAAGATGCGTCAATTGTTGCGAACATAGTGACGGATGGCGGCGGCAGCCAAAGCGGCGGTGCCTTCACCGCCGGCCTGGTCGATGTTGCGGGTGAAGCGGCCGTCGCCGTCGTACATATCTGCATAGGAAGCCAGGATCTCATTGGTGCAGGTGTAGAAATGCTCGGTAACGTATTCTTGCAGCTGTCCAACCAGGGTTTGCACCTCCGGGCATTCCGGGCTTTCGCCCAGATGCGCGCCGAAGCGGGCGATCAGGGCCATCATGCCCTGGGCAGCGGCGTTCTGGTCGGCGGCAGATCGGCCCAGGAAGCGCCGCTCATATTCTTCGTAGGCAGCGGTCTTGCCATAGCTGGCCCGGGCTTCAGCGGCGTATTCGTCAATCCTGCGGGTGTCAAAGGCGGAAAGATTCAGGTGTTTGGTTCCCATGAGACAGAGCCCCCTTGTCATGTCAATGATGTTTTCCAGGTGCTGCTTTTTCATTTCCAGCAACTTCAGGTGCTGCTCCAGGGCTTTGACACGGTCGAAGCCTGGATCGTCCAGCAGGCGGCGGATATCCTTCAGCGGGAACCCCAGCTCCTTGAAAAGCAGAATGTGCTGCAGGCGCTCCAGGGCGGCTTCATCGTAGGAGCGGTAGCCTGCTTCTGTGGTACTGGAAGGCGGCAGCAGGCCTATTTCGTCATAGTAATGCAGGGTTCGCTGGCTGACGCCGGTGAGGGCGGCGACTTCGCTGACGGTCATCATGGTATCAGCTCCTTTCGCTCCCAGCATACAGCATGACGCAGCGTGAGAGTCAAGCATAAAATGAAAAAATGCGGTCAGGTGACCGCAAATCAAGCCGGTTCAATCATGAAGGTGACCTGGGGCAGGGCTTGCATCAGCCGGAGGATGAATGGGTTTTCGCCATTTTGTCCCTGGCCCAGCACCAGATGGGTCACTCCTCGCTCTTTGGCGAAATCACAGATGGCACGGTGGGCGTCGGTATGGTGGAGCATGGTCATTTCAGCGCCAACCTCCACGCTGAGACGGTACAGGTCGTTCAGGGCCTGGCTGACGCTGGGGTTGGACAGAAGGTTCACGCCGCTGCCGGAAACGGAAAGCACCAGCAGGGGCGCACCGTGACGGGCAGCGATCTCGGCGCCGCGGTGAATCAACCGCTGGCTGGATTGCTGGCCGGTGACGCACACAAGAACGGTATCAGCCATGGGATCCGCTCCTTTCGGGATGAAATCAACCGATGGACAGATCGGTAACCATGCGGTCGTGATAGGTGACGCGCAGTTTGTCTCCGGGCTGTGCCTGGGGCAGGGGGCGCTGAGCATCCCAATAGAAAAGGCGCTCGAAGGGATCGCCGTCGTCATCCTGCTGCTGGACGCTCATGCTGTAATAGCGTACGCCGTCCACCATGGAGATATCCGCGTCCATGCCCTGATAGGTACATTCCACCGTATGCCGGCGGCCGTGAAGGGCGTTGCGCAGGAAAATGGCATAGCGGTGCAGGGGCTTGATGAACATGTCATAGCCGAAGATCAGCACAGCGCCCAGGACCACCGTCAGGCCGGAGGTCACAGGCTCCACGCGGATGATAAAGGAATAAACGATGCCTGCCAGCAGTACCAGGCAAATGGCGCCTACGATTATCCAGCGCTTGCGCAGCTGGGCGGTGATGGCGGAAAGATCTTGCTCGGTATACAAGGGGAAACCTCCTTTGGGGCTGGTGAAATGATCTGTATTCATTATGACGCAAAAGGGGCGATAGGTCAAGAGGCGGCGGAGGAAAACCGCAGGCAAAATGGCGTTCAACCCCTTGCGGGATAACGGATTGCGCAGAGGTGTGAAGAATTTGTAAAGCTTGTCGGAAAGGGGCGTTTTCCGCCGCCGGACGGATTGAAAGCCGACTGGCGCTGTGCTACAATCAAGGGGTGAAAGGAGTGGCTTGATCATGAAAAAGCACAGCAGGTTGCGCGAGCGCAGTCTTTTTGGCGCCATGGGCGATCTGTATGCCTATATCGTCTGCATGCTGGCCTCTCAGCTGCTGGTGGATATGCCCATCTATGGCGGCGCGCTGTATATGAGCATGCGGGTGGCAACGGCGTTTTACGGCTCCTTTCAGAAGGATAGAACTGCTTTCCTGCCGCCCAGGGTGCAGCGGTGGCGGCGTTCGCTGCTGGTGACCCTTCTGCTGCTGAATATGTGCATCATGGTGGTATATCCCAACCAGCTGAATGATCCGCAGCTATGGGTGGTGTTTGCCCTGGTGCTGGGTATGTTCCTGCGGGACGCGGGCATCCAGCGGCTGGTGCGGTTGTCCTATGCCGGGGGCATGGAGGAACGCCGCTTTGTGACCCTGACGGTAGTATATGAAACGCTGCAAATGTCTGTGATGGCGGCGGTGCTTTTGTATAATATCCCGGGCAGCGCCGGGTGGTTCATGCTGGGATGCTACGGACTGTGCAGCGGCATGGCGCTCTATGGTCAGCTGAAAGAACGGGCCTACCAGCGAGATGTGGACAAGATCGATGCGGCGCAGGTGCTTAAGGCCCGGCAGGCGCTGGAGCGCGCTAATGCCTACACATCTTATGAGAATCTCTCTGCCCTTATACTGATTGCCCTGGAGGTTACCCTGGTGCTTTTGTACACCTTCCTGGCGGTGTCCGCCCGGGAGATGCTGTTTTACATGATCCTTGCCATTGCCTGCACGCTGCTCTCGCGTGAGGCGACGGAATGGATCATCCGCAGCAGGGCCAGGCGGGGCAAAACCAACGACCCCACCAACCTGATGCTTTTCGCATTGCTGTTGTGGCTATATGGCCTCAGCGTGTTTAACAGGAGCATGGGTATGCGGCCCGTGGAGCCGGTTTATACCTATATTGCCCTGGGCCTGTGCACGGCGGGTGGTACCATCTGCGCTACGTGCATGGGGCGCATGGAGCGCACCATGGCGGCGGTGGCAAGGTTTACCACTGGCGGCGATACCCCTGGCTTCCGGCAGATGCGGGGCGTGATGCTGGAGTTTGCCGGGCTGCTGGGGCAGATGGTAGCCCTGGCCGTGCTGACGGTGCTGTGCTTTGCGGCGGGAAAGGATCTGCCCAGGGACGGCGCTCAGTTGGCTGACCGCTTCCAGCCCCTGATGGTGCTGCCAGCCATGTTGGCGGTGCTGGTGGCGCTGCTGAGCGTGCTGAAATTCCCCCTGAGCACACGGCACATGGAGAAGCTCAGCCGCTTCCTGCGCCTGAAGGAGGCCGGCGGAGATAACCCGGCCCTGCGCCGGCAGCTGGAGAGCGTGGTGGTGCAGCGGCGCAGTCAGCCCTTTTTCATGCGGTCAGTGATGGCGCTCTTGCGGCCCTTCTATCGGCATGAACTGAAGGGCGTGGAGAACATTGTGCCCGATGAGGATAACCCCATTGTGTTTCTGTGCAACCATGGCGAGCTCTACGGGCCCATCGTGTGCATGCTGTATATCCCCGTGCCCATCCGCCCCTGGAGCATCAGCGAGATGGTGGTGGACAAGGACGAGGTAGCGGCCTATGTGCACAAGTACACCATCTCCCGGCAGAAGTGGCTGCCGGAGAAGCTTAAGTGGCCCATCGCCAACCTGATCGGCCCGCTTTCCGTGTGGGCCATGGGGCAGCTGGAGAGCATTCCCGTTTACCGCAACAAGCTGCGGGAGCTGATGAAGACCTTTACTCTTTCTGTGGAGGCCATGGAGGCCGGCGATAACCTGCTGATCTTCCCTGAAAACCCGGATGGCGTGGAGCAGGGCAAGGGGTATGAGCGCTCCGGCGTAGGGGAGATGTTCCGTGGCTTTGCCATGCTGGCGCCGATCTATTACAACAAGACCGGCAAGCGCTGCCGCTTCCTGCCCATGTATGCCCACAAGGGAGCACGGACGCTGAGCTTCGGCACGGCGATTGAATACAACCCGGAAGCCCATCCCAACGAGGAGCGGGACCGCATTGTGGATGCGGTGGCGGAACAGATGCAGCAGATGGCCTGCCGGGAAGAACAGCTTTTGCAAAATAAGCGGAAATGAAACAAGGCACCTCTTCTGTGGTGAAGAGGTGCCTTGTTTTTTATTTGCCGACAGCCTTGCGCAACAGAGCGGTGAGCTCGGCCCGCACAGCGGCGTTGCTTACGGGATCACGGTTCACTTCCCACAGCTTTTTCAGCTCAATAGCGCGCTGTTCTTCCTCAGGCGTAATGTGGCCGTGGCCCACTTCATCATGGATCCAGCCCTCGAAGGAACCGATCCAGTCAGCGTCATAGCCCACGTCTTCGGGGCAGCGCTCGATCTTGTCGAAATCAAGACGGTCATAGTAGAGGCGGTAGTTCTTGGTTTCGGGGGTGTTGCCGCTGGCGATCATCACCTCAAATACGGGATCCATGGCCAGCATGCCATAGCCAGCCAGGGGGCCGTGCTCATTGGCTTCCACCAGGCTCTTGTGCACAGTGCCGTAAACCACTTCCACAATGAAATTCACCCAGCGCTTGCCCAGCTTGTGCACATGGAGAACCTTGCACTCCAGGTTGATGGGGCATTCGGCGATGCCGCAGGGCTTCACCACCGTGGAGGGCAGCTGCGTACAGCCCATGACGTCGATCTCGCTGATGCCCTTGGGCACCGGGCAGCCGGCGATCCAGCTCTCACGGACCATGTCGTGGCCATAATAGGGGATGACGCATTCCGGCACCTCGCGCAGGTTGGCATAACCCTGCTTGATGCCGTCCTGCCAGTCGTTGTTATCCAGGTCCCATTCGTTGGCGTCGGCATGGAGGTTGGACAGGGTGAAGGAGAAGAAATTATGGCCGATGCAGGTACCCATGGTAACGGGGGTGGTATTCATGTTGCCATACTTATCGCAGGTGGTGACGAAGTAGGCGATCTGCGGCGGCTGGATAAAACGATGGTGCAGACCGTTCAGGTTGCCGTCTTCACAGGAATAGCGAACGAATTCCATAACGATACCTCCATGTGATGAAATTGTCATTTGTTGGTGCAAGTATAGCATAAGCAAATCGCGCAGGACAATATGAAATCTGGCAAGAATAGAAGCACTTCGGGCGTAAAAAAAGCGCTCACCTGTGCGGGGTGAGCGCTTTTTGCTTTGCTTTGATGTGCTTGGGTTGAAGTTAGATCAGCTCGAGAACGACCATCTCGGCGGCGTCGCCGCGACGGGGTCCCAGCTTGTAGATGCGGGTGTAGCCGCCGGAGCAGTTCTTCTCAGCGTTGCGGGCCTTGTACTTGGGGCCGATCTCGCGGAAGAGCTTTTCCACCACAGGATGCTTGTTGTCCTTGGTGCGCTCCTTATAGTCAGCCTTCTTCTCGTCGGCCTGCTGCTGCTCCTTCAGGTCATACAGGTAAGCCATCATCAGGCGACGGGCATGCAGCTTGGAGGGGGCGTCGTTGACGACGTCGATGGTCATCACCTGGCCCTTGTCGTTGTGGGTTTCCTTGGTGGTGGCAACGGTGTTGTCGCATTCCTTGATGGCCAGGGTGATCATCTTATCGGCAATGCGGCGGACTTCCTTCGCCTTGGCTTCGGTGGTCTCGATGCGGCCGTACCAGATGAGGTTGGTCACCTGGTTACGCAGCAGAGCCTTGCGCTGGTCAGCGGTGCGACCAAGCTTGCGCTGATGTGCCATGGGATATTTCCTCCTTCACGGGCTATGCGGAGAGGGGAGCGAGGCTCCCAACCCACGCTTGTGTTATTCTTCGTTGGGACGCAGGCCGAGACCGAGAGCTTCCAGCTTCTGCTCGACTTCCTCCAGGCTCTTGCGGCCCAGATTGCGAACCTTCATCATGTCTTCCTGATTGCGCTGCACCAGTTCAGCCACGCTGTTGATGCCGGCACGCTTCAGGCAGTTATACGCACGAACGGACAGATCCAGCTCTTCGATGGTCATCTCGAGGGTCTTTTCCAGCTTGTTATCCTCGGGCTGCACCATGCTTACCGGCATGACCTGATCGGTCAGGGACACGAACAGGGACAGGTGCTCGGAGAGGATCTTGGCGGCGCCGCTGATGGCCTCTTCAGGCTTCAGGGTACCGTTGGTCCAGATCTCCAGGGTCAGCTTGTCATAGTCGGTAATCTGGCCCACGCGGGTGTCTTCCACGGTGTAGTTCACCTTACGGATGGGGGTGAAGATACTGTCCATGGGGATCACGCCAATGGGCATGCTGGCGTTCTTATTCTTATCGGCGCTGACATAGCCGCGGCCCTTTTCCAGCATCAGCTGCATCTGCAGGTGAGCGTCTTCGTTCAGGGTCGCGATGTGCATTTCAGGATTGATGATCTCAACCTCGTCGTCCACCTTGATGTCGCCCGCAGTGAGAACACAGGGGCCCTTCACATCAACGATGACCTGCTTGGGGTTGTCGGTGAACATCTTCACGGCAAGGCCCTTCAGGTTGAGGATGATCTCGGTCACGTCTTCCTTCACGCCGGGAACAGTCGAGAACTCATGCTGCACACCTTCGATGTGTACAGAGGAGACCGCCACGCCAGGAAGGG
>JAFVVG010000052.1 GCA_017502305.1 Clostridia bacterium | reverse complement strand
CCGCGATCATGGGGTGGCGCGCTGCCCGCGCCGCCAACCCTGCTGTGGAGGTCGCCCCGCGAAGGCTTGCTCCCAGGCGATCCTGAGAAGTGCACCGGGGTCCGGGGGCCACACCCTCCATGGTGGCCCCTGGGCGCTCTTTGGTACTTTCTCGCGAGAGAGAAAGTACAGCGTTGCACATAAGCACTGCTGCAAGAGAACCGCAGCGCGGCATGCGATCACAGATCGCCCCTTCATGTGAAAGTGAACGGTCCTTTGCGTAGGACTACGGTGCAGCAGCGCCTGATCAATCCCAAAAACCGGGCCGCGATCATGGGGTGGCGCGCTGCCCGCGCCGCCAACCCTGCTGTGGAGGTCGCCCCGCGAAGGCTTGCTCCCAGGCGATCCTGAGAAGTGCACCGGGGTCCGGGGGCCACACCCTCCATTGTGGCCCCCGGGCGGCTTTTGGTTCTTTTCGCCGAGACGAAAAGAACAACCTCGCACATAAGCACTGTTGCAAGAGAACCGCAGCGCGGCATGCGATCGCAGTTCGCCCCTACACCACATCCGTCACTCCTGCCCTTCGTCTCCCCGCTTGTAATCCGCGGAGAGAATCCTCTCCTTGCTTACCACAAACTCACCCTTGGGCCGCAGGCAGGTGAACCTTACCATTTCCTCCTCCACGCCCACAATCTGCGCGTTGACCTGCTTCATCTTTCCCTCATCGGTAAAGAAGATCAGCCTGATCGGCCGCTGTTTCTCCAGGGAGTATCGCAGAAATCGTTCCATGTCAGCCCTCCGGCACCTTGTAGATGGTGGCCTCACCGTTGTGGAACACCGCCTCAAACATTTCATCCAGTGCAGTGGTGTCCACCGTGTAGGAGCTGCGCTCGTAGCTGCTGACGTAAATGTAATCCACGTCATACTTGCTCAGCACATCCATATGCTCCCGGGGCGCGGTGAGGAAATCCGCGATGTCCTGCTTGCGCTCAGCCGTGTTAAAGCCATGGAAATACAGCCAGAGGTCCGGACCGCATACCGTGGTGCGCCCGGCAATGCTGCTCACCGGGTTCAGGTGCTGGGTGCCGGAAAGGAACACGCTGTGCTCCTCAGTGTTGTCCCGGGCATACTCGCCCGCCTCCACCGCGTTATGGCTGAACGCCTGATAATTGCTGAGGCACTCGCGCCACAGCGTCAGCCCGGCGGAAAGGAACAGCACCACCGCCGCCAAAGCAGCTATCACCGGCCGGGCACGCATGCCCCTGAGCCGCTGCCACACGCCACGGCACCAGTTGGCCACGATCATGCAGCAGAGCAGCCACGCCAGGTAAAGCAGCTTGTTGTTGTCATAGGCATTGGGCTGGAAGCGGATCAGCTCCGCCACCAGAATGATCACCGCCGCGCCGGAAAAAATGCGGCGGGTGTGCTTGTCTTTCTCGATCACCGCCAGGATCAGTGCGATCACCGGCAAGCCAATGTTTTTCACATAGAACCACAGGTAGAAATCCCGCAACTCGCCATTGCCATAAGGATTGTTCACCCAGTTGAACCACAAGGTGATGAAGCTGTTGCTCCCCTCCCCCTGGAACACCTGAGCGAAGGTGAACAGCACCAGCTGCGGCACGGAAAGCACCGCCGCGATGGCGCCATAGCGAACATAGCGCAGGAATTGCTGGCCCCGCTCCTCATCGTGAATGAGATCATAGACCACCATGCCCACCGAGCAAAGCGCCAGCGCCACAAAGGAGTGGGTGTGGATCAGCGGCAGGGCGCCGCCCCACACACCAAGCATTGCTTCGCCACGGAAACTGCCCAGCTGGCGGCGCTTGCCGGGATCGAAGCAGGTATACAGCAGATAGAAGCAGGGAATCACCATGCACCAGCCGCCCAGCAGCGTCCGCTGGGGAATCATCAGATCGGCGATGACATTGCTCCAGCGCAGGTTATTGGGATCAGGCTGATTGGTAGGCGTTTTGTAGTAGCCGTTGAGAATGTTCTTCACCCGGGCCACCACCGTCAGGGAGCCGTCCGCCTCGTGGCCGGCCGCCTGGTCGAAATCGTAGAGGAAGCCCAGGCCGCCGTTGAGGAAAAACAGCAGCGTAGCCAGCACAAGGGTCTTCTTGCCCAGGGTCATCTCCCGGGCCAGGATCATCACGCCCAGGTAGCACAGGGCCATCATCAGCGTACCGGGGAGGACCAGCGCCATCTGCAGGCTGCAGCCCATGAGATAGAAGCTGGTGGAAAGGCTGTCCATCAGGAAGGGATAGGACAGCTGCTGCCCGGGGTAGAAGGGATAATCCGGCGGGAACGCGGCGTTCTTCATGCCGGTAACGAAGCTCATGTGCATGGGCAAATCGCCATAGGTGCTTTGCCCCACCATCCAGTTGCCCCACTGATCCACCCGTACCATGTGGGTGTATTGCAGGTAGGCGGAAAGGATGGTCAGGGGCAGCGCCACCAGCAGGGCCTGTCTGGCGAGCGTTGTTTCCCTCTCATCCCAGGGAGCGGGGCTGCGCCTGTCCCGCAGGAGGAAGCATCCGCCTGTCACCAGGGCCAGAGGCGCCAGGGCCACCCCATGGGCCAGGCCGGTAAAGTCCAGCACAAGGGCGCACAGCGCCGGCAGCCACATCATCAGAAGAAGGCCCAGGCTGACGCCCAGCCACACCCTCGCCATGGGCGAATGCCGCGGCAAAAGCCACCGCACCATCATCACGCCGCACGCAATATAAATCGCCAGATACAAACCTGCCAGCACGTTGCAATCCCCCAAGAAACAAATTCAATAAAAACAAGCGCGGGGAATAAAACGCACTCCCCGCGCGCAAAAGCATTACTTTTTCAGATAGGCAGTCAGCAGCTTCAGGGCCGCGTCCATATCCCGCATGTCGATAACCTCGCAGGCAGAGTGCACATAGCGGCAGGGAATGGAAATGGTGCATACCGGAATGCCGCCACGGGAAGTCTGCATGGCGCCGGCGTCCGTGCCGCCGAAGGGCAGCACCTCACGCTGGGTCTTCACGCCGGCAGCCTCGCCGCAGGCCAGCAGCTCGTCACGCAGGGCAGGGTTGGAAATGCTGGCCCGGTCCATGACCTTCACGGCGCAGCCCTCGCCCAGCTTGATGGCGGGGATCTTCACTTCGGGGGTGTCGCCCCAGGCAGTCACGTCCAGGGCAATGCCCACGTCGGGCTCCTTGGCGAAGGAAGCCACCTTGGCACCGCGGCAGCCCACCTCCTCCTGCACGGAGAACAAGGCGATCACGGTATCCTTGGTCTCGCCGATGGTCTGCATCAGCTTCACCAGCAGCGCACAGGCGCAGCGGTCGTCCATGGCGGGGGAAGCCACCCGGTTCTCGCCCAGGCGGAAGCAATCATTGGCGTACACCGCCACATCGCCCAGCTTGACCAGCTTCTCCGCTTCTTCCTTGGACTCGGCGCCGATGTCGATAAACAGATTCTTCATGGCCTTGGCGCCCTGCACAGGCTCGCAGACCACAACGCCCTCCACGCCAGAAGGAAACACCACATGGCGGGTCAGGCTCACATCAATGCCGATGCCGCCCACGTTGGTCACCCGCAGGAAGCCCTCCTTCTCGTAGCCGGTTACGATGAAGCCGATATGATCCATATGGGCACTGAGCATGATCTTTTTGCCATTGGGGTCCTTGCCCTGCTTGATGCAGAACAGGTTGCCCATGGCGTCGGTTTCGATGGTATCCACACAGCCCTCCAGTTCCGCGCGGATGGCGGCAGCCACGGGCTCTTCCAGGCCGGAGGGGCCCACGGGGGCAAGAACCTTCTTCAAAATATCAAACATAGTGTTTCTCTCCTCTTCAGATGCTCTTGAGCAGGGCCTTGGTCAGGGCCAGCTGGCTGTCCACATCGCTGTACTTCACCACAGAGGACGGGCTGTGGATGTACCGGCAGGGCACGCTGAGCACCACCACCGGAATGCCGCCACGGGCACGCTGCATGCTGCCGCCGTCGTTACCGCCGGAAACAGAGCGCTTCACATGGTGCGTGAGGCCATTCTTTTCTGCCACCTCCAGGGTGTGGCGGAAAAGGTTTCTGTTGGCAATGGAGCTTCCGTCCATAAAGGACACACACACGCCCGCGCCGGTGTTGCAGACCTGCAGGGTCTCGGGCACGTCTCCCAGATCATTGCAGGTGGTACCCTCCAGCACGATGCCGATATCGGGCTTCAGGGCAAAGGCAGCGCCCTTGGAGCCACGGCAGCCGGTTTCCTCCTGGGAGGCGAAAACGCAAATCACATCACAGTCATAATCGTCTTCCAGCACCCGCAGCAGGTTGAAGATGCCCACACGGTCGTCCAGGGCCTTGGCGGACACATAGCCATCGCCAAACTCCACATAATCGGTATCGAAGCAGATGTAAGTGCCCTTGGGGGCCTTGGCTTCGGCCTCTTCTTTCTTCTTGGCGCCGATGTCCACATAGATGTCGCTGTACCCCAGCACGCGCTGGCGGTCAGCGGCGGACTGCAGGTGGATGGCCATGGCGCCGATGATGCCAGGCACCTTGTCGTCGCCCACGGTAACCCGCTTGGAGATGATCACGCGGGGATCCACGCCGCCGGCGGGAGCCACCCGCAGGAAGCCGTCCTCCGTCACGGAGGTCACGATGAGGCCCACCTCGTCCATATGAGCGGAAAGCATCACCCGCTTACGGGGTTCGGCGCCCTTACCGGTCTTCACGGCCACCACATTGCCCATGCGGTCAATGGAGGTGGTCACGCCGGGATAGTTCTTCAGCTCTTCCAGCAGCACCCGGCGCAGGGCCTGTTCGTGGCCGGCGGGGGCGTTGAGTTCCGTCAGAAATTTCAGATCCATAGGTCATCCTCCCATCCCGCGTCCAGCTCGCTGAGGAAGTGAGCGATCAGCCGTCCGCCCTCCTTCAGCGCCTGCAGGTCGATGGTTTCCACGGTGGTATGCATGTACTTCAGCGGCAGGGAAAGCAGCACCGTGGGCACGCCGGCGCGGCTCAGGCCCACTTCATCGGCGTCGGTATAGGTGCTGCGGTTGCTCACCGCCGTCTGCAGCTTCACATGGTGTTCCTTGGCGCAGTCCAGCAGCCGTTGCAACAGCTTGGGCTGGATGTAAGGGCCAATGGTGGCGCACAGGCTGTCGCCATCCACGGTGGTATCGGGGCGGCTGCCGGGAATGGTGGCATGATCCACGTCCAGTGCCACAGCCAGGTCGGGATCGATGGCGAAGGCCGCCGTCATGGCGCCCCGGGAGCCCACTTCCTCCTGGGTGGAGCCCACGAAGTACACGTCCGCGTCGCAGTGCAGCTTCTGCAGGCGTTCCGCCGCCAGCAGCAGGATGGACACGCAGGCACGGTCGTCCATGGTTTTGCAGGCCACCTGGCTGTTCATCAGCTCCGTGAGAGGAGCGTTGAAGGTCACCAGGTCGCCGATGCGCACCAGCTCCTTCACCTTATCGCCAGGCAGACCAACATCCACAAAAAGATCCTTGGCGTTATAATTCTTCTGCCGTTCCTCCGCCGTGAGCAGATGGGGCGGCAGGGCGCCGATGGTGCCGAAGAGCTTTTCCTTGCCGTGCACCCATACGCGGCAGGCAGGCAGGATGCGGGGGTCCACACCGCCCACATTACCCAGGCGGATGGCGCCGTCGTCTTCGATATTCACCACCATCAGGCCGATCTCGTCCATATGGGCGCAGAGCATCACCTTGGGGCCGCTGCCCTTCTTGTGGGCAATGACGTTGTGCATGGCGTCAATGCTCACCTCATCCACAAAGGGGCGGAACTGCTCGGCGAAATACTCAGCAATCTGCATTTCCTGTCCGCTGGGGCCCAATTTGCCCGCAGCCTCGGACAGAACCTTCTGTATGTCCATGAGTCTCCTCCTTGTTTCGATTTTCCTTTATTATACCACATAACAAGCCAAAAGAAAACCGTTGCTCCCCTGGGGGCACCCCCGCAAGAGAGAAGCCGCCGTGCTCTTTGCCGGCGGCATATCTCACACATCAGGCATTCAGCCATTCCACAATGGCGGCCGCGGCGTTCTCTTCCTCCGCGCCGTCCACCAGCAGCTGCATGCCGCCTTCCTCCACCCCCAGGGATAACAGACCCAGCATGGATTTGGCATTCACCAGCTTCTGATTCTGCTCAATCATCACCCGGCAGTCAAACCGGCTGGCGATCTGCACCAATTGCGCGGCGCTGGTCCTGGTCAGCGGCTGTCCTGCGGGAAAGACGATAGGCTGTCTAATCATCCGTGTTCCTCCTCTCTTCCGTATGTATGGGCAACTCCGCCCTGATTTCCTTTGCAATATCCATCAAGCGGCGCATACGGTGGTTCACGCCGCTTTTGCCCACCGGCGGATCCAGCAGCTGTCCCAGGTCGCTCAGGCTCAGGGAGGTATGCTCCAGCCGCAGCCTGGCGATCTCCTGCAGCCCCGGGGGCAGGGTGAACAGTCCCCGCTGGATGGAGATCAGCTTGATGGCCTCGATCTGCTCATCAGCAGCGTTGAGCATGCGCTCGGAATTATGCTCGTCGCAGTTGGAGGCCCGGTTGGCCCCCGCCCGCATCTGCTTGGTGATGCGGATATTTTCCATTTCCAGCACCGCCTGGCTGGCGCCCATCAGGGCCAGCATGTCGGCGATCTGCTGCGCACCCTTGAGGTACATCACGTTCTGCCCCTTGCGGACGTGCTGGTGCACCGGCAGGCCGGATTTATCCAGGAGCTTCCCCAGCGTCTGCCCCAGGGACTGATCCTCCACCACCCATTCGAAGTGATAATCCTTTTCCGGGTTGGTCATGGAGCCGCAGCCCAGGAAGGCGCCCCGCAGGAACGCCCTGCGGCAGCACTGACGGGTCATGGGATGCCGTGGCGCGGTGCGCTTGAGGGAGATATGCCCCTCCTCGTCCCGCTCCATCATGTGCAGGGCAATGAGCAGCGTCTGGGAATCCTGGTCACCCAGGGTCAATACGCAGCTGCGGCGGCCGCCCAGTCGGGCATGCTGCACAAAATGCAGCTTGGCGGTAATATTCAGCTGGGTGCGCAAAAGCAGAAAGATGCGCCTGGCCAGGGCCGTGTTTTCCACACGATAAGTTACCTGTACCCGGCCCAGGCCACGCAGGGCCAGGCTGCCGGAGGTCTGCGTCAGGGCGGAAAGCTCGCTCAGCATGCAGCAGCTTTTTCCCAGGGGCAGGCGAATCAGTTCATCCTTGGCCGTAGAGGAAAAGGACATAGGTCCTCCTTATCATTCGTCATCCACGCGGATACCGTTTTTCCACCGTGCCTGCTCGATCTCCAGGTCGCGGTGGCTGGCAGCCGCCTCATATTTCATTTCACGCAGCTGCTGGGCAATCGCCTCGGCAATGGCCACGCTGCGGTGCTGACCGCCCGTGCAGCCGATGCCGATCATCAGCCGCTGCTTGCCTTCTTCTTGATAGTGGGGCAACAGGAAGCCCAGGAGGTCTGTCATTTTCTTCATGAATTCTTCCGTCACCGGGTGATCCATCACAAAGTTGCGCACGTCCTCGTCCAGGCCGGTCTGGCAGCCCAGCCCCTCGATGTAGAAGGGATTGGGCAGGAAGCGTACGTCGTAGACCAGATCCGCCTGGCGGGGCAATCCACGCTTGAAACCAAAGGACATAACCTCCACCCGCAGGGGCACGCTGGAGCCATCGGTTTTCACAATGGCCATGAGCTTCTTTTGCAGCTGCTTGGGCTTGAGACCGGAGGTGTCAATCACATAATTGGCAATCTCCCTGAGCGGCTGCAGGCGTTCCCTCTCCTGGGCGATGGCCTCCGTCAGGCTCACCTGGGCGTTGGACAGGGGATGCTCACGACGGGTTTCCTTATAGCGGCTCATGAGCACATCATCGCTGGCCTCAATGAAGATGGTTTCGATCTGATGGCCCAGGCTGCGGGCCTCACGGATCAGCCTGGAAACGGCGTCCGCGTCGAAAAACTCGCCGCTGCGCACGTCAACAGCCAGCGCCACAACGCTGGAGGACATGGCCGTGCTTTCGCAGATTTCCATAAACTTGACCATCATCATGGGCGGCAGATTATCCACGCAGAAAGCGCCCAGATCTTCCAGATAACGGGTAGCCAGGGTTTTTCCGGCGCCGCTCAGGCCCGTCAGCAAAAGAAACCGCACGCGAATTCCTCTCTTTCGTATGGCAAGGTCAAACAGGGGTAACGGGCGCGTCCTCGCCCAGGATGCGCACCTCGGGTTCCAGCACGATGCCCTTCTTTTCGAAAACAACCTTCTGCACATGGGCGATCAGCGCCAGGAAATCGGCAGCGGTGCCGCCCCGGTTCACCAGGAACCCGGCATGCTTTTCGCTGACCTGGGCGCCGCCGACGGATACGCCCTTCAGTCCACACTCGTCCACCAGGGCCGAGGCGTAGCCGCCCACAGGGCGCTTGAAGGTGCTGCCGGCGCTGGGCAGGGTAAGGGGCTGCTTTTCCGCCCGGCGGCGGTTCAGCTCCACCATTTCCTTGATAAGCTCCTCCCTGTTGGCGTTCGGGAGCTGGCAGGTCACGTGGGTTACGATTTTGTCCTCTTCCATCAGCCTGGTATGGCGATAGGAGAACTGCATTTCCTCACCAGCATAGCGGAAAGGCCGGCCGGAAAGGTCCACGCCCTCCACCAGGGTCACCACCTGGCCCATCTCGCCGCCGTAGGCGCCGGCGTTCATGTATACGCCGCCGCCCACCGTGCCGGGAATGCCGCTGGCAAAGGTCAGGCCGCCCAGGCTGTTTTCCGCGGCGGTCATGGCCAGGCTGGAAAGCATGGCGCCAGCCTGCGCCCGGATGGTGTTGCCTTTGACTTCGATCCGGCGCATCTCCCGGCAGATCCGGATCACCAGGCCACGGATGCCGCCGTCCTTCACCAGCAGATTACTGCCGTGACCGATCAGCGTCACGGGGATCTCCAGTCGGTGCGCCTCCTCCAGGAGCCGGGTCAATGTTTCGGGGCTGTCGGGCTCAGCCAGCAGATCGGCGGGGCCGCCCAGCCGCAGGGTCGTATATTGAGCCATGGGGGCCATGGGAATGATTTTCACCTCGCCGCCCAGGCGATCTTCCAATTGCTTCAAGGGTTTCAAGTCGGTCATGGTCGTACCTCCTGTACTTACCATTGTACCGCATTTTGGCCTTGCCATCAAGCAGAAAACCTGTCGAAAACAACAAAAAGCCATGCCAAAAATGACACAGCTTTTTTGTTATGCTTCTTTGTCCTCAAACCTGCGACACCAGGTATATTTGCTGATGGCACTTTGCACCGCGCCGCCGCAATAGGTGGTGAGCAGATCGCGGATGTAGGGCGGCATGACCCGGTTGTATTTGACCTCCAGGATCATTTCGCCGTTGTCAAAGGGCGGCACCGTGGGCACATAGGGGTTGAAAAGATCAATAGAGCCCAGGCCGGTGCGCAGCTGCTTATCAAAGGTGATGCGCACCTCCTCTGCCGGGTGCAGGTAGGCCTCACGAACATAGTCCACCAGTACCACCGGGTGCAGGAGGTTGGTGGTCATCTCCCGGTACACATCGCCCAAGAGGCCCGATCGGGTGCTCTCAAGCCCCGTGGGATCCGCCGCCATGAGCTGCTCGCAAAGATCCCTGGGAATGGCCAGCGAACGTTTGGAGATCAGGTTGCCCACCTTGGTCTTGCACTCCAGCTTGATGATCCTGTCGGAAAGATTGTAAATGCGGATGCGATACTTGTCACGTGCCGGATCGCCGTCCAGCTTGTCGTGCAGGGCCGTATCAAAGGCCGTATCGAAATACAGGCTACGGATATGGTACTCGTTGTTCTCATCCCCGTTGGGATCCCTCCACAGCACCTTGTCCAGCGCGTTGCGCAGCAGATGATACTGCATATCGCTGATAAAGAACTTCAATTCGTGCCGAAGCGGAATATTCACCGCCACAGTATCACCTCCTTTTGCAAAGGCTCCGCCTCTGCACTCCGCTTAAGGGGTTTCACCCCTTAAGCATCCCATTCTGCGCTTGACATTATGTTTCAACCACACTTGCGCGCGCATGCAACGTGAACTCCCTCCGTCTTCGCTACGCTCAGACACCTCCCCCAAAGAGGAAGGCACGTTTGTCCCCCGCGTCGCGGCGCATCCTTCATGCGCCGTGACCCCCGCTGAAAAGGCCCCCGAAACAATCCCCGAAAAAGGGAGTCGAGAGGGCTGAAAGCCCTTCGCGGGATCCTTAAGGGCAGCGCCCTTAAGCAGGAGTCCAGAGGGCAGAGCCCTCTGGTCAGGGGATCCCTAAGGGGGCGAAGCCCCCTTAGGCGCCGGCTTCGGTCTGGCAGGCGACGAGGGTGGCGTCGTGGACGCCGTCGATGTTGAGCATGGAGGCCACCAGGTCCTGCTTGTTGTCCAGGCGGACTTCGTAGGTCATTTCGGCGCCGGCACGGGTCATGGTCTTGGAGCGCAGACGGCGATTCTTGACAGTACGGCGGAGCTGCTGGTTGATGTCATACTCGGCGGCCTCGTCGTAGTGGATCACCAGCAGATAGGCATTGGGGCTGGTGAACTTGATGAAGGTCATGCCGAAGAGCACCACGGAAATGCCCAGCACCACCGTGATGGCAATGCCATACATGCCGGCGCCCAGCAGAATACCCATGGTCAGGGCCCAGAACATGTAGGCGGTGTCCATGGGGTCCTTCACGGCGGTACGGAAACGCACAATGGACAGGGCGCCCACCATGCCCATGGACAGGGCGATGTCGCTCTTGATACACATAACCACAGGGGTGGTGATCAGGGTGAGCATCACCAGCGTCATGGCGAAGGACGGGCTGTACAGCACGCCGCGATAGCACTTTTTGTACACAAAGGCGATCACCAGGCCCACAACCAGGCCATAGATCAGCGCCACAAGCACGTTCATGGGGGTCAGTTCGGCGAACTGGGCAGCGAAGTATTCGTTGATGGTGTTATTGCCCTGCACCAGGTTGCCCACATTCAGGGTTTCGAGAAGCGCAAAGGTGGACTGCATGAGTTTCCCTCCCGTTATTCACAGTAAGATATATTATACCGCATTCATGCCGCATCCGTAAACAGGTGACGGCAATTTTCAGCAATTTCCTTTAGGGAACGTACTCTGCCGGGAACTCCGGCTTGGGGCCGAGGTAGTGGATCATCTGCTCGTCGGAGAGGTTAAAGGCCTCCTTCACGAAGCCCCACAGCTTGGTAGGCCGACCATAGATCGTATTGCGCAGGCGGTTCACACGCTGCTCCCAGTAGCGGTAGGCGCCGTCAGGCGTGGTAGGCCACTCGGCGATAATCATCTGGTCGTGCTCCTCAGCCCAGCGGGCGAAGTGCAGCTGCATCTCAGGTTCAATCTGATCCACCATGGGTTCCAGGATCTCCAGCATCTTGTCGCTGGTAAAAAACTGGAAAACGTCTCCCAGCTTGGTCAGGAACTTATCCTTATACTCAGGCACGGTAAGCAGCTTGAGCAGAATGGTGTTATCAATGTTCTTATCGCCCATGCCTTTGGCCTTGGTATAGCTCTTGGGGCTGTTGAAGCCGGAGGAGAACATGCCGTAGTCCACGTCGTAGAAAATCCACTTCCATTTGTTGCCTTCGCCGTCGATGCGGTACGCACGCAGGTTACCGATGTCGGAATTGCCCACGAACATCTCCAGTGCAATATACTCAAAGTAGTTGTCCACATCCACGTTATCCAGGATGTACTGCAGATCTTCCTCGTTCTTGGCAGGATCAGAGGCCTTGATCTTCTTGATCATCTTGCGGTAAACGGAGTTGTCACCGTATTTGTAGGCGCCGCTGGCCTCGATGATGATCATATTATCCGCTTCTTCCAGGGAAAGGCCCTCATGCTGGGCCACAAAGAAGCGATCCACGCGCTCGCGCATGTTGTAGTGACCCCAGTACACACCGTTGAGATACACCACCACAGGGTTCCAGGCCTGGTGAATAACCTGGGAGCCGTAGGCGTCCAGCATGCGGGACTGGAAGCCATCCAGCAGGCGGGTCCAGGCACAGTCGTTGCCGGAATTGCGCAGCACGAAGGACTTATACTCCGTAAAAGGTCTGTCCGCAAACAGCTGAGCCTGGAAGGTCTTCTGCCCGTAGAGGGACTTTGCGCGGAGCTTGAAGGTCTTCTGGGGCATATCCAGGCTGAATTGACCTTGCAGAGAGAACTCCATACCCTGGCTGAGCATTCTGGTACCGTCCAGCAGGTAGTATTCCACGTGGCCTTCCTTGCCCGGAAGATTCTCCTTCACCTCGCGGTAAACGGTGTTTTTCCACGGCAGCTGACCAGGACCAGGCTTAACGATCTCGTCGCCGATGGTCAGCATGCCGGTTTCCGGGTTCCACAGCGCATCAGGATCGGCCACCAGGGAGACGATGGGCAGGTTGTGGTACGCGTTGACGAAATAGCTGCCGGTAATGACCTGGCTGGGCTGCAGTCCGCTGTCGGAGAAGGCCCGGGCGCGGATTACCGTGGCAGTGGCGTTGAGCTCAATAATCTCCCCGTTATAGGGCCTGGAGGCCGTGGTGGGGATGGAGCCGTCCAGGGTGTAATACACGGTGGTATTCGCAGGCACGGTAAAGCCCGTGCGCACGGTGGAAAAGTACAGCCCCGGCTCGGTGGTGAAGGTCGGCGTTTCCGCATAGCCCTTGAAGCCCGTGCCGTTGGCGGCCATGGGGGTGGGGGCATCATAATAAAAAAAGCCCGACAGCCCGATGGTACGGCCATAGGACACATTGGTGGGAATATGCGGCAGCACCACCTTGTCGATCACCTTACCCTCCGGCGTGGCCAGGCAGACGATCTCGCCGCCGTCCCTTGTGATCTTGAAGCTGGCATGGAGCTGTGCCGTGGTGGAAAGCTCCGTCTCTCCGTCGCAGAGGATGACCTTGTACTCGCCGGGGTTGATGATCGTTCCCTGGGGGAACTGCCACTTGCGGCCACGGCCCAGGTTATCGGAAAAGCCATAGCCGGAAAGGTCCACGGCGGACTGGGTGGAGTTGTAGATCTCCACCCAGTCGCCGAAGTTCTCGTCGCTCTGGTACACCACCGTGGAATCGTTGGAGGCCATGACCTCGGTGATATACACGCCGGTTTTGTTCATGGCCCGGAGATATTCATCCATGCGGGCAGCGCCGGCCTCGCTGTTGCTCAGGCCCGGGGTGGCCATGGTGTGCACGTTGAAGGTGCCGTCGCTCTCCCGGGCATAGGAAGAATCCTCGGGCAGGTTGTCGATGGTCACCCGGTCCACCAGGCGGCCGTGACCGTCGGAAAGCACCACAGTATCGTGCTCCGCGCTGAGGCGGAAATTGGTATGGGGCACGCTGGAGGCGCTGGAGGCTCTGTCCTTTCCGGAGCAGAACACCACATAATAGCCATAGGGGGCCACCACAGCGCCCTGGGGGAAGCGCCACTGCAGGGGCTTGTTCTCCTTGTCGCTGAGGGCATAGTTGTCCAGGCTGATGGCGGTATCGGTGGTGTTATACAGTTCAATCCAGTCGGAAAGCTCGCCGTCCTCGTCGGTAAGGCCGGTGATGGGGTCCGCCATGATCTCGTTGATGATCAGCGCACCGGTTTTCACCATGGTATCATGCTGATACTGCTGATGTCCGGTTTCGTTGTTTTCATAGCCGGGGCTGAACAGCACCGTGGCGGCATACTGGCCTTCCACCAGTGCCCAGCTTTCGTCGCTGGCCATGATGGGATTGGTGGCGGAATCGATCAGGTAGGCATTGGGGTCGTAGAGGTAGACCGTCTCGCCCACGGAGGAAAGCTTGAACTTGGCATGGAAGGGTTTGCCCACCTCGGCAGCGTTGGTATCCGAGCAGAACACCACCACCCGCTCGCCGGGCTGGAGAATCATTTCCGGGAAGAGGAAGCGGATGGAATCGCTGCGGTCGCTCAGGCCCACGTTTTTCATGTTGATGGGGGCAGCGGAGCTGTTCCAGATCTCCACCCAATCGCTGTATGCGCCGTATTCATCGGGCACGGCAGTACGGTTGGAGGGCATCATTTCGCTGATGCGCAGGCCCTGATAGTCCACGCTGACGCCCTTGGCGGCAGGGTCCACATAGCCGCTTTCCGTGCCGGAGGTATAAGTGGCCCTGGCCACGGGATCCTTGGGGCTGATGATCACGATCAGCGCCACCAGCACCGCAAATGCGACCAGCGCAAGCAGGGTGCTGACGCGGGATTTCTTTTTCCGGCTTTCCAGCCGCGAAGGCTCCTGGCGGCGCTGGCTTGTCCGCCGTGTGCCGCTTCGCCTGACGGGAGGCATCTGCTCCATGTGGCGATCCTTCCTTTCATGTATGGGAATCACAGGCCGGGGCCTGCTGCAGTTCATTCATAGAACGATTCAATATCGCTCCATCATGCATTGTACCATATCTTTCCCGGATATGCAATCTCGCTTATGTGAACAACGCCCGAATATCCTGCTCCGTCAGCGCCGTGACCAGCTCCTCGCCAGGGGTGATAAGCTGATCGAACAGGGCTTTCTTCCGCTGGCCCAGCTCCACCACCTGCTCCTCGATGGAGCCGTGGGTCACCAGGCGGATGACCTCCACCTTGCGCTTCTGGCCGATGCGGTGAGCACGGTCGGTGGCCTGATCCTCGGCCGCGGGGTTCCACCAGGGATCGTAATGAATCACCATGTCGGCGCCGGTCAGGTTCAGGCCCGTGCCGCCGGCCTTCAGGGAAATCAGGAAGATCGATCCCTGACCGGCGTTGAACTGCTCGGTCATCTCCAGGCGCTTGGCCGGGGGCGTTTCGCCATCCAGGTACATGGTGGCGTAGCCCTCGCTCTCCAGCTGCTTGCGCAGGATCTTCAGCATGGAGGTAAACTGGGAAAAGAGCAGCACCCGCCGCCCCGCGGCAATGGCCCCGGGCAGCACCTCCAGCAGCATTTCCATCTTGCCGGCGGTGCCGCTGTAATCCGGCAGCACCAGGGCGGGATGGCAGCAGATCTGCCGCAGCTCCGTAATGGCGGCCAGCACCTCCGTGCGGCCCCGACCCAGGCCCTTTTCGGCCATCACGTGATCCACACGCTCCTTCAGGCGCACCATGGCCGCCCGGTAAACCTTGCTCTGCTCCGGGGACATCTGCGCCGTCAGCAGCGTCTCGATCTTATCAGGCAGCTCGGTAAGCACATCCTTCTTCAGCCGCCGCATGAGGAACGGGCGGATCTTCCGGCGCAGGTCATCAGCGTTCTCCCCATCCTGATAGCGGCGCAGGAAAGCACCGTAGCTGTTAAGATAGCCTGGGAGCACGAAATCAAAAATGCTCCATAGCTCGCCGGCGGAGTTCTCCATGGGGGTACCGGTGAGAGCAAAGCGCGTCTGCGCCTGCAGCTGCTTCACCGCCACGGCGCCCACGCTGCCCGCGTTTTTGATGTGCTGCGCCTCGTCCAGGATCACAAAGCGGAAGGGGATATCGGTCATCTGGTCGATGTCCCGGCGGATCAGGGGATAGGAGGTAATCAGCACGTCCACATCCCGTGCTTCCTTCACATGGCGGATCTGGCTGGCCCGCTGGGCACTGGGGCCCGCAAGCACCATCACGCTCAGCTCCGGGGCAAAACGGTTCAGCTCGCTGAGCCAGTTATAGGTCAGGGAAGTGGGTGCCACCACCAGGGACACCTGATCCTTTTGCTGGTTGGCCTTCAGAAGGCTGATGACCTGCACCGTCTTGCCCAGGCCCATGTCGTCAGCCAGAATACCACCCATGTGCAGCTTGTCCAGGGTTTGCAGCCACTGGTAGCCACGCTGTTGATAGGGCCGCAGCGTCAGGCCATGGGGCAGCTTGACCTTGCCCTTGGGAGGCGCCTCCAGGGCCTGCACCGTCTGCTGAACGGATTCATCCACCTCCACGGGCAGCTTGGTTTCCTCCAGCAGGCTGTTCAGATAGCAGGTGCGGTAGGCTTGCAGGGTGATGACGTCTCCGCTGACGTTGGTCAGGCCCTCCGCGTCCGCGGCGTCGGCCAGATTGTCCGCCAGGGTCTGCCACTCCTCCATGTCCGTCAGGTCCAGGAAGGAGCCGTCCTTCAGCCGGAAATAACGGCGACGCTTGCTCAGGGCCTCCATAATGCCCAGAATCTCCTGGGCCGGCTCCCCTTCCTCGGTAAATTTCAGTTCCAGTTGACCGCCGCGCATCTGCATATGGCCCTTGAGCAGGGGCTTGCGGGGCGCCATCTTGCGGAAATCCCGGGAGAAATACACCTCGCACAGGCTTTGCAGCTTCTGCACGCCCTCGGACACAAAATCGAAAATCGAGTCCTGACCGGTGAGATACACCCGTCCCTTGCTCACATAGAAGCCGCTGCCGCCCAGGGCGTCCAGCACCTGGCGCTCCGCCGCGGCGTCACGCAGGAGCAGCTTCTCGTTGCGGGAGAAGGTCTCCGGCGGCGGCGTTTCATCGAAGGGATCAATCTCCGTTTCACCGTAGCGGAACACCGTGCGGGCCACCACGTCCCGTCCTTCACGGTCCAGGTATAGCTGGGAGCGCAGGGGCAGCTTCACCAGCTGTTTCTCCAGCTCCGGGGCAATCTCCACCACACCCGTCAGCTTCAGGAAGGGGATCAACTCGCCAATCACACGGCCCATTTCCCGCATGGGATATTCAAAGGCGCTGCGTCCGTCGAACTGCTCCTGCCACATCACACGCATCACGCTGCGCTGGCTTTCTTCCACCTCAACCACACTGCCGGCCACCAGGGCGTAAGCGCAGGAGGATGTCAGCGGCTGGAAATCCCGGGGGAAGTGGCCGGTTACCGTCATGCCCCGCATACCGCTGGTTACCTTGAAGTGCAGGGGCAGCCGGGCCGGGCGCACCCGCTTCACGGCCATGGTTTTCTCCCCCACCGACATGCGGAAGCCCAGCCCCGTCAGTTCCTTCAGGATCGCCTCCGCATAGGGTTCCGGCAGGGTCATTACGCGGGCGTCCGCGCCGCGCAGGGCCACGCCGCCCTCCTGTTGGGCCATGCACAGGGAGCGGAGAATCTCCAGCACCCGGTTTTCCCTGGGGGCAAAGTGCATCCACTCCGGATGAAAGGCAAAGCCCTTGCCAAATTCCATGGGGATGCCCTCGGTCACCGCTTCGATCATCTGGGGAATGGAGCGCACCACATACAGCCTCTCCTCGCCGACACGCAGGCCAATGCGCAGCCTGGGTTTCTGCTTCAGCCGGGGAGGCTCGTAAAACAGGGTGATTTCCATGCGCAGGGTACCGTCCTCCGGCAGGGCGGATTCCATGGCATTCATCAAAAGAGGGGCCGCGGCCATGGCCTTGCGGCGGAACAATTCATCCAGGGCGCCGGATTCCCTGGCCATCAGCGTAGCCGCCACCAGATGGCGGCAGGCGCCCTTCTCCCGATAGGTATCGCAAGTACATTGGGGCTGTGCGGAAGCCGAGAAAACAATGTCTCTGCGTGCTTCCCCCGCCACCGCGTATCTGATCTGTTCGGCGCTTTGCTCGCTGAGGCGTACACCGCCCCGCTCCACCAATAATTCGCCGGCCCTATACTCATCCTCGCCGGCCAGGATCCGCAAACGATAAGGGCTCAACATCATAAAGAATATCCACTCCGATAAGACGCTTTGGGGATGCTATGCCAAAACAGCATCCTTTATCACTTCTCCAAAGAGGTGACGAATCCCTGCCGGAAAACAAATGTAAATTTGGTTTTTCATGAACCCTGCATGATTCCGTTCCTGCCGGGCATACTCTTTGTGGGCAGCGTGGGAAGCCAACTGCACAAGCGGCCTGCGCCGCAAAGGAAACATCCGTTTTGCACAGCCTTCCCAACAAGGCGATATGAAAGCATTCTTTCGCCTTTCCTGCCCCGCTCCCGGTTACGGGAGCGTTTTTGCACGCGAAAAAAGCCGCTGCATAGCATGAATCACCCTGAAATTGCGAGGCGATTGCTATGAACGGCTTATTTTCTTTATCCCTGCCCGCGCAGGCTTTGCTGGCAACAATTTGTACATGGCTGATCACCGCACTGGGAGCAGCGGTAGTGATCTTCACCCGCCGGGTCCGCCCCACACCCATGGACGCTATGCTTGGGTTCGGCGCAGGCGTCATGCTGGCCAGTTCCTTCTTCTCGCTGCTCTCTCCCAGCATCGATATGGCCCAAACCCTTGGCCAGCTTCCCTGGCTGGTGGCCTGCGCCGGCTTTCTGTGCGGCGGCTGCCTGCTCATGGCTGGAGACGCATTGCTCAGCCACCTGCTTCCCACGCAACGCATGACGGACAGCCGCCGGCGCTGCTGGATGCTGGTAACCTCCATTACCCTGCACAACATCCCGGAGGGACTGGCCATCGGCGTGGCCTTTGGTTCTCTGGCCTTTGGCATGACAGAGGTTGGGCTGATTGGCGCCTGGATGCTGGCCCTGGGCATCGGCCTGCAGAACTTCCCAGAGGGCGCCGCCGTCAGCCTGCCCCTGCGCCGCGAAGGAGCCAGCCGTGGCAAGGCATTCTTCCTGGGGCAGCTCAGCGCCCTGGTGGAGCCCCTTGCTGGCGTGCTGGGGGCCATCCTGGCCATGACGGTGCGGCAGGTGCTGCCCTTCCTGCTGAGCTTCGCCGCCGGGGCCATGATCAGCGTGGTGGTGGCGGAGCTGGTGCCCGAAAGCCAGCGCAACCCCCGCAAAAACCTGATGACCTGCGCTACCCTGGCGGGTTTTATCGTCATGATGGCGCTGGATGTGGCGCTTGGCTGAAACAAGAAAACCTCTCCGGATTTCTCCGGAGAGGTTGCAGCGCGTTCTGATTAGAACTTCAAGGGGTTCACACGCACGGCGGGGCCCATGGTGCTGCTCAGATAAACAGAGCGGACATAGGTGCCCTTGGCGGCGGCGGGCTTAGCCTTGTTGATGGCGTCCATCAGGGTCTGCAGGTTCTCGCCCAGCTTCTCAGAGCCGAAGGAAACCTTGCCGATGGGGCAGTGGATGATAGCGGTCTTGTCCAGACGGTACTCAACCTTACCAGCCTTGATCTCGCTGATGGCCTTGGTCACGTCCATGGTGACAGTGCCGGACTTGGGGTTGGGCATCAGGCCCTTGGGGCCCAGCACACGGCCGATGCGGCCAACCAGGCCCATCATGTCGGGGGTGGCCACGCAGACGTCGAATTCGAACCAGTTCTCGTTCTGGATCTTGGCGATCATGTCCTCGGCACCAACGTAGTCGGCACCGGCCTTGGCGGCTTCATCAGCCTTGGCGCCCTTGGCGATGACCAGCACGCGGATGGTGCGGCCAGTGCCGTGGGGCAGAACCACAGCGCCACGGACCTGCTGGTCAGCGTGACGGGGGTCAACGCCCAGACGGACGGAGATCTCAACGGTCTCGTCGAACTTGGCCTTGCCAGTCTGCAGAACCAGACCCACGGCCTCCTCAGGATCATACTGCTTCAGATGGTCGATCAGCTTCACGCTGTCCTGGTATTTCTTACCATGCTTCATTTTTATTCCTCCCATGTGGTATTAGCGGCACTATGTCCTCCCACATTGTTAAGGGGCAAAGGCCCCACTTGGTTGTCCGGTCAAACACCGGAGCGTAAGTCCCTTATTCCTCCACGGTGACGCCCATGCTGCGAGCGGTACCGGCGACCATGGACATGGCAGCCTCGATGCTGGCGGCGTTCAGGTCGGGCATCTTGATGGTGGCGATCTTACGGACCTGCTCCTGGGTCAGCTGGCCAACCTTGTCGCGGTTGGGGCGGGCGGAAGCAGATTCCAGACCCAGTTCCTTCTTGATCAGCACCGGAACCGGGGGGGTCTTGGTGATGAAGGTGAAAGAACGGTCGGAGTACACAGTGATGACGACAGGGATCACCAGACCGATGTCGTTCTTGGTGCGCTCATTGAACTCCTTGCAGAAGCCGGGGATGTTCACGCCGTGCTGGCCCAGAGCAGGACCGATAGGCGGAGCGGGATTGGCCTTGCCGGCCTGCACCTGCAGCTTGATGAATGCGGAAACTTTCTTGGCCATTGTATTGGCACCTCCTAAAAAGTGTGGTCACGCGGAAGCGTTTCAACTTCCTCCCACGTTACGGTCCCTGGGGACCGCCCTGTAAAATGCAGCATTGCTGCATGCCTCGCCGCCATTGAGCGGCGATGAAGCCGTTTGCTGTGTCGGAGAGCCAGGGGATCAGTCTTCCTTCTCCACCTGATCCAGATCCACCTCAACGGGGGTCTCGCGATCGAACATCTGAACCTTCACGGTCAGCTTGCCGCGCAGGGTATCCACGTCTTCAACGATGGCGCTGAAATTCTCCAGGGGACCAGACAGAATGCGGACGCGCTCGCCAATGGCGATGCCGAATTCCACGCTCTTGGCCTCGGAGTTGAGCATCATGTCAACCTCGTCCTGGGTCAGGGCGATGGGCTTGCTGTCGGGGCCGACAAAGCCGGTGACGCCACGGGTGTTGCGCACCACATACCAGCTGCGGGTGGTTTCGATCATGTGCACAAGCACATAACCGGGAAACACCTTACGCTGGGTCTTCACACGCTTGCCGTTCTTGATCTCGACAACATCCTCAACCGGAACCCGGACATCGAAGATCAGGTCCTGCATGCCATTGTTTTCAATGGACTTTTCCAGGGTATCCTTGACCTTGTTTTCATACCCCGAATAGGTATGGACAACATACCAGCAGGGCTCCTTGCTCTTTTCAGTCATGTTCTTCTCTCCTATGCTACCGTCTTAGAGGACCAGCAGCTTCACCAGCGCGGAAGCACCCATGTCCAACAGACCGATCACAATGCCCATGAACAGCATGAACAGCAGCACCGTCACCGAGCAGGCAATCCACTTGCGCTTGCTGGGCCAGGTGACCTTCTTGAGTTCATACCACATGTTCTTGAAGGGCTTGGCGATCCGGGAGGGGAGCTTTGTGCACCAGGAAATAAACTTGTCCATCTTGGACGCTTCAGTCTTCTTCGCAGGAGCTTTCGTCTCCTGGACAGCGACCTTCTTTTCCTCTGCCATGTTTTTCACATCCTCACGGTGGTCGTTGAGATTACTTCGTTTCGCGGTGAGCGGTGTGCTTCTTGCAGAAGCGGCAGTACTTCATCAGCTCAATGCGATCCGGGGTGTTCTTCTTGTTCTTCATGTTGTTGTAGTTGCGCTGCTTGCACTCGGTGCAGGCCAGGCAAATCTTGTTACGAGCGGCGTTTGCCATGTAGGACACCTCCTGCCAATGTATGGGCTGTCCCGGCCGGTGTGTAACGGCACCGGCCGGGCAGGTTAATTACTCGATGACCTTGGCAATAACGCCGGAGCCAACGGTACGGCCACCCTCGCGGATAGCAAAGCGCAGGCCCTGCTCCATAGCGATGGGGGTGATCAGCGTCAGTTCCATGTCGATGTTGTCGCCAGGCATAACCATCTCGACGCCCTCGGGCAGCTTGATGTTGCCGGTCACGTCGGTGGTACGGAAGTAGAACTGGGGACGATAGCCGTTGAAGAAGGGAGTATGACGGCCGCCTTCTTCCTTGGTCAGCACGTACACCTGGCCGATG
>JAFVVG010000051.1 GCA_017502305.1 Clostridia bacterium | reverse complement strand
TTAATCCTTTATCTTATCCAGCAGCTCTCGCTGCCAGACTAACTCATTCGGAATCATCTGTCTACTTTACTTGCGTTTCTCAATCCTGTATCGTTTTCAAGGTTCATCCGCTCTCGGTGAGAGCTTGTACATCTTATCAAAGGTTTCGACGTTTGTCAACACCTTTTTTCAAAAAAATTTGCGTTTTTTTGATTTTCTTTCAAAAGCCGAACAGCAAGTGATTTCAAGCACTTGTGCGTTCGTATGCGCTTACACCAAAATACCAGATTGTACAAACACCCGCCGACCACAACATATGGTGGACAACGGGCGTGCAAGTCAGAAGTAATTGTGCAGGTGCTGCTGCCGCCGGCGGAAGACCTCGCCCAGGAAGCGTTTGCGCCCATCGTTCGTCAGCCGCGCCAGGCCAGCGTCCAGGCTGCCCTGGAAATCCAGGGTACCCACCACCAGAGCGGACAGTCCGTTGATGGTACAGACCAGATCCGGCTCCTCATCCGTGCGGGCGACAACCAGCTTTTCTCCATCGCCGGTGATCGCAAAGCGACCGTTGTTTTCGGGAATCTGCGGATCGCGGACCTCCAGAACACATTTCCCCGGCAGCGCAGGAGCAGGCAGCATGGACAGTGCCTTCTCCACGTCCATCACACGAACCATTCCGCCGCAGTTGAGTTCCTCATGAAGGTCATAGGGATCCTTCATCAGATACCGGAGGGGCATATCCTGGGGCGCCAGGGTACGGATGGTGCCAACCTCGTTCATGGTGCGGAACATAGCGAAGATGGCCTCCATGCCCTCGCGGCAGGTATAGGCCATATCGGCGATGGTCAGCGTGGCACCTTCCTCGCCCTTTGTCATGGAGCCTGACCAATAGGCCACGGGGATGTTTTCTTCATTATATAGCACATAGCTGTATTTCAGATTTTCCCAGGGCGTGCCGCTGCGCAGAGATTGCCAGTGGTGTTCATCGCGGATCACGGAAAGGTTTTTGTCAGCAATATACTGTTCGTAAATCTCCCGCATGCCGCCATCAGGCTCGCCGGGGAGAATCCTCTTGATGGATGCGGCCCGGTGCAGATCTTCCCGCAGGCTGGAGGGCGAGAACCTGGCCATGCGCTTCACAATGCCCAGCTCATAGCCAAACTTGCGGTAAAATACATGGCTGAAAGGATACAGGGCGCTGAAGACAAAGCCCTCGTTGCGCAGGCGGGGCAGACCCTCTTCGAAAATTTGCCGGATGGCGCCGCGGCGGCGTTCGGCAGGATCCGTCACCACACCGCCGATGCCCAGGAAGGGACAGTCGTGCCCCTCGAAGCGGCAGTTCATTTCAAGCAGCCACATGCCGCCCAGCAGGGTTCCGTCGTCGTCAAAAACGCCCCGCAGCTGCCGCAAGGTTTCGGGGGTCATCTCTTTGGGGGCCAGGTTCTCAGTGCTGGTGGTGTAGGTGAAGCAGATGGAGGACAGTTTGTTGTATTCCGCCACCTCTTCCAGTTTCAGTCCACGAAGTTCAGGCATGGCGCTTCTCCTTTTGGTTTTTTAATGAAAAACGTCCGCTCTCAGCGGACGCTTTTCCGGTATTTCCGGTTGCTTCAGGTCAGTCCAGCTGATTCACCAGATTGGCCAGTTCAGTCAGGGATGCGGTAAGCTGCGTTTGCAGTTCGCCGGTCTGCATGCCGGTAACCAGCTTGTTGGAATAGTCGTCCAGCACGCCGTACAGCGCGGTGAAAACGTCGTTGTTCACCAGATAGCCGCCCGCGCCGCGAAGGCCCACGTTCAGCTGGTTGATGGTATCCATGGCGTACAGATGGCTGCGAATGTGGCCGATGGTCTCGGCGGAATTGGCACCTGCCGTGCGGCTCAGGGAGCCGGTGAGCGTCAGGGCGTCGTTGCACTCCGTCTGCATCCGGCGGATGAAGGTGGTTTGTGCCTCGGCCTGGAAACCCATGGCCCTGCCGCCGAATACCGCCAGCAGCACGCAGGCCACCAGCAGCACCAGCAGAATGATGTTTCGAATACGTTCCTTCATGCGGGGTGCGCCGCTGGATTGCATCCCCTCGGAACGGGAAGTATAGCGATGATACACTCTCTCGCCCTCCTGTAAGAGCATGTTCTGCAAACCCGAAGGTCAGCTATGGATATATTACCACTTTTATTCCATTTCGTAAAGGGGAACACGCAAATTTTTAACCATTTCGACATATTCCTTGCGCAAGATACAGTATTTTTTCCCTTATTCAGGGACAACCTCTTGTGTACAGGAGGAAAAAGCCATGATCCGAACCCTCGTTTCGCTATGCCTGATTCTCTCCACAGCAGCCACCGCACTGCCCCAGGAGACACGCACGGCTTTCGCCATGAAGACAGGCATCCTGCTCAGGATGCACGTGGTGGCCCAGGATGACACGCAGGAAATGCAGCGTGTAAAGCTCTGCGTCCGCGATGCGGTGCAGGCCGCCTACGCTGCTGATGATACCTCCGGCCCCATGCTGAGCAAGGCCGCCGCCATGTTGCCCACGCTCCGCCGTGCCGCCCGGGAGGCCGCCGCCGCTGAGGGTTTCACCGGTCCTGTTGCCGTCACCATCGAAAAGGCTTCCTTTGACAAGCGCAGTCTGGACGGTCTCACCATCCCCGCGGGGGAATACCCGGCGCTGATGATCCGCCTGGGCCAGGCCCGCGGGCACAACTGGTGGGGGCTGATCGACCCTGAGCTGGCGGTGCGCTGCGCCGCGCTGCCGGAGACCGACCTGTGGGACTGGAGCTTTATGGGATTCCTGAGGGCATTGTTCAACATCCGCGGGGAGGTTTTCTGCCATGAATAAACTTCGCCGCATAACAGCCCTGGCGCTGACATTGGCGCTTCTGCTTTCCCAGGGCAGCGCCGCCGTGGTGGCCTGGGGCAGCCGGGGCGATCAGGTTCGCATTGTTCAGCAGAAGCTGAAGCAATACGGTTATCTTTCCGGCCCGGCGGACGGCTTCTTCGGCCAGGAAACCTATGACGCGGTGATCTGGTTCCAGCGCAAGAACGGCCTTACCGTAGACGGCAGAGTTGGCAGCGCCACGGCGGCAGCCCTGGGCATCACCCTGACCGGCGGCAGCATCTCCGCCGGCATGTACCGCGAGAAGGAGATCGAGCTTCTGGCCCGGCTGGTAAACGGCGAGGCCCGGGGCGAACCCTACATCGGCCAGGTGGCGGTGGCAGCGGTGGTGCTCAACCGCGTCCGGCACGAGGCGTTCCCCAACACCATCAGCGGCGTGATCTTCCAGACCGGCGCCTTCGACGCCGTGTGGGACGGGCAGTTCGATCTGGAGCCCACGCCCAGCTGCGTCCGTGCCGCCCGAGACGCTCTCAACGGCTGGGATCCTACCGGCGGCTGTATCTACTATTATAATCCCGTTACAGCCACCAACCAGTGGATCCGCACCCGGGCTGTACAGCTGACCATCGGCAAGCACGCCTTCGCTATCTGAGGTGAATCCATGAAAAAGTATCTTGCCATCACCATTGCCGCAGGGCTGCTGTTTGTGCTTGCAGGCGTGATGATCTTCCAGTCCCGGCAGCTCACCGCCCTGAAGAACACCGTGGCGGAGCTTCGCCTTGGGGCTTTGCGCCAGAGCGCCGAGGCGCTGGACAACCTCTCCCTCACCCTGGAAAAAGCGCTTCTGACCTCCGATGCCGCCCATGCCGCCGAGCTGATGCACGCCATCGGTCAGAGCGCCGAGCTGACGAGACAGAACCTGTCGCTTCTGCCTGCCTCCCCGGCGCTCCAGCCGGCGCTTGTCTTCACCGGCAGGCTCAGCGATTACGCGTCCTCCCTGCTTGGGCAGCTGACCGGAAACCAGCCGCTGACCGCCCGGGAGCGTGTGCTGCTCCGGCAGCATCTGGCGCTGTGTGCCCAGCTGGCAGCTCAATTGACCCTGGCCGACTCCCCTGACGATCTGAACCGCTTGACCCTCGACCTGCCTGAAAGCACCGCCCGGCCCCAGCCCAAAGGATTGCCCGAAGGCGAGGTGACCCAGCAGGAGGCCATCGACATCGCCAGGACGTTTGTGGGCGCTCACCGGGTGACCGGCGCGATGGCAGCCCCGGGTACCAGCGGCGCGCTGCCGGCCTACGGCGTTACCGTCCGCACCCAGGATGTGCAGCTGAACCTGGAAATCACCCGGCAGGGCGGCAAGGTTTTGTGGATGATGCCGGAAACCGCTTCCTTTTCCGTGACGCAAAGCCCGCAATCCTGTCAGGAGGCAGCCCTTGCCTTTCTGGAATTGCATGACTTTTCACCCATGCAGGCAGTACACCGGCAGATCTACGACGGTCTGTGCGTCATCAGCCTCGTTCCCACCCAGGACAACGTGCTTCTCTATCCGGATCTGATCCGCGTCCAGGTGCGCATGGACACCGCCGAAGTGGTTGGCCTGGAGGCCCACAACTACTGGCTGAACCACATTATCCGTGCTCTGCCGGAGCCGGCGCTTACCCAGGAAGACGTTCAGGCCCGATTGCAGCACACCGCCGAAAGTATGCAGCTGTGCGTCATCCCCCTGGACGGCCAGGAAACGCTGTGCTACGAATGCACCGTTCCCTACGAGGGCGAAACCTTCCTCGTCTACATCAACGCCACGACCGGACAGGAAGCGGATGTAATGAAGGTCATCACCGTGGAAACCGGCACCCTCACCGCATGAAACCAGGGGCTTCCGGTCATACTGAGGCAAAGGAGGCATGCGTATGCGCCGTTTTGGAACACCGGTTGTTTCGTTTGAATATCAGCCCCGGCCCGGTCAGCGGGAAAGCCGCTTCCCCCTGCCCAGAGATCGTTCCATGCACCGCCCCAAGGAGGATCAGCATGTTTGACAAAAACGCCAAACCTTCGCCCCGCCGGCAAGACCAGCTGGACCGTTACAAACGCCTGGTGGAGCGCATGTCCCCCAATTCCCAGATGGGCAAAGGATTGCTCCGCGCCTACTGGCTGGGCGGCGCCATCTGCGCCTTCGGTCAGTTTCTGCAGGAGGCAGGTAAAATGTGGCTGGGCATGAACAATACCGCCGCCGGTACCTTCTGCTCCACGGTGCTTGTGTTTCTCACCGCACTGCTTACGGGCATCGGCGTATGGGACAGGATCGGCCAATATGCCGGTGCAGGGGCCTTCGTGCCCATCACAGGCTTCGCCAACGCCGTGGTCTCCCCCGCCATTGAGTTCCGCCGTGAAGGCCTGGTGCTGGGGCTGGGGGCGAAGCTCTTCACCATCGCCGGGCCGGTGCTGGTGTGGGGCGTGAGCGCTTCCGTCATTGTGGGCATCATCTATGCCATCTGGCCTTGGTAGGAGGACATATGCAAGGAACCATCACTTTGAAGCGCCGTCCCCGGCTGTGCATGGGGGCGGCCATTGCCGGCAAAAAGGAGGGGGAAGGCCCCCTGGGCGGCGGCTTTGACCAGGTGATCGAAGATGATCTCTTCGGCGAGGAAAGCTGGGAAAAAGCGGAATGCCGCTTCTTCTACACCGCGGCGGACACCTGCATCCGCAAGGCCGGGCTGACCCACCGGCAAGTGGACGTAATGCTGGGCGGCGATCTACTCAACCAGATCACCTCCGCCTCCATGGCGGCAAGGGAACTGAAGATCCCCTTCCTGGGGCTCTACGGCGCCTGCTCTACCATGGCAGAGAGCCTGTGCATCGGCGCCATGCTGGTGGACGCGGGCCACGTTCGTACCGCGCTGTGCGCCGCCAGCAGCCACTTCTGCTCCGCCGAGCGGCAATACCGTTTCCCCCTGGAATACGGCAACCAGCGCACCCCCACCGCCCAATGGACGGTTACCGGTTGCGGCGCCAGCCTGCTTTCATCCGACGAGCGCCTGCCCGCCATTGCCCGCTGCACCCACGTGACCATCGGCCGGGTGACTGATCTGGGCATCGCCGACGCCAATAACATGGGCGCCGCCATGGCTCCCGCCGCCGCGGATACCCTGGCCCGGCACTTTGCCGATACGGGCCGCAGCGCCGGGGATTATGATCTCATCGTCACCGGCGACCTGGGGCAGGTGGGGCACGACATTCTGCTGGAGCTGATGCGGCAGCGCGGCACGCCCCTGGCAAAAGACAAGTACGTGGATTGCGGCCTGCTGGTCTTTTCTCCGGATCAGGACGTCCACGCCGGTGGCAGCGGCTGCGGCTGCTCCGCCATTGTGCTGAACAGCCACATCATGGAGCGCCTCCGCAAGGGCGAAATTCACCGGGTGCTGTTCATGGCCACGGGGGCGCTGCTCTCCACCACCACCAGCCAGCAGGGCGAGACCATCCCCGGCATTGCCCACGCCATTGTATTGGAGGGGGAACAACCATGCTCTGGAGCCTGACGAAAGCCTTTCTTGTAGGCGGCGCCATATGCACCATCGGCCAGGTGCTGGTTTTGAAAACAAAGGTCACCCCCGCCCGCATCCTGGTGGGGTACATCGTCACCGGGGTGATCCTCAGCGCCCTGGGCCTCTACGGCCCCCTGGCGGAGTTCGCCGGCGCCGGAGCCACGGTTCCCCTCACGGGCTTTGGCCACGCCCTGACCAACGGCGTAAAGAAAGCCGTACAGGAGATCGGCTTCATGGGCGCCTTCACCGGCGGGCTGACCTCCACCGCCGCCGGCATTGCCGCCGCCGTGTTCTTCGGCGCCATCACGGCGCTGGTGTTCAAGCCCCGGCCGAAGTAAGGTTGACATCATTTCTCTTCCATGCTATAATGAGTTGAAAGCATCAGATGGCGCAGGCAACTGTCCACTGATGCTATTTTTGTTGAAGGAGGTTTTATCTATGAAGTACGCAGCTGTTTTGAGTCCCATCAACACCGGGAGGACACAGCAGCCCTGATCCTCCCCCGAAGGAGGAGCCCTTTTGAAACCCGAAGACATTCAAACCCATTGGTTTGCCCATCTCTATGAACAAACAGAGGATGAAACCACGCTCATCGCCTGCATGCTGCGGCTTCTGGGCACCACCCCATTACGGGTGCTGGAGATCGGCTGCGGAGGCGGCAAGCTTTGCGTGCCTCTGGCCCAGGCAGGACACCAGGTCACCGGCATGGACTCAGACACTCATATGCTCCGCATCGCCCAAGGAAAAGCTATTGATCTCAATCTCACCCGACTGCGCCTTATGCATGGTGATGCCCTGACCACGCCCTGGGGCGAAAACCACGATGCTGTCATCCTCGGCACCAATCTTCTGCTGAACCTGGTCACCAACTGGGATTACAAGCAAGCCCAGAAGCAGCTCTTTTTCCGTGCTGCCCAGGCCCTGCGCCCCCGCGGCACATTGCTTGTGGACTTTGATTGTCCAGAAACCCTTGATACCTACAACAACCACGGTGAATGGCTTTGCATGGAAGGTACCGACGACCTGGGCACCTTCGGCCAGTATTACGTGTGTGGCGATACCGCTGACGAACATACCCGCACCGTGAAAGGCAAGCGCCGTTATGTGCTCACACCGAAGGACGGCGCGACCTTCACGGTTGACACAACCTCCACCAAGCATTTCCCCACGCTGGAGGAAGTGTGCATTTGGCTCTACCGTGCTGGCTTTGCCATCCGCAGCATTCATGGCGGCCACAATGGTGAAGCCTTTGACCCCCAGCATCGCCGGGCCGTCATGGTTTGCCGGAAGGCGGATTGATCCCTTTACCCTCTCAGGCGCCGCATGCAGCGGCGCCTCTTTTCGCTCAAGTACAATAAGAATACTTGCATTTCCCGTCCTTTCACGGTACAATAATGATGTTTTATTATGCATTCATCTTCCCATACTACATACACAAGGAGGTCATCAGGGAATGAGCTACATCATCATGACGGACAGCGACAGCGATCTGCCCTTTGCCCTGCAGCAGGAAATGAACATCCCCGTGGTGCACATGCCCTATACCATGGAAGGACAGGAGTACCTGGACGATCTGGGCCAGACCATGGATTACAAAACCTATTACGATAAAATGCGTTCAGGCGCCCACCCCACCACCTCCGCGCTGAACGAGTTTGTTTACCTGGAGTACTTTGAGCCCATCCTGGCCGAGGGCAACGATCTGCTTTTCATCGCCTTCTCCAGCCAGCTCAGCGCCACCATCAACGGCATCTACTCCGCCCGTGAGCAGCTGCTGGAAAAGTATCCCGAGCGCAAGTTCATCGTGGTGGACACCCTGTCCATCTCCGGCCCCCAGACGCTGCTCATCATCAAAGCCCACGAAATGTACAAGTCCGGCGCTTCCATCGAGGAAGTGGCTGCCTGGCTGGAGGAAAACAAGCTCCGCGCCCAGGCCTGGTTCACCGTGGACGACCTGGTGTACCTCAAGCGCGGCGGCCGGGTGTCCCCCGCCGCTGCCGCCATCGGCACCCTGCTGGATTTGAAGCCCATCCTCACCGAAACCATCGAAGGCAAGCTGGCCGCCGCCGAGAAGGTTCGCGGCCGCCGCAAGGCCATGAACTACATCGTGGATAAGGCCGTTGAAAACATTGTGGATCCCAAGGAATCCATTGCCCTGGTGCTCCATGCCGATGCCAAGGCCGATGCCGAGCGTCTCCGCGACCTTGCCGCCGCCAAGCTGCCCGGATTGACCCTGCGCATCGAAAACGTGGGCCCGGTTATCGGCGCTCACGCCGGCCCCGGCGCCCTGGCCCTGTGCTTCATGGGCAAGAAGCGCCCCCAGTAAACTTCACATGCACCGCAGAGGAGGCGCCGCCTCCTCTGTTCCGCCTTTTGGCTCAAGGAGAATATGACATGCGTGCTATGAATCTCAAACAGATGCCCTACACCTGCCGCGGCGCTTACATGGTGCTGTCCCACATCTCGGAAAACTATCAGGGCCGGGGCAATGCCGGGGGCCTGTACCTTCGCACCATCCACGCCTCCGCTTCCACACCGCTGGTGGCCCGGCTGTCCGTGGACGGCCTGGACAGCGCGTCTGCCTGCCTCGACGGCACCGTTCTTGTCATGGAGCGGCAAACCTCCCGCCTCCGCT
>JAFVVG010000050.1 GCA_017502305.1 Clostridia bacterium | reverse complement strand
CTTCGCGGGATTCTCAAGGGTAGAGCCCTTGAGCGGAGAGTCCAGAGAGGCAGAGCCTCTCTGGTAGGAAGCTTGAAACCGAAGGTTTCAAAGAAAGAGGTAAAACATGCGTAAGGCTATTATTGCTGGCAACTGGAAGATGAACAAGACTCCCGCCGAGGCTGCTGCCCTGGTGAACGAGCTCAAGCCCCTGGTGGCTGACGCTACCTGCGATGTTGTGGTGTGCGTGCCTGCTGTGGATTTCGCCGCCGTGAAGGAAGCTGCCGCGGGCAGCAACATTCACCTGGGCGCCCAGAATGTGCACTGGGCCGCTTCCGGCGCTTTCACCGGCGAGCTGAGCGCCGACATGCTGGTGGCTTCCGGCGTTGAATATGTGGTTATCGGCCACAGCGAGCGCCGCCAGTACTTCGGCGAGACCGACGCTACCGTGAACAAGCGTGTGCAGGCTGCCGTGGCCGCCGGCCTGAAGGTCATCCTGTGCGTGGGCGAGCTGAAGGAAGAGCGCGAGGCTGGCTACACCGACGCTCTGGTGGAATACCAGACCCTGATTGCCCTGACCGGTCTGACCGATGAGCAGGTTGCTGACGTGGTTGTGGCTTACGAGCCCGTGTGGGCCATCGGCACCGGCCTCACCGCCACCGACGAGCAGGCCAACGAGACCATCGGCGTGATCCGTAAGGCCCTGGCCCGCAAGTATGGCCAGGATATCGCCGACAAGGTTCGCATCCAGTACGGCGGCTCCATGAACCCCAAGAACGTCAAGGGTCTGATGGCTCAGCCCGAGATCGACGGCGGCCTCATCGGCGGCGCCTCCCTGAAGGCCCCCGACTTCTCCCTGGTCGTCAACTACGACAAGTAACCAGAGGCTCTGCCTCTGGACTCCGGTCAGGGCTCTGCCCTGACAACCCGCCAACGGGGCGCTGCCCCTTTGGAAACCCCGCGAAGGGCCGTCGGCCCTTTCGAAACCCACTTTCAGAAATGGAAGTGGGTTTTTCCTTTGAGGGGTCACGGCGCGAATACGATCGCGCCGCGACGCGGGGCAGCGGCATTGACAAGCCTGTTGCAGGCGGGGTATACTGTTGGAAGACAGAGGTGTTGCGTATGTTGATAAGGAACGCTGCGGCGTTTGTGGGCGGCTGTTTTCACGCGGGCATGGAGGTTCGTGTGCATAATGGCCGTGTGCATGAGGTAGGCCAAGGCCTGGCCAATGGTCTGTATGAGGACGCCATTGACCTGGGAGGCGATTTTCTGCTGCCTGGTTTTGTGGAGACCCACATTCACGGCTATCGCGGGCATGATGCCATGCAGGGCGAGGCAGCTGTCAGGGCCATGAGCCGGGGCCTGTTTCGCGCGGGGGTGTGCGCATTTCGGCTTGGTGTCGCGAGTGACTACGGCTTTGCGGCAGAGTGTGTCCGCAGGGTCATGGAGAATCCAGAGCATCATGGCGCGGTGGTTCTAGGTGTTTGTGCGGGGGATGAAGCGCCGGTATCGCCGCTGATGGCGCGGCAGGCGTTCCTGAACCTGCTTGCGTGGGGCGTTGCCCCGGAGGACGCTGTGCTGATGTGTACCGCCACTCCCGCAGATTCCGTGGGGGAGAAGCTGGCGGGCAGGATTGTTCCGGGGGCTCCCGCTCCGCTGACGAGATGGTCGAAGGACTGGAAGTGGAAGGGGATTCTGGCATGAAAAAAGCAGCCCGAAGGCTGCTTACAGGGCTTTGCTCCTGGCCAACTGATCCTCCACATAGCCGGTGAGGATATCCACAATCCGGGCGTTCTTGCCGCCACGAGCCACGATGACGTCTGCCTCGTTGATGTAATTTTTGATATACTTGTCATACATGGGCTTCACCGTGTTCAGGTACTGGGAGGAAATGCCGTCGATGTCGCGGCCGCGCTCCTTGATATCACGGTGGATTCGGCGCAGAAGGCAGATGTCCGTTTCCACGTTCATGTACAGCTTCAGATACATCAGCTCGCACAGCCGGGGGTCGTGGAAGGTATGAATGCCTTCCAGGATCAGCACATCCCGTGGCTGGATGATTTCATCCGTATCGGCCCGGCGGTGATCGGCATAATCATAGGCCTTGCGGGTGATGCTTTCACCGGCCATCAGGGCCTGGACGTCCTTCAGAAGCAAGTCGTGATCGAAAATGGCGGGCTCGTCATAATTCAGGCGCACACGCTCCTCGAAGGGGAGATCCGGGTGGTCGTAATAGTAGGCGTCCTGCTGCATGACCAGGCAGCGATCGCCAAGGTTTGCCTTGAGACTCTCCGCCAGGGTGGATTTACCGCTGCCGCTGGCGCCGCAGATGCCGATAAACAGCATAATGTGTACCTCCTGCAACCATTCTATGGATAGGATACGCCACAACGCCGTGGCTGTCAAGCCATCATTCGCCAGGATGCTACACATTGCCAATGACAAAGCCGGATGGTTTATGCTATCATGCATACGAAAACTTGTCCGGAGGTGAGCGCGGTGAAAAACATTAAGCCGCGCACAAAGGAAAAAACGGTGAAGCAGCGCCTTTGCCGATGGATGATGGGAGTGCTTGTTATGACGATGGTGGGAATCACGGCGGCCTCCGCCCTGAGACAGGATCCCAGGATGGCCGCGGAGCTGATCAGCCCGGCAGATGGACGCCACGGACGCATTGTGATGTATGCCTATGACGGCGGCCAACTGAACCTGAAGGACGAGCATGCCGGGTACATCGACCAGTTGAACTATTCCTTCGCCCTGATTGAGAACGGTGAGGCTACCGACGCCCATTGGAAGAACATCCGGCAGGTGGAGCGCTATTTGCAGCGGCACCCCCACATTGATGGCATTGTCAGCGTAGGCGGCTGGGGCGCCGATGGCTTTTCCGACGCCTGCGCCACGCCGGAAGGCCGGCAGAAGCTTGCGGACAGCATTCTCCGGGTGATGGATGCCCATGGCTTTGTGGGTGTGGATATCGATTGGGAATATCCCGGTTCTTCCGCCGCGGGCATTGTGAGCCGCCCGGAGGACGAGGAAAACTGGTATGAGCTGCTTGCTCTTCTGCGGGCCGGCCTGGACGCCCGGCAGGCGGAGCGGGGGAGGGACTATCTGCTCTCCGTGGCCATTGGCTGCGGGGAGGAACAGCTGCAGGCGGTGAATGGCGGCAAGCTGGATCAGCTGGTGGATCAGGCGGTACTGATGACCTATGACCTGAGCGGCTTTGATAAGATTACCGGGCATCACTCCGGCCTGTACCCCAACGAGGACCGGCACAACAGCGGCGCCCGCGCGGTGAAGCTGCTGGCGGAAAGTGGCCTGAGCGAAGGCAAGATGCTGCTGGGCTTCCCCTCCTATGCAAAGGTGTGGCGGCAGGTGAGCGGCGGGGGAACGGGCCTCCACCAGCGGGCTGCCACCAGCGGCAACAAGAGCATTTCCTTCGATGAGCAGCTGCTGCTGGAAAGCCGGGGCTATACCGCTCATTATGATGAGGAAGCCTGCGCGGCCTATTGGTTCAACGGTGAGAACTTTGTCAGCGGAGAGAGCCAACGCTCTATCGATGAAAAGGTGGCCTGGCTGCGGCAGAAGGATATGCTGGGCTGCGCCGTGTGGAGCTGGAACACGGACGCGGAATCGAAAATGGCTGCTATGCTGGATGCGGCTATGTGCAAATAATCCTTGACATTCCCGGCTTGGAGAGTTATACTGGATGCAATCTCAATGGATGACGGGGAACACGTTCGCAGGAAAGCCACGTTCAGAGAGTGCGGGTCATCGGCTGAAAGCCCGCGCCGCAGGAGCTTGCGGGATACCATCCCCCGACATGGAGCGCGTCATGCCCGATAGCGCATGAAGAGTGGTTGTGAAAACAAGCCGGGTGGAACCGCGGATGCGTACATTCAAGCATTCGTCCCAGCGATGGGGCGGGTGCTTTTTGTTTACCGCTCCAAAGAAAAAACATTCAGGAGGAACGCGGTATGAAGATCATCTACAACAATGGTACCGTGGCCGAATGCCCCGCAGAGGACGAGCTGCAGGTCATCCGCCACAGCGCGGCCCACATCCTGGCCCAGGCCGTGAAGAACCTGTATCCCCATGCCCACTTCGCCTATGGCCCCGCCACCGAGAAGGGTTTCCATTACGACGTGGACCTGGGCGACACCAAGCTCAGCGAAGAGGACCTGCCCGCCATCGAAAAGGAAATGCAGGCCATCGTGAAGAAGAACCTGCCCATCAAGCCCTTTGCGCTTTCCCGTGATGAGGCCATCAAGCTCATGGAAGAGCGCGGCGAAACCTACAAGGTGGAGCACATCGGCGACCTGAGCGAGGACACGGTGCTGACCTTCTATCAGCAGGGCGACTATATCGACATGTGCGTGGGTCCCCACCTGTGCTACACCAAGGCGCTGAAGGCCTTCAAGCTGATGACCATCTCCGGCGCTTACTGGAAGAATGACAAGAACAATAAAATGCTCACCCGCATTAACGGCATTGCCTTCCGCAACGGCGACGAGCTGCAGGAATACCTGAAGATGCTGGAAGAGGCCGAGAAGCGCGATCACCGCAAGATCGGCAAGGAAATGGGCCTGTTCATGTTTGCCGACGAAGGCCCCGGCTTCCCCTTCTTCCTGCCCAAGGGCATGCTGGTGAAGAATGCCCTGATCGACTACTGGCGTGACCTCCACTACGCCGCCGATTATGTGGAAGTTTCCACCCCCATGATGATGAACCGTCACCTGTGGGAGACCAGCGGCCACTGGGATCATTACAAGGACAACATGTACGCCACCAAGATTGATGAAGAGGACTTCTGCATCAAGCCCATGAACTGCCCCGGTGGCGTGATGGTGTACCGCAATACGCCCCACTCCTACCGTGAGCTGCCCATCCGCTGCGGCGAATTGGGCCTGGTGCACCGCCATGAGCTGAAGGGCGCTCTCCACGGCCTGTTCCGTGTGCGCTGCTTCACCCAGGACGACGCCCACATCTTCATGACCCGCGAGCAGATTCCCGAGGAGATCGCCGGCGTGGTGAGCCTGATCAACCAGGTGTACACCAAGTTTGGCTTCGACTACTTTGTGGAGCTGTCCACCCGCCCCGAGGACTCCATGGGCTCTGACGAGGACTGGGAGGATGCAACCAACGGCCTGAAGGCTGCCCTGGAAAAGCTGAATATGCCCTACATCGTCAATGAGGGCGACGGCGCCTTCTACGGCCCCAAGATCGACTTCCACCTGCGTGACTGCCTGGGCCGTACCTGGCAGTGCGGCACCATTCAGCTGGACTTCCAGATGCCTCAGAATTTCCAGCTGGAGTATGTGGCCGAGGATGGCTCCAAGAAGCGTCCCATCATGATCCACCGCGTGGTGTATGGCTCCATCGAGCGCTTCATCGGCATCCTGACGGAGCACTACGCCGGCAAGTTCCCCACCTGGCTGGCTCCCACCCAGGTGAAGGTGCTGCCCGTTTCCGATAAGAGCATGGACTATGCCCAGAAGGTCTACGCCGCCCTGCGCAGCGCCAAGATCCGCGCAGAGCTGGATGACCGCAACGAAAAGATCGGCTACAAGATCCGCTATGCCCGCCAGGTGGACCGTGTGCCCTACATGCTGATCATTGGTGAGAAGGAAGTGCAGGACGGCACCATTTCCGTGCGCGACCGCGACACCGACCAGACCACCGTGATGACCATGGACGAGTTCCTGGCCAAGCTGGAGAAGGAAATCAAGGATCGCATCTGATAAAAATGGTTGGTCGCAATTTAATTGCGGCCAACTTTTTTTCAAAATCAAGGAAGAAAGCGCACGGGCGGTGCGTTATATGGGTGAAAACACCATGGGAGGGAAATATATGAAAAAGTGGTTGGCTCTTTTGACAGCTTTGATTCTGACGCTGGCGGCCCTGCCTGTATTGGCGGACGGCGGTCACAGCGATGACGTGGGCGAGGTCATCAGCATGCGTGCTGCTCTCCGCACCGCGCCCAAGACCAGCGCGGAACGCCTGACCTATATCAACAACGGCGAGTCCTTCTATATCCTGGATGAGAATGAGGATTGGTACTTCGCTGAGTTCCACAACGCTGAGGGGGAAATCTTCACCGGCTGGATTCTTCAGTGCTATGTGGTAAAGAACCCCAGGCACATCGTGGCCCGCAACGGCGGCAACCTCTATGCCAGCCCTTCGCTGACGGATAAGCGGGTGGGTACCTTCGGCCGGTATGAGAAGTTCACCGTCATTGAGGAGACCAGCAAGTACTACCTGGTCAGCTGCCGCAATGCTGCGGCCTTCATCTCCCGCAGCGGTGATTACTGGTTTGACGAGGATCTGGAGTTTATCAACAACCGGCTTTACGTGGCAACCGTTACCGAAAAGACCGGCCTGTACCTGACGCCCAGCACCAAAACCAAGCTGGCGACCATCAAGAAAGGCACCCAGTTCGACGTGCTTGGCTTTGATGGCAACTATACCATCGTGAAGTATGAGAACGCCTACGCCTACATTCCTTCGGAAGATATTCTGCAAGATACCTACGATTAACAAAAGCGCCGTCCTCCGGCTGGGGGACGGCGTTTCTCATGAAAAGCAAGGCTGGGGATACAGCGGAAGCTCCGGGCAGCGTGGCTTGCAGGGTACATCGGTGAGGCAGGGCTCCCAGCGCAGCAGGTAGGCCTCCACCAGTACCTCCAGCTGGGCGGTGAAGCAGCAATCCTGGGAACACTCGGCGCACACCAGCCGCACGCAGGGCAGCACCATCAGGTTGCTCCGCCAGCATTCCGGCAACGGGCAGCAGGGCGTAAGACACACCTCTGCGCTGATGGCGGCCCGGCCGCTGTGCAGGCAGCCGCTGGCGTCCCGCACCTGGCAGATCAGCGGTACCTTCACCCGGAAGTGCAGGGGGCGGCTGCCGGGCAGCGGCTCCCAGGTTGCTTCGCCGCAGGGAGAAACGCTGCACAGGGCAAAGGGCGGCTTTGCGCAGCGGGGAAGATCCTCCACCCGCAGTTCTACACAGCAGCGGCGCTGCCATTCACGGCCACTGGCAATGATCTTCGGCAACAGAATGCCCTGCATGGGCGGTTGGCGATCGCAGCGGCAAGATGGATGTTTCATCGGGCATCATCCTCCAGTTCACTGGCAGCGTATGCCGGACCGGGGGAGATGGTGCGTATAAAGGCCAGCTGCGCACTTCAAACGCAATCCCTTGGGTGGCGTCGGAGGGCCCGCAGGCCCTTCGACTGTATTCGTATCCGGCGGCTTTGCCGGCGGGGCGGGGAAGTTTCCGGCTTAGCCGGAAACATACCTTACACGCAGGAGCGGCCGTGGGCTTCAGCCCACAGCGGCGGAGTGCCAAAAATCAAAAAAGTGGCCGAAGCCACTTTTTTGAAACATGTTAGTTCAGGGCCTCGGCATCGTTCTCGATGGTCAGCTCTTCCACATTGCGGATGGCCCAGCGGGCGAACACCAGCTTCACGTTGTCGTTACCCACAGACAGGGTGATGGTATCATCCTTGATGTTCACGATGGTGCCGTAGATGCCGCCGATGGTGCACACACGGTCGCCGTGCTTCAGGTTGGCCAGCATGTCCTTGACCTGCTTGTCCTTCTTGCGCTGGGGACGGATCAGGAAGAAGTAGAACACCACGAAGATGATGATCATGGGCAGGAAGGTGCCGATCATGCTGACGATGGCGGCAGCGCCGGACATCTCTTCGGGAGCGGCGCCGGCGGCGGTAGCAGCGGCAGGATCGGTGGCGACGGTTTCAGCCATGGCGGAGGCAATGCCGAAAATCTTGGTGAAATCCATGATTGAGTTTCTCCTTTCAACTATACCCTTCAAGGGCACTTTTGACATTATAACAAACATTTGCTTTCTTTACAAGGAGAAAAAGCAAAGTTCACGGCCTGTTCATTATTCCACGGTCTTGGTGGCGATGATATCCACACCGGTGGCGCAGACGTCAGGCAGAACCACATCACCCACGTGAACGGGCGCAGCGATCTCCAACCGGGAAAGGGCCTGCATGCAGGCGTTGATCTTGTCCTTGGGGATGGGGGTACGGGTCTTGACGGACAGGGGCATGGCGGCGCCCTTCACGGGGATCACCGCGGTGACCATGCGCTGGGGAGCAATGCACTCCTGGCGGGCATAGACTTCGCCGCGCTTGCAGGTGTTGCCGGAAACGGATACGAACTGCCCGTTCTCGATGACCACCGTCATGCGGCAGCCCACGGGGCAGGAAATGCAGGTAATGGTCTGTTCCATATCATTCGCCCCTTTCGATCTCAACGGTCACGGTGTCGTTCAGTTCAGCCACGGTTTCCGGCTTCAGGGTGACAACCGCCATCTCGCCGGGGGTGAAGATGGGGGCCTTCTTGCGGGCGATTTCCTTGCCGCCGCACTTCACAATGCAGGTGGCCTTGCGGAACACGCCACTGGGGCGGAACATCAGGTCGACGGATTCGCTGACGCCCTTGCGGATGCGCTGGGGCACCGTGCCGCGGACGCCGTCGCCATCCTTCACGGTGATGGTCTCGCAGGCCTCGATCTGGCCCCGGGCATAGGCAGCGGCGGCACGGCCGGCCTTGAAGCTCTCGTTGGACACGTGATCCACCAGGTCGTGGACGTGCAGCACGTTGCCGCAGGCGAAGATGCCGGGCACGTTGGTCTGCAGCACATCGTCCACTTCAGCGCCGGAGGTCAGGGGAGAGAGCTTCACGCCGGCGCCCTGGGAAAGCTCGTTCTCGGGGATCAGACCCACGGAGAGCAGCAGGGTGTCGCAGTCAAACTGGATCTCCGTGCCCGGGATGGGCTGGCGGTTTTCGTCCACCTTGGCCACGGTAACGCCGGAGAGGCGCTCCTTGCCCTGAATATCGATGACGGTGTGGCTGAGATACAGAGGGATGTCGTAGTCGTTCAGGCACTGGACAATGTTGCGGTTCAATCCGGAGGAATAGGGCATCAGCTCCACGCAGGCCAGCACCTTTGCGCCCTGCAGCGTCATGCGGCGGGCCATGATCAGGCCGATATCGCCGCTGCCCAGGATCACCACCCGCTTGCCGGGCATGTAACCTTCCAGGTTCACGAACTTCTGGGCGGTGCCGGCGGAGTAAATGCCGGCGCAGCGGGTACCGGGGGTGGCCAGCGCGCCGCGGGGACGCTCACGGCAGCCCATGGCCAGGATGATGGCCTTGGCCTTGATGACCTGCAGGCCGTGCTCGCTGCTGACACAGGTCACGGTGTGGTCTTCCTCCACAGAAAGCACGGTGGTGTCGCACTGGATATAAATGCCCAGCTCCCTGGCCCGGTCGATATCCCGCTGGGCGTACTCGGGGCCGGTGAGCTCCTCCTTGAAGCGGTGCAGGCCGAAGCCGTTGTGGATGCACTGGCGCAGGATGCCGCCGGGGTTGTGCTCGCGCTCGATGACCATCAGGTTATCGATGCCATCCTCCTTGGCGGCGATGGCGGCGGCCAGGCCGGCGGGGCCGGCGCCCACCACCAGAACGTCCACATTCATGATGGGATTACTCATGGCAGCAGCCCTCCTTCATGGCTTCCTGAATGGTGCCGGTAAGCAGACGGCTTTCGCCGCCGCATTTGGTGACCTCCGTCATGGGAATGCCCAGTTCTTCGGCGATGATCTCCGCCACACGGGGGGAGCAGAAGCCGCCCTGGCAGCGGCCCATGCCGGCACGGGTACGGCGCTTCACGCCGTCGATGGTGTGGGCACCTACGGGACGGCGGATAGCGGCGCGGATCTCGGCTTCCGTCACAACTTCGCACCGGCATACCAGCTTGCCATAGAGGGGGTCGGCAGCCACGGCGGCGGCGCGCTCCTCATTGTTCATGGCATGGAAGGGCTTGGGCAGGGGCTTGGCGGGCTGATAGTCAGCTTTCTTGGCAAGGCCCTGCTCCTGGGCAATCTGCTTGCCCAGCATTTCGGCGATGGCGGGGGCGGAGGACAGGCCGGGGCTTTCAATGCCCACGGTTTCGTAGGCGTTGGTGCGGCCGGACACGGCGCCGATGATGAAATCACCCTTGGCCTCGTGGGCGCGGATGCCGGAGAAATTGGTGATGGTGCCCCGGGGGGAAGCGGCGGGCCAGGTAAGCTTGCTCTTTTCCAGCACGAAGGCCAGGCCGTCGGCGGTGGTGGAAACGTCCATGGCGTCGGGGATGTCCTCAGCGGAGGGGCCCAGCAGCACATTGCCGTGGACGGTGGGGGAAACCAGCACGCCCTTGCCCATCTTGGTGGGGCACTGGAACATGGTCATGGTAAAGGGCAGGGGAGTGACCCGGTCCATCAGGTAATACTGGCCGCGTCGGTTGATGATCTCACGCTTGTCATCGCTCATCATATTATGAATGAAGGCGCTGCCCACGCCGGCGCAGTTGATGACCACCTTGCAGGTATACTCGCCGGAGGTGGCCTGCACGTGCCACAGGCCGGTTTCATCCTGCCAGACATTGGTGACATCTTCATTCATGCGGAAGGTTACACCGTTCAGGGCGGCGTGATCCGCCAGGGCGAAAGTCATTTCGTAGGGGCTGGTGAGGCCGGAGGTGGGGGCGTACAGGGCGCAGAGCACCGCAGGGTTGGTGTTGGGCTCCATGGCGAGAATCTCCTCGCGCTCGATGAGCCGCACGCCGGGCACGCCGTTTTCGATGCCCTGCTGAACCAAGTTTTCGAGGGTCTTGCGGTCATCCTCGTCAAAGCCGATGACCAGCGCGCCGGGCTGACCGTAGGGCACGCCCAGCTCCTTGCACAGGGCAGGGTACATGTTGGCGCCCTCCACGTTCAGCTTGGCCTTCATGGTGCCGGGGTGGGCGTCGAAGCCGGCGTGGACGATGCCACTGTTGGCCTTGGAAGCGCCTTCGGCTACGTCGGTGCCACGGTCGATCACGGTGACCTGGACGTCATAACGGCTGAGGACGCGGGCCAGGGCGCAGCCGGTGACGCCGGCGCCGATAAGCAGAATTTCAGTATACAAAAGGGTTGACCTCCTTTGTTGAATGCTGATCAAAACAATTATATCACATTTTGTCCGCCGGGAAAAGGGTTACATGCATTATGCGGGATTTCTGTATTTCAATGCCAGAAATGATGCTTTCAGACGCGCAATTGTATCAATTGTGTTCAAAAGGGTGACAGATATGGTCGGATTGTGTATAATGATACCGTCAAGAAAGACAAAACCGTTTTAGGAGGAATCAGAGGATGAAGAAACTGTTTGCTGTACTGCTGGCGCTTGTCATGATGGCACTGCCTGTGCTGGGCATGGCCGCTTCCCCCAGTGAAATGCTGATGGAGGCTGTTGAAGCCGGTCGTCCCTGGAGCGGCAAGATTGCCTTTGAGGTTGGTGCTATTCCCGGCCTGGACGCTGAAAGCATGACCATTACCAAGGACCTTATGGGCGCCCTGGGCGCAACCTTTGCCATGGCCGAGAACAAGGGTCAGTTCGCCCTGACCCTCTCCGGCGAGGACGCCATCAACTTCGCCTTCGAAGCGGGTGAAGAGGATACCTACCTGCAGTCCAATCTGCTGGGCAAAAAGGCCCTGGCCTTCAACGCGGAAGAGGGTAAGGTAATCCTGGGTTACCTGAAGAACCTGGCGGTGGAAGCCGGCGTCATGTCGGAAGCCGACTTCGCTGAGTTCGAAGCCGCCATCGCGCAGGGCGCCACGCAGTTCAGCGCTCAGATGGAACCTGTTGCCTTTGAAGAAGCGGATCTCGCCGGGCTGACTGCCTTCGGCGCTGAGCTGGTCGCCAAGATGCAGATCAGCGAAGTGACCCAGCAGCCCCGGAACAGCGATACCGCCACGACCCTGGTCACCATGACCCTCACCGGCGAGGATATCAGCAAGTTCTATACCGAGATCTTCAAGCTGGCCCAGAAGGTGCCCCAGGTTCGTCAGATGCTCTCCGCCATGGGCGAACTGTCCTTCAACGGCGAGCCTGTGACGGTTGACGAGTTCATGGAAAAGCTGCCTGAGCTGGGCGCTCAGATGGGTGATATGTTCCAGGGCGATATCCCTGTGGAAGTTTACCTGGACGAGGCCGATAACGTGGTGTACGCTGTTGCTTCCATGATCGCCAAGGGCGAGGAAGAAGGCAAGGAAACCACCGTTGCCATCGACATGGATTATTCCCGCCTGACCGTCAACAACGGCGCTGCCCACGCGGTGAATGTGATCGGCAAGGATCCCAGCAATAACGGCGTGTCCATCACCGTGAATGTGCTGGATACTGAAAAGGTTACCTCTGTCAACGTGGGTGTGGCCTCCATCGCCGACGGCGTGTCCGAGCCTGTGATCCAGGTGGACGTGAACGTCGAGGGTGAATACGGCGAGACGGAATCCGAGGAAGAGGCGGATGTGGAAATCACCATCACCGACAGCGAGAGCAAGGAAGAATTCGCCTTCCGCTTCGAGGCGGAGAGTGAGGCCAAGAAGGTTGGCGACGACGTGGTCTACGAGGAAGAAGTGGACTTCTACATCAAGGGCGTTGAAGAGAAGATCCTGTGCGTGAAGATCAATCAGGAAACCGGCAAGGAACCCGCTGCCATCAACACCAGCGATGTTGTACGCCTCGGCCAGATGACTGAAGAGCAGTTCAACACCTTCCTGTCCAAGGATCTGACCCAGAATGCCTATATGGCTCTGATGGGAGCCATGCAGAAACTGCCCACCAGCGTGCTGATGCTGTTCGTGCCGCAGTAACGGAACAATACTTCTTGGGGGAGCGGCCAAAGGCCGCTCCCCGTTTTTGTTAAGGAAGTGTTGCAAATAAGGAAAAACGTGCTATAATATAGTCTGGTGTGGTGAATTTGTTTCCATGCCGCAAAAATGATAAGGAGTGATCACTTTGTCTTCCGACCCATGGGGAGGTCCCTTGCTGCTTCAGCTGATTCTGATTCTGATCAATGGTTGGTTTGCCGCCACGGAGGTCGCCGTGCTTTCCGTCAACGAGGCGAAGCTTCGCCGCGAAGCGGAGGAGGGCGACAAAGCGGCTGAGCAGCTGCTGAAACTGTCCGAGTCACCCAATAAGTTCCTTTCCACCATTCAGGTGTGCATCACCCTGGCGGGCTTCCTGGGCTCCGCATTCGCCGCGGATCAGTTCGCTTCCCGCCTGGCGGAGGCCGTGAAGGGCTTCATTCCCCTGGACGCCGCCGCGCTGAACAGCATCTGCGTGGTCATCATCACGCTGGTATTGTCCTTCTTCACGCTGGTGTTTGGCGAACTGGTGCCCAAGCGCATCGCCATGCAGCACCCGGATAAGATGGCCCGCTTGGCGCTTGGCGTGCTGCGCTTCTGCTCCGGTGTGTTCAAGCCCATCGTGTGGCTGCTTTCTGCCAGCACCAACGGCGTTCTGCGCCTGATTGGCATTGACCCCAATGCCGAGCAGGAGGAGGTCACCGAGGAAGAGATCCGCATGATGGTGGATATGGGCGGCGAGACCGGCGCCATTGAAGAAGCCGAGAAGGAAATGATCGAGAACATCTTCGAGTTCAACAATCTTTCCGCCGAGGACGTGATGACCCACCGCACGGATGTGTTCAGCATCTGGGTGGGGGATGACGACGAGACCATCCTCAAGACCATTCTGGAATCCGGCCTGAGCCGTTTCCCGGTCTACGACGAAGACATGGACGATATCGTGGGTGTTATTTCCACCCGCAGCTTCCTGCTGAACGCAGCCTCCCAGAACCCCAAGCCGACCCGTGAGCTGATCCGCGAGGCCTATTTTGTGCCCGAAACCGTGCAGGCTGACGCCCTCTTCCGCGATATGCAGAAGAAGCGCATCCACATGGCCATTGTGGTGGACGAGTACGGCGGCATGAGCGGCATCGTCACCATGGAGGATCTGCTGGAGGAAATCGTGGGCAACATCTACGACGAGACCGACCACAAGGAGGCTGCCGAGATCGAACAGGTGGAGGAAAACACCTGGCGTGTGGCCGGCACTGCCTCCCTGGAGGACGTGGCCGAGGCCCTTGACATCGACCTGCCCCTGGAGGAGGAATACGACACCCTGGGCGGCCTGATCTTCAACCAGTTCACCACCATCCCCCAGGATGGTTCCACCCCGGAGGTGGACGTGCACGGCCTGCACATCCGGGTGGAGAAGATCGAGGATCACCGCGTGGAATATGCCCTGGTGACCGTGCTGCCCAGCCAAGAAGATGCTGAGGGCAAGGAAGCGGAAGACAAGCATGAGTGAAGAAGTGCGGTTTGAAACCACAGGTGTGCTGGATGAGGCCTTCTTTAAGGAGAACGCCAAGTATCTGCTTTCGCCGAAGTTCCACCAGAGAAGAATGATTCTGGCCGCGTTGATCACCGTGTTTCTGCTCGCGGAAGCCATTTGGTTTTCGATGCCATCGTTGCTGGTCATCCTGGCGATATATTGGATAACCTTTTACCCGATGACGCTGTGGGCCCAACGGCGGGCAGCCAAAACGCTGACGAAGCGCCAGTATGAAACGTATCCGGACGGGCGCTGCGAGATCGGCACCTCCTGCGTGGAGGCGGGCGTGCGCAGCGAAAACCGTACGGCAGGCGGCTCTGTGGTGGTGAGCTATGAGCACCTGTCCACCTTGGCGATGGCTGACCATGCGTACATCCTGATGTCCAAAGCCAATCAGCTTGTTGTTTTCTTCACGGATGAACTGACGGAGGAAGAGCGGAACGCACTGCGAGAGCATCTGATGGAGAAATGTCCGAAACTGAAAATCATTCGTTGAATATTCACCGCTGCGCGGCATGCGTGGCGGTGTTTTTTATGTAAATCTTTGCGTGCTTCCGGGGCGGAAAGGTTGACAATCCGGCCCGGTTGTTTTACCATATAATCTGGTATGCTATCTGATGAAACACCCCGGGCGCTTATGCCCGATAGAAGCGGAGGAATCCGGTTTATGAAGACACTTTGGACGAGAACGATGGCAACGCTCCTGTGCCTGGTGATGCTGTGCATCGCACCGGCGGCCATGGCGGAATGGACCACCCTGGAGGTGGATTTCTGCGGCCTGGTGGCCCAGGCAGGCGGGCAGTGGCGCATGGAGCCGCTGAACGGTTCCTTCAGCGTGTGGCAGGACGGCCAGGAGGTGGGCGTGCTCACCGCAGAGGAAAGCAACAGCAACCTGGTGACGCTGGATAAGGCCAGCAATGTGCTGCTGGTTCCCCTGATGCCCACCATGCCCGAGGGCTATCTCATCCAGCAGACCGGCTATTCTGCCTCCGTTACCGCCAGCCGGCTGAACACCGCCATGGTGATGGTCTATGCGGACGCCGGCCTGTTCGCCCTGAAGACGGGCGTAGAGGGTGACGTATTTGTTCTGATCAACGCGGAAGGGGAAGAAGTGCTGACCTTTGCCACGGATATGGACGGCGTGTACACGCTGCCGGAGGCAATTGCCGCGGGAACGTATACCCTGCGGCAGACGGAAGGCGACGACCTTTGGCCTGAGTTCACCCTGGAGATTCCCGCTTATCGTGGCTTTGCCAGCCAGCTGGTGCAGGTAGACGAAGCTTATGCTTTGGCCAATACCCTGGCAACGCCCGAACCCACGGAGGAGCCTACGCCCGAACCCACGGAAGAGCCCACTCCTGAACCCACGGAGGAGCCCACTCCCGAACCCACGGAAGAGCCTACTCCCGAACCCACGGAAGAACCCACTCCCGAACCTACGGAGGAACCCACTCCCGAACCTACGGAGGAGCCCACCCCTGAACCCACGGAAGAGCCTACTCCCGAACCTACGGAGGAGCCCACCCCTGAACCCACGGAAGAGCCTACTCCCGAACCCACGGAAGAGCCTACTCCCGAACCTACGGAGGAACCCACTCCCGAACCTACGGAGGAACCCACTCCCGAACCTACGGAAGAACCCACTCCCGAACCCACGGAAGAGCCTACTCCCGAACCTACGGAGGAACCCACTCCCGAACCTACGGAGGAGCCTACCCCTGAACCCACGGAGGAACCCACTCCTGAACCCACGGAAGAACCTACTTCCGAACCCACGGAAGAGCCTACCCTGGCGCCCACGGTTGTGCCCGTGGTGGAGAATCCCGCTACGCTGAATGTGCGCATCTTCAACGACCGCAACAGCGGCG
>JAFVVG010000049.1 GCA_017502305.1 Clostridia bacterium | reverse complement strand
GAACCTGACGGTTATCAAGGGCGACAGCGGATGGATTGTGTTCGACTGCACCATGTGCGCGGAGACGGCCCAGGCAGCGATGCAGCTGATCGAGAAGAACCTCGGCAGCTATCCCGTCAAGGCGGTCGTCATTTCTCACTCCCACGCGGATCACTTCGGCGGCATCGGCGGCGTGATCTCTGCGGAGGACGTGGCGGACGCGTCCCTGCCCATCGAGGAACAGATTGCCAGCGGCAAGGTCCCGGTCATCGTGCCCGAGGGCTTTGCTGAGCATGCCATTGCCGAGAACATCTATGCGGGCAAGGCCATGAGCCGCCGCGCCAATTATCAGTACGGCGTGCTGTTGACGCCCGGCGTGACCGGCAAGATGGCGCAGGGCATCGGCATGGGCCAGTCCACCGGCACCGTGACCTACTTCGCGCCCACCTATGAGATCAAAGAAACCGGTACGAAGCTGGTGATCGACGGCGTGGAGATGGAGTTCCAGATGACGCCCGGCACCGAGGCTCCCGCCGAGATGAACACCTGGTTCCCGCAGTTCAACGCGCTGTGGATGGCCGAAAACTGCACCGGCACGCTGCACAACCTCTACACCCTGCGCGGGGCGGCGGTTCGCGACGGCGCGGCGTGGGCGAAGTACATCACCGAGGCCATCACCCTCTACGGCAGTGATACGGAAGTGGTGTTCCAGTCCCACAACTGGCCGCACTGGGGCAATGAGGTCGCTATCGAGTACCTCGAGAACTCCGCTGCGGTGTACAAGTTCATCAACGACCAGACGCTGACCTATCTCAATCAGGGCTATACCTCCGACGAGATCTCCAACATGATCGAGCTGCCCGAGGCGCTGGAGAAAAACTGGTACACCCGCCAGTACTATGGCACTGTGGCCCACAACTCCAAGGCCGTGTACCAGAAGTACATGGGCTGGTACGACGCCAATCCCGTGCACCTCAACCCGCTCACGCCTACCGAGAGCGCGAAGAAGTGGGTGGAGTATCTGGGCGACGTGGAGGTCGTGCTGCGCATGGCGAAGGCCGACTTCGACAAGGGCGAATATCAGTGGGTGGCGGAGATTACTAACGTGATTGTGTTCGCCGATCCTGCCAACGAGGCTGCCCGCCTGCTGTGCGCCGATGCGCTGGAGCAGCTGGGCTATCAGGCGGAATCCGGACCGTGGCGCAATGCGTACCTGACCGCCGCACTGGAACTGCGCTACGGCAATCAGGCTGCAAATGCGAGCCTGCAGAAGGGCGGCGGCGTTGTGATGCAGATGACGCCCGCCATGATCTTTGACTACATGGGCATTCTCATGGATAAGGAAGCCATGGCGGATCAGGACTTCACCATCAATGTGACGCTGTCCGACCTCAAACAGCAGCATGTGCTGCACGTGAAGAACGGCGTGCTGCTGGTGTATGAGAACACCCATCGTGAGGATGCAGACGTGTCCATCACCTGCCCGAAGAACGCGCTGCTGTACATCCTGATGAACAACGTCCGTGCGCTGGACGGCGTGCCCATGGAGGGAAACAAGGAACTCATCACCTTGTTTGCACAGAGCATGAACCAGGTGCCGGTGCAGGGGACGGTGCCCTTCAACATCATTGAGCCCTGAAAAAATTTACGGGAAGATTATACCAACCTCTGTTTTCAATCGTATATAATGGTGAAGAATCAAAAGGAGGCATCACGATGGACGAGAAGAAGCTTGAACTGGCGGAAGATCAGCTGGAAGAAGTGGCTGGCGGCTGCGAGGATCATGATCCCAACTATTATGCTGCGACGCCTCCCTGCGTCCGCTGCGGCTACAAATACATGCAGGTCGGTAAGGCCTGTCCCTGCTGCGGCGCAAGCGAAGCAGAACAGCTCGGCGGGTTCTGATATCATGTACCTGCAACAGAAACGAAAGGAGCATCCGCTATGACCGAAAACAAGAAGATCCCCGAAAACACGCCCCTGACCGATGATCAGCTGGAAGAAGTGACCGGCGGCGAGGATCTGTCGCTGAGCGCAGTGCCGATGATTTATCTGAAGTGCGCCGTTGACGCCCGGCATATCTGGCCTTACGGCATCGACGCTTGCCCCGTATGCGGCTCAACAGAATTCATCAGAACCGTCGTGCCGGAATGATGGCTGAAGCGTCACAGGTGCCGGAGATTCAGGTCGCGCAAAAGGAGTGAATATCATGACCGATCCCAAGAAAAACAAGCCAGCCGAGCTGACGGAAGATCAGCTGGAGGAAGTGTCCGGCGGCGAGATCGTGAAGATCATTCTGCAGCCCATGGGAATGAAACGCTGTGCAGCCAATCCTGAGCATGTGTATCCGGAGATTCACGAAGCATGCCCCATTTGCGGATGCAAGGAATTCACCCGTGCCTGATCATGACGGATATGAAAGGAGCATCCCTATGACTGATCTCAACAAGAATACCCCCGCTGAACTGAACGACGAAGAACTGGACCAGGTCGTGGGCGGCGTATCCATCGGCGACACGGTGCTCTGCTCGCATGCTGATATCGTTTACTGCTCAAACTGCGGCAGACTCCTGAAGAACTACTCCGCCACCATCACCGGCGTGCGCGGTGTGCTGAATGGCCATACGCTCTACTGGGTCACCCGGAATTGCTGTGGCTGGAAGTCCAGCATCATCGATACGGAGATTCATGGCTGACGGCGAAAGGCGGGAAAAAAGATGAAGAAGCTTTCACAGGCCTTTGATTTCCAGAAGTTCCAGCAGAATCCCAAGCTGGCGGGCATCGTCCGCGAAACAGAAGGGCGCTATGCCAAGGCCGCTTTGTCCGACGACGATCTGGAGCTGATCAGCGCGGCGGGCGTCACTACCGTGCCGACCGTGCATCCGGAAGTGCTGCTGGGCAGGCATGCACGTCCTGACAATACGGAGGAGAACAAGCCGTGATGGATGCGGAACAGATCTACGAAGAATTCCAGCCCAAGGTGCGCGCCTACGTGTGCGGCAAGATTCAGGAGCCCCACGACGCGGAGGATCTTGTTTCTGCGGTTTTTATGAAGGTCATACAGAAGCTGGACAGCTACGATCCTGCCAAGGCCTCCGTTTCCACGTGGGTGTACACCATCACCCGCAATACCGTGACGGACTATTTCCGCGCCAGGCGCAATATGATAGCCTTTGAGGATTACATGGTGGATGAAGCGCCACCTGAGCTGACGGATGACGCGCTGGACAGCCTCGCCGATGCGCTCATGACCCTCAAAGAAAAAGAACGTGACCTGATCGTGCTGCATTATTATTCGGGGCAAACCCTCAAAACCGTGGCGGAAATGATGGGCATGTCCTATATCAACGCCAAGGTGATCCACAAAAAGGCGCTGGAGAGCCTGCACGCCTTTTATGCGGCAGGATAATAGCAAAATTGGTATAAAAAGGTGAACGATATGAAGAAAAAAACAATTGCTTTTATCACGATTCTATGCCTGCTTTTTGCTGCCGCTTGTTTGGCTGAAGAAGAGAATCAGGTCGATGTATCGTTTGAAAGCTATATGGAAGCAGGTGGCGTGCTGAATGTCACATGGACGGAATATTCCGATGAAACAGGTGGTCTCGGGTTGATCGGCACGCCGGGACAGACGATTGGCGAAGTGTTGCAGAACAACGGAGTTCTTTCAGTGAAGCCTATGCTGGATGGCGATGTGTTCGAGGGCTGGATGGAGGTTGAACTGATTACGACTGTCGATGAAGATGGCTGGGAGCGGACGGAGTACAGCCTGGTTCCTGGGCTTGACTACACCACTGAGGAACTTATGAATCTGGTGGTTCCGGATCATAATGTGATGTACGTGGTCAAGTGGGCAGGCATTCCGGAAGAGGAATACTTTGCACCCTATGAGGAAGAAACAGTTGTGCTTCCCAGCATTACGCTGCTGTGCGGTGAAGGCAATATGCTTGTCACCGGTGAAGAGGAGCAATACGAGGCGAATTGGAGCGTTGCGATGATTGAGCCTGGCCAGACCTTCGGCGAGGTGCTGGAAATGGATACCAGAGAACTTGTGGCTCCTGCGGGCAAGGTGTTTGCCGGCTGGACGGTTCTGGACTATGCTACGGCAGCCATGGAAATTTCCGAAACGCCCGTGGAGAAAGAGGGCGTGCTGTGCTTCGAACTGTTCGAGGACTACCATGTGGTCCTGCACGATTATTACGCCTGCGCCGAAATGCTCACCACGGAGGAACTGACTGAATACGCCTGCGAGGGCTTTGATCACATGGTTGTCGCCGTCTGGATGACTGCGGATGAGTACATGACTTTCGTAATGGAAAAAGCCGAGGCAATCAAGGCAACGCTTGAGAATGATCTCCTGCCGCAAGTCAACTTGAACATGAAGTCTGAGGCGCTGCGCGAACTTTGGGATGCGGCACTGGCCACGGTGCTTGGCGAAGTGGCCAAGAATCTACCGGAAGAAGAAAGGGTAAAGCTGACAAATGAGCAGAATGCATGGAAGGAAGCCACGGAAAAGGCAGTCGAAGCCGCTGGTAAGGATTTTGAAGGCGGATCCATGTACGCGCTGGTTGTAAACATGGAGGCTGCAAACCAAACCGAAGCCCGTGTGCACGAGATATGTAGAATGCTGAAATAAACGGATCTGTATGCCCGAAAAGCCAGCGGCACCATGGAAGAAAAGAAAATTCATCCTGCGCAGGTGCAAGCCTGTTGGGGGATCAGAAAGGCTCCGTGGTATACAAGGCTCAAATATAAACGAGACCACTCCCGCTGGAGTGGTCTTGTTTTTGTTTGTGGATCAGTTTTTGATGGTAACCTGATAGCTGCTGGTTGTGTCGGTAAAAGCCTGCGGTGCATTCTCGCAGTGTGCAAAAAGGATATCGCCGGTGGTGGGGATGGCCTGGCAGCCGGCCTGGAAGATCACATCCTGGAAGGAACCGTGGCCGGTGAAGGTCAGGGCTTTGGTGAAGGACACGTGGTCGAGCTCGATATCGTAGCCGGCGAGGGTGTCATTGGTGAGCCGAACCTTCAGCCCCATGCCGTTGATGCGGATGCCTGCGGGCAGCTCCTGGGGGAGGGTATAGGTGCCGTCCTTCAGCTGGATGCAGGTGTCGTACTGGGTGGTTTGAAGGGCTTTATCCAGCTCTGCCTGGCTTGCGGCGATGACCATTTCCTCCCAGGGATGCCGTTTGCCGGAGAACGTGGCTTCCATGGCCTGGGCGGCGTCTTCAAATACGATGGCCTGGGAGGCCTCGCTGGCGACCAGGATCAGGAATGGTTCGCCTACGCTCAGAGGAACGGACTGATGATCACCGCGGTAGACATAGCCGCCCTGCTCCTGGCTGAGCCGGGTGGAAACCGTGAAGCCGGTAACAGCGGGGGACGTGGTGGCGCCGGGGGACAGCTGGGAGGTATAGGTAGCGTGGAAGATATCATATTTTGCACCATCGATAGCCACGTCCGTCAGGGGCTGTTCAGCCCAGACCCAGTTGGGGTCGCTGCCCTTTAACAGGGAGGCCAGGGTTCTGCCGTTACCGGCTGTGGGAATGGCGAAATAGGTGCGGACATAGGCCACATTCTTGCCAGCGTTTTCTACCGTAACGATCTTGTCCACCGGCACACCGGGATAGATCATCTGGCTTTGGGTATAGGGCTGGAGCGTTTTACCGTCGGGAGCATATTCATGTTCATGCTGGAGGATGCTCAGCTCACCTGAGGCCATCACGGCTTCACCGTCCACCGCGTCGGTGAAATAGGCAATGGTACCGGTGATGGTGCCAAGCAGAGCTGCGGTCATCAGCAGGATCAGCAGGGTTTTCTTCATAGGCGGTTCCTCTCGGATAGAGTGGGGGAGTGTTACTTGCTGACAGGATCACCGGGGTTGTAATCCGCATCGAAGCGGACAACAAAGTGCATCTTCAGATCCTTACCCTGGTATTCGTTACCGGCTTCCTGATCCATGTGAACTGCCAGGGCCAGGTGCGTAGTTTCGCCGGGGCCGAGGAGGACTTTCTCCGCTACGGGGTGAAGCTGGTCGCCGGTGTTGATGCTGAGCACCCGGGGGGCAGCGTTAGCCGATGTCAGAAAATCCTGCCAGCTGGCGGGGTGAAGCCTTTTCTGATCGGCCAGCAGATTCTGGCCTTGCAGCGCGGCATAGGTCATGGTATTGCCAAAGCCGTTCTCCTTAACCCTCAGAGAGAGGGTGTAGTTGACAGGGAAAGCTTCGCTGTTGGTCAGTCGGATGTAGAGGATCTCCGTACGGTTGGGGCAAAAGGTGGATACGTCGGTGAATACGGCGGCGGTCAGCAGGTTTTTGTAGATAAGGTTTTTGGCGTTGTAGTTGTTGCTGTGGATGTACTCCACAGCGACGTTGTAATCCTTTCCTGCTTCTACCAGGGTTTCATCCCCAGTGTAGGTTATCTGCGAGGAGAATGTGACGCCCAGCGCCGCCAGACCTGAAATCATGATCAGCAGGATGGCGGCCAGCAGCGCTTTTCTGTTTTTCAAGTGCTTCAGCATGGTTGCTTGATCCCCAATCTATATGAATTGGTTTGTGGAGGGACACAAGGTATGGTTCTGCCTAAAATATTATATCACCGTATATTGGGAAAGGCAATCCGCTGCAATAGGGAAGGCGGGGAAAAGATCGTCATTCCGCGTGCCGGCGCACAAACCCGGCGATCAAACGGTCTGTCTCCTGGCTGCCCTCGGCGGTGAAGCCGTGTCCCTCCCCGGGGAAGATGGTCAGTTCCGCACGGGGGAAGGCATCTGCCGCGCGCCTGCTGATGCTTACCGGAACAATGGGGTCCGCATCGCCGTGGAGAAGCATCACCGGCAGGTCGATGCCGGGAATGCAGGCAAAGGGATCCATGTGCCGGATCGCCTGGAAAAAGGCACGGCCCAGCGTGAAGTCCCAGAAGGTATAGACGTCGGGGATATCCTCCTCCCGGGGGAAGCGCCTGCACCAGTCCTCAGGAATGTTCAGGGCGGGGAAGAGCAGCATCAGGCCGCGGAGCTCCCGCTGGCATACCTCAGCGGCCAGAACGGACACAAGACCGCCCATGCTGCCGCCAAAGAGGAACACGCGCTCCGGGTCGAACCCGGGCTGCTGGCGGACCCATTGCAGCATGGCCAGCAGGTCGTCCCTTTCGGTGAGGACGCTCATTTTAGTGGTGGGGAAGCCGCTTTTGTCGCGGGTGCTGCCGCCGCAGAAGGTGAAGCTGACCGCGGCGATGCCCTGACGGCACAAGCAGGCGGCGGAAGCGTCGAAATCTGTCATGCAGCCGTTGAAACCGTGGCTGAAAAGCACCACGGAGTATTTGCCGGGGGCGTCCGGCAGGAAGGACTGGCCGTGGATGGTACGGCCCTGATGGGTGACGGTGATGGGGGCGGTACGCATGAATCAGCCTTCCTTTTTTTGTTGATAAAAGTGGATGTCCACGCCCTTTTCGTGGCCGGTGATGCCGCCGGTGAGGTCAGCTTCCTCCAGCCAGGCAAGGCGGGGGTTGTCGGTGCGGATAATGGGGTGGGTGGTGCAGCTGCCATCGCTGTTCCACTTGCCGTTATTTTCGATGAAGAGCTTGGTGGGGGTGCCTTTGTCGTCCAGGCCCTCCAGCATGTAGCGGGCGGAAAGACCGCCGTCGCGCTGGGTATCCACACCGCCGGGGAGAATGGTTCCGTGGAAGAAATCACAGTCGCAGCTGCCCTCGAAGAGAATCATGTTCACCTGTCCCCTGGGGCTTTCCACACTGTGGGCGCCGGTGATGATCACATGAATGGAAAAAAGCTCGTTCATGGCGGTCTCCTTTACTTGGCGGCGGTGATGCGCCGCACAGCCTCCTGCACGGCGGCCTCGATGGCCTCGCCGGCGGTCATGTGGGGAATGCCCGCCACCGTCAGCTGGCAGCGGCTCATGGGCACGAGAATCTTGTGGGCCGGGCTGCGGCCGATGGCCAGGGCCATCTCGCCGGTGATTTCTCCCAGCATGGCGTCGCATAGAACCAGGCCCGTGGGGCCCAGGATCAGATCCGCCTGGGCGGCGCAGACACGCACGGCGTTTTCACCCGTGGCGCCCTGGTCGGCTCCGGCGCGCAGCATGGCGGCGGTAGCCAGGGCGTTGGTGCCCACAGCGGTGATTTTCTGCTCCGGCAGGGCATGCTTGAGCTGCTCAATGAGCTGCTTGCCCACGCCGCCGCCCTGGGCGTCGATGACGATCACGTTCATTGTTCAAGCGCCTCCTTGGCCAGCAAATACGCACCCATTACGCCACTGTTTACGCCCAGCCCCGGGGGAACGATGTAGTTCTCCAGGCCCTGCTCCACCACCTCATGGCACAGGTAGCCGGAGAGCAGCTCCACCGTTTTGCGGCGGATGATGGGGAAGAGGAACATCTGCTGCATCACGCCGCCGCCCAGAATGATCTTCTCCGGGGAGAAGCTCATGATGGCGTTGTGGCACATCTGGGCCAGGTAGGTGGTTTCCACGTCCCAGGCGGGGTGCTCCGGGGGAAGCTCCGGGGCGGGGGTGTTCCACCGCTTGCCGATGGCGGGGCCGGAAGCCAGGCCCTCCAGGCAATGCTTGTGATAGGGGCAGAAGCCCTCGGGGGTGGGGTCGTTTGCGGCGGGCATGAGCACCTGGTGGCCGACCTCCGGATGCACCAGGCCGTGCACCGGCTGGCCGGATATGATCACACCGCCGCCAATGCCCGTGCCGATGGTGACGTAAAGGCAGCTGCCCAGCCCCTTGGCGGCGCCCAGCCGGGCCTCCGCCAGGGCGGCGGCGTTCACGTCGGTATCGATCTTCACGGGGATGTTCAACGCCTTTTTGAATTCCCGCAGAATGGGATAGTTCCGCCAGGCCAGCTTGGGGGTGGCGGTGATGCTGCCATAAGTGGGAGAGGCCGGGTTCAGGTTCAGGGGACCGAAGCAGCCGATGCCCAGGGCGTCCACAGGGTGCTCGCGGAAGAAATCAATCATGGCGGGCATGGTGACATCCGGGGTCTCGGTGGGGATGGAGCAGCGCTCCAGCATGTTCCCGTTTTCGTCAAGCAGGCTCAGCACCATTTTGGTGCCGCCGGCTTCCAGTGCGCCGAATCGCATAGGGACAACCTCGCTTTTGTCAGGCCTGGGCCTGTTGATGTTGATGGGTGCGCCTGTTCATCAGGCTGCGGGCGGCAAAGAGGATCGCTCCGCCCAGGAGAACCAGCGCCGCAAGCACCAGCAGCTGCGTGCCGGAAAGGGGCACCAGGAAGAAGATCTTTCCCAGCGCCAATACGCCCAACGCAAAGCCGGCGGCCATCAGGCCCCACAGTGCCGCGCGGAGGGAGGAAAAGGGCCAGCATACCGTGAAGAGCACCATGAGCCCGATGCAGCCGGCGGAGAGCGTTGCCAGCGTGGAGGAGACTTCGCTGCTCCAGCCCAGGTGTGCGGTCATCATGGAGAGGGTGGCGCACAGGGCCACGGCGGCGGCACCGGGAATGGCCCGGGACAGCACCGTTTCCAGGAAGCTGCCCCGGATGCGCTCCTCGTTGGGCTCCAGTGCCAGGAAGAAGGAGGGCGTGCCGATGGTCAGCGTGCTGATCAGCGTCAGCTGGATGGGCTGGAAGGGGTAAGCCCCGGGCAAAAGCAGGAGCAGCACGCTCAGGGCGAAGGAATACAAGGTTTTTACCAGGAACAGGGAGGCGGAACGGGTGATGTTGTTCACCACCCGGCGGCCTTCGCCCACCACCAGGGGCAGGCAGGCGAAATCTGCGGTGAGCAGGGTAAGCTGGGCGGCGTGCTTGGCGGCGTCGGAACCGCCGGCCATGGCGATGGAGCAGTCCGCCGCCTTCAGGGCGGGAATGTCGTTCACGCCGTCGCCGGTCATGGCCACGCTGTGGCCGGAGCGCTTCAGGGCTTCCACCAGCTGCTGCTTCTGGCTGGGGGTTACCCGGCCAAAGACAGTGTAGCGTTCGCAAGCGGCCTCAATATCCTCTTGCGTTTGAAGGGTGGAGGCGTCCACCCACATGTCCCAGCCGGGGAGCTCCACCCGGCTGGCAATGGCGGAAACCGTGCGGGGGTCGTCGCCGGAGATGATCTTCACCGTTACGCCCTGCTGCTGGAAATAGCGCAGGGTCTGAGCGGCGTTGGGACGGAGGGTATCCGCCAGCACAATCAGCCCCAGGGCACGGGGCTCGGCGGGAACCCCGGTTTCGGTAACGCGGCCCTCGGCCTCGGCCAGGGCCAGCACACGGCTGCCGGCAGCGGCGGCTTTCTCCGCCAGGCGCTGCACTTCGCCGGTGTAAGCGTCTCCCAACACCATGGCGGGGGCGCCGAGGATCAGCGTGGTGCCATCGGCGAAGGAGGCGGCGGATTTCTTCCTCTGGGAGGAGAAGGGCAGCACTGCTACGGGCTGTTCGCTGCCGGGGGTGGCCTTTTCCGCCAGGGCCCGCAGGGTGCCAGAGGTCGTCTCAAAGGCGCCCAGGAAGCGGGAAAGGGCGGCGGTGAGGGCGGCTTCGTCCCCGTCCAGGGGGTGCAGGGCAGTAACGGTCATCTCTCCGGTGGTGATGGTGCCGGTCTTGTCCAGGCAGAGCACGTCGGCGCGGGCCAGGGTTTCGATGCCGTAAAGCTCCTGCACCAGGGTGTCCCGGCGGCCCAGCTTGATGACGCCCACCGCCATGGCTACGCTGGTAAGGAGGATCAGCCCCTCGGGGATCATGCCGATCATGGCGGCCACGGAGGATGGCACGGCCTGGGTGAGGGGAGCGCCGGCCAGGAAGTATTGCTTGCAGAAAAGAAGGATGCCCAGGGGCATAAGGATGCAGCTCACCAGCTTGATGAGCTTGTTCAGATCCGTCATCAGGGCGGATTGGGGGCGCTTGATCTTCCTGGCGGAGCGGGTGAGGCGGTTGGCGTAGCTGTCGTCGCCCACGCGCTCCAATTGGGCCACAAAGCGGCCCTCGGTGATATAGCTGCCGGACATAAGCCAGTCATGGCGGTGCTTTATCACCGCCTCGCTCTCGCCGGTGAGCAGGGACTCGTTGGCCGCGCCACTGCCCTCCAGCACGATGGCGTCGGCGCAGACCTGGTCGCCGGCGCGGAGGATTACCACATCGCCCTTCACCAGGTCATCGGGCTTGCAGGCTTCTTCCGTTCCGCCGCGCATGACGTGTACGGTAGGGGCGCTGAGCACCTGCAGCTTGCGGATGGTGTTGCGGGCGCGAAGCTCCTGCACGGTGCCGATAAGAGTGTTCGAAATCACCACGCCCATGAACAGCATGTTCCGGTAGGAGCCCACCAGCAGCAGCGCCAGGGCCAGGCATACGTTCAGAAGGTTGAACAGGGTGAACAGATTCTCACGGAGGATCTGCCAAAGGGTTTTGCCTTCGTCCGCGGTGGAGGCGTTGCCAAGCCCCTGCTCCCGGCGGCGGGAGGCTTCATCGGGGGAAAGACCCTCGTGGGGCGAGGGGGAGAAGTCCTCCGGCAGACCGGAGGGAATCACAAGCTCGTCTTGCATGGAAACCTCCGTTAAACGTTCAGTTCAGGGTAGAGCAGGGTGAGGCTCTCCAGCACCGGCACGCCGGAGGTTTCAAGCACGCTGTCCATCTGGTGTCCGCCGGAAATGAGCCGGCAGGGGCAACCGATGGCGGCGGCCACCTCCGCGTCGTGGGTGGTATCGCCGATGAACAGGGCGTCGGCGGGGTTTACGCCGCTGCGGGCCAGATAGTCCCTGGCCAGCTCCACCTTGCTTACGGCATAAACGTTGCTCAGCCCCAGCACCTCATCGAACATGCCCTCCAGTTCAGGGAAGAGCTTCACCTGCTGCCGGAGCTGGTCGCACTGGGAGGCGGAGATGATCACCTGACGGAAGCCTGCCTCACGGAAGCGGCGCAGGGTTTCGGGTACGTCCTTTTTGAGGGGTACCTGGGGGAAGGCCTCCATGAAGCCCTGGTTCCACTCCTTGGCGATCAGGCGGAAATCTTCGTCCGTAACGCCAAGCGCGCGGTAATATTCAATCACGGGAAAACGGAACAGCCGGCGGTATTCCTCCGCTGTGGTGGGGGCATAACCATGCCGGGCAAAGACCTGATTGTTGACCATGACCACCATGTCCACATCGTCCACCAGGGTGCCGTTCCAGTCCCAGAAAATCGTCATTGGCATAAACCTCCATTCTATCCAATATGATACCCTGCCTGGGGAATGCTGTCAAGAAAAGAGGATATAAGAATAAGATGAGAGAATACATACATCAGTTTTCCGGAGGTGACTTATGACTGACTGGCTTTCCCGTATGGCGCCCCTCGCGGAAGAGGACGCGCCTGCCATGTATGACCTGATGCAGGAGATGTTCGCCCACCTGCCCGATCCCCGCTGGTATTACGGCAGCACCCTGGAGGAGCTGGCTGAGCAGGCCCGCATGGGCCACGCTGTGGGCATTTGGGAGGGCAGCCGGCTGGTGGCTATGAATATCCTTGTGCCTGCACGGGAAGCCCATCACGGCGGGTACGCGGCCCGGCTGGGCATTGACGACCCCGACAGCCTGAATTATGAGGATGTGATCGTTGCGCCGGATTTCCAGCGCCGGGGTATCCAGCGGGCGTTTCTTGATCGGGCCCGGGGCATGGGGTACAGGACGATCTACGCCACTGTGGACCCGGATAATATCCCCAGCCTGTCTTCCTTCGAAAAGGCCGGCTATGTGCAGCTGAGGCGGCAGAACACCTACGATGGGCGGCCCAGAGTATTCCTGAGATATACCGCAGAATGAGAAAAGGAGCGTTCCGGCATGGTGGGAGAGTTGTTAAGGAACAATTGATCCAATACCAAATAAACCAGCATCCGGCAACATGTCGGATGCTGGTTTGCTTATGTGGATCAATAAACGCAATGCACGGATACCGTGCGCATAATTGCGCACTCCTGAAATGACGGGGACGTGAAGTTTCGGCTGCTCGACGAATTGGAATTTATCGAACTGTTATATAGCTTAGAATTATTTATTTTTAGCTTTAAAACAATATGGTTTTTCTCACATTTAAATTGCCAGATGCGTCAGACTGTCAGCTCGTATAACGTATCGTTCCTGACCTTTTATCAGCCATTCGTGGATTCCAGTATCTCCTGTAGAAAAGAAAGTTCCGGAGACAACAGGAAGTTGTAAAAATGCCTGATACAACTGGTTGATGAACCCGCCATGGGAGACGATGGCAATTGTGGTATCGTCGCTGTTCTCTGAAATGATTTTTGAAAGAATGTATTCTGCCCGATGGCGGAATTCTAATTTGGATTCCTGCTCATAAACGGCAGCATGAATTGGAAGACTTGGTACCTTAGGATACTTTGCATCTGCTTCTTCCCAAGAAAGGCCGGCAATCAGGCCGTTATTAAATTCCATAAGGTTTTCATTGGTAACAATAGGAGTACCGGTGGCTTCCGATAAGTGTGTGGCAGTCTGTAAGGCACGTTTTAACGGACTGGCATATATTTTATCAATACTATAGTTTTTGCTGACATAGTCTGCCATAGCCTGTGCCTGCGAGTGCCCTTTATCGGTTAAGTTAAAATCTGCGCGGCCTTCATGTACACTTAAAATATCGGCTTCGGATTCTCCATGTCTGATAATAAGTAGTTTCATGTTGTTCGCCTCCTTGCTGCTAGTGTAGCACAAATTCAAGTTTATCACTTTCATTCTATCACCACAGCACACGAAACCGCAAGACGGTAAAGGCTTGCGGTTTCGATATTTGCATGACTTTAAGAGAAAGATAACTCCATCCTTTCCATCACTCTTACTGCCGGAACGCTCTTTTTATGATGGTGTCGCGGAAGAACATCACCCAACGATTTCATCAATGAGCCGCAGCTCCTCCTGGGTAAAGGCGGGGCCCTTCAGGGCTTCCACGTTCTCGATGATCTGCTGGGGGCGGCTGGCGCCGATGAGGGCGGAGGTTACCACGTTATCGCGCAGCACCCACTGCAGGGCCATCTGGGCCAGCTTCTGGCCGCGGGCCTGGGCGATGTCGTTCAGCTTGGAGATAATAGCCAGCTTCTCCTCGGTAATGGAGGAGGGCTTCAGGTAGCGGGGATCCAGGGCAGCGCGGGAATCCGCGGGAATGCCGCCCAAATATTTGCCGGTGAGCAGGCCGTTCTGCAGGGGAGCGAAGCAGATGCAGCCCACGCCCTCT
>JAFVVG010000048.1 GCA_017502305.1 Clostridia bacterium | reverse complement strand
GTGGTGGTCATGCTCCGCAGCCGCCGCGGGGGTAACCAGGGAAAATACCATGGCAGCCGCCAGAAGCAGGCTGAGCAGACGCTTACGGTTCATCATACGAACAACTCCTTTTCTAAGGCTCCCCGGGCCGGAGGCCCGGCCCCGGGGAAACAATGATACACAGTAACTATATCATAGAAAAACCGGAAAAACAAGGAGATTTCCGTCCGTTTTCCGCATTCTCCCCATTCCGCAAAATCCGCACTTGCATTACCGGGCCGTTCCCCCTATAATAAAGGAGAAATAACCATCGGAAGAGGTGTTCTGTATGAAAAACTTTCTGAAAAACTACGGTTTTATCCTGTCCATGCTTCTGGGTGTCATCGGCGGCTGTATCCTGGGCGCCCTGTTCCCGGCGGTCAAGGACGCGGAGGGTAACATTATAGAAGCCGGTGCCACCATTCTGGAGCCCCTGGGTACCGTATTCATCAATCTGATGTTCTGTATCGTGGTGCCCATGGTGTTCTGCTCCATCTGCTCCGCCATCGCCAACATGGACTCCATGCAGAAGGCCGGCAAGATCATGGGTGTCACCCTGGTCACGTTCCTGGTCACCGCGGGCATCGCCGCAGTCATCATGTACGTCATCTGCCTGGCCTTCCCCCTGGTCCAGGGCCAGTATGAAGTGGTGGAGGGCACCGTGGGCAAGACCCTGGGCCTGGGCGACATGATCATCAACTTCTTCACCAAGCCCGATTTCTACGAGCTTCTGAGCCGGAAGGCCATTCTGCCCCTGATCATCTTCGCCATTCTCTGCGGCTTCGGCATCCAGATGGCCGGCGGCAAGGAGACCATGACCGCCAAGCTCCTGGCGGACATCACCAACTGCATCATGAAGGTGGTCAAGATCATCACCTACTACGCCCCCATCGGCTTCTTCGGCTTCTTCGCCACCCTGGTGGCTACTTACGGCCCGGAGCTCATCGGTGATTACAGCCGGACCCTGATCATCTACTACGCGGTGTGCTTTATCTATATGCTCCTGTCCTTCCCCCTGTATGCCTGGTTCGGCGGCGGCAAGCAGGGCCCCAAGGTCATGTTCCGGCACCTGTTCAAGCCCGCGGCAGTGTCCTTCGGCACCTGCTCCAGCGTAGCCACCATCCCCACCAACATGGAAGCCGCGGAGGACACGGGCATCAGCAAGGACATCTCCGACATCGTCCTGCCCCTGGGCGCCACCATGCACATGGATGGCTCCGCCATGGCCGCCATCGTGAAGGTCGCCTTCATCTTCGGCATCTTCGGCAAGGACTTCGGCACCTGGGAGGCCGTTCTGGCCATCATCGTAGCAGTGTTCTCCAGCGTAGCCATGTCCGGCATCCCCGGCGGCGGCGGTACCGGTGAGCTGGTGCTGTGCACCATCTTCTTCCCCGAGGATATGGCCATCGCCTACCCCATCGCCATCGCCCTGGGCAACCTGGTGGACCCCCCGGCCACCATGGTCAACGCCGCCGGCGACTATGTGGTCAGCTTCATCGTGGCCCGGTTCGTGGACGGCAAGAACTGGCTGGAAAACGCCCTGGCCGCAAAGAAATAAATACAAGGGAGGGTTCCGAGGAACCCTCCCTTCAGACTGTCGAAAACCACGTCATTCCGAGCCGGTGCGCACACTGCGGCTCGCCAAGAGCCGCCCTTCGGGCAGTTGCTCGTTTGCATGGCGCCTGCGGGCGCTCATGGTGTGGGAATCCGTTCTCCAAAATGTTTCGTTTTTTTACAAAACCGCAGGTTTTAGGGGATGCGGATTGCCACGTCGCCGCCTTTTGTGTGGCTCCTCGCAATGACATTCTTGTTTCGATACTTTTTTGACACGCTGAAACACGCCCTTTCGGGCGTGTTTTCATGTTTCAGTTAAACCACAGGAGCCAGGCGGCGAAGGCGCTGATAATGCCGATGCCGATGCCCACAGTGACCTGCAGGGGGGTATGGCCCACAAATTCCTTCAGCTCCACATCGGTCAGCTCTTCCTCGCTGAAGATCTTTTCGTAGATCCGCATCATCTCGTTGAGCACCACGGCATGCTTGCCGGACTCCCGGCGGACACCCATGGCATCGTGGCAGACGATGATGGCAAGCAGGGTGCTGATGGCGAATTCATAGCTGCCGGGTCCGTAGATCAGCAGGCTTAGGGCAGCCATACTGGACACCGTGGCGGAATGGCCGCTGGGCATACCGCCGTCGCCCACCATCCGCTCCAGCCGGAGCTTCCGGTTCAAAACCGCATAAATAATGGTCTTCATCACCTGGGCCACGAACCAGGCCAGGATGGCAGTGATCAAAAAGGGGTTTGTCAGCAATTCATACAGCCATTCCAGCATAAACGATTCTCCTTTCCCGCAAAATTCTCTCTTTCCGTCTATATATTGTAACATATCCCACGAAAACAGTCAATAAAAAAGGAATTGGTTTTTTCTGGACGCAAAAGATGTGCCGCCGGAAAGCACCCAGCCACCGACAACCGCTGTCATTCCTGACTCTCCACTTTCAACTCTCAGCCAAAAAACACGCCCTTGCGGGCGTGTTTTTTATAGACATACCATTGCCGCGGTATCGAACCGGGTGGGCCAAATGGTGTAACGATCACTACCGGCCTTACAGTCCCGAATCATCACCGGGCACTGCCGGTTACATATCGAAGGGCTCCATAGCCAGGACGGGGTGACCGACCTCGGCCAGGTAGTTCAGCAGCTCCTCGGGATCCTCGGTGCAGACAGTCTCATCAGCGATCATGTCGGTGAAGTTCTCCACGCCGTACATATCCAGCGCGGTGGCATCCAGACGCTCGCGCATCTGGTCCTTCAGCATCTTGGGCATCCAGACGATACGGCCGGGACCGCCTTCAGCGGCGATGAACTTATGGGAGGAGATGAAGTGCTTGCCGTGGCCCATGAAGCCGGGAGTCTGAACACCGCCGCCGGTCATGGAGGCCATCTCGGAGAAGCTCATGCCCAGGGGGGTCATGCCGGCATGCTCACGGCAGGTGATGACAACACCCATGGAGCAGGGCTCCACGCCGCAGATACACTCGAAGCAGCCGCAGCTCGTCATGGGATCCTGGAACAGGGAGTACAGGGTGATCCGCTCCACAGCGCCCTGGGAATACTTGTTGACAGCGGCATCCATGGAGTCGTAACGGC
>JAFVVG010000047.1 GCA_017502305.1 Clostridia bacterium | reverse complement strand
ATGTGCGGCGATTTCCGTGCGATTTTGCTTGCAAAATCGCTTCCTTACACGAACGAACGGCCGGTCGGGCTGTTTACGGCCCGACCAGTGAGAGAGTGCACAACTCAAAAAAGTGGCCAAGGCCACTTTTTTGACACGCTGCGCGGCGCATCTTTTACAGATGTGCCGCGTTCCTTATACACGTTGGCTTAATCTTTCCACAATCTTCATCACCCGGGGCCTGTTGTAACGCTGCATTATGACAAACATCATGTCGTACATCGCCGCCAGGATCGAAGTAATCAGGAACACCGCCGTAGCCCCCAGCCAGATGGACGCTGCCACCGGCACAAAGCTCAGGATCACGATCACCTCGTGCACCAATTCCGCCTGGCACATGGCCTGAGCAATTTCGCCCCATGAATGTTTGTGCCGGTCAAAAGCCTCTGGATCAAAGGTAGGCATATTGTTTTTCCAGCGCCCCACCCGCAGCCAGTCATACAACCCTTGCTCAAAGCCGCGGGGCCGGAACCACTCGTGCCGGTAATCCACCCGATTGTTCAGCGTTATGTCAAAGGTGTACCCCACGGCCAGGCGCATCAGCAGGTGGTAGGCAAAGGTTCCGGCTGTAATGGCTGAAGCCGTCCACCCAAACGCTGCACAAAGCACCGTCAGCGCCACAGCGCATACTGCGCTGATTTTCATCACCCGTGCCATACTACTCTCCGTATTCCTGCCATACCAGGTCATACAGGCGCCGGGCCAGGATGCCCACGTGCCTGCTCATGTTATTGTTGCAGCCGTTGGTAATCAGCGCGAACACCAGGCCGGATTCCGGCTCCCAGTAAAGGTTGCACAGGGTGCCCTCGCTCAGGCCCTGGTGACCATAGACCAGCCTGTCCTTGAGAATGGTGTCCTCCCGGTGAACGCTCAGGCCATAGGGCGAGGATACCGTCACATAGCCATGGCCCTTCTGATCGGCCATCATCTCCTGCACGGTGCTTTCCTTCAGCACCCGTTTGCCCTCCAGGATGCCGTTCTGGCACATCATAATGCCCAGGCGGCACAGGTCGCGGCCGCGGATCCACAATTTGCCCACCGTGATGCGGAAGTGCATTTCCGGGTTCACCGTATCATCCCATTCCTGGGAAAGGGCCCTGGCACGGCTTTTCATCACATTGCCGTCCGGCTCGTACTGGGTGGCGATCTTCTCCGGCTCTCCCACCAGGGTGGGATGCAGCGCCGCGTCGATCCCCAGGGGCTCGAAGAGCATTTCCGTGATGGAATCGTTGATGTTTTTGCCCGTGACCGCCTCCACCAGCGAGCCCATGATGCCCGCGCCGAAATTGGAATATTTATACTGGCTGCCGGGCTCATAGCGGTACCAGTTGGCCTTGCGGTTGAGGCTGGCGTCCAGGATCTGCTGCAGGGGTCTGCCGGACACGCTGTACCCTCCCCTGTGATCCAGAGAGGAGGTGTGGGTCATCAGATGCCGCAGCGTAACGGGAATCTTGGGGAAATACAGGTTTTTGATCTCGTAGCCCATATAGTCGCCAATGCTCCTGTCCAGCTCCAGCTTGCCCTGCTCCACCAGCTGCATCACATGGATGCCGCTCACCAGCTTGGTCACGGAAGCAGTGCGGAAATAGGTATCTTCGCTGACAGGCTCCTTGGTTTTTTTGTCGGCGTAGCCGTAATGGTATTCCAGAACGATCTCCCCGTCCTTGGCCACGCAGAGCACCGCGCCCGAGGTTTTCAGGTTCCGGAAAGTTTTCTCCAGCCGGCTTTCGAAGGATTCTTCCTCCGCGGCAAAGGCGCTGCCCGCGCACAACAGCAGGGCCAGCAGCAGGGCTGTCAGTCGTTTCATGAGAAGATCTCCCTTTTTCCACATTTTCCCCGACAGTATATCACGTTTCCACAAAAAAGGAAACCATTGACTTTTCCCCTGTCCCCTCTTGCCAAGCCGCCAAAAAACGGTTACAATAGATGTACCGAATTTAATCCTCAAGGAGGTTTACATCTATGCCTATGAAAGCGATCCTCAACACCGCCAAGGAAAAGATGAACAAGTCCGCCGCCGTTTATCAGCGCGATATGCAGACGCTGCGCGCCGGCCGTGCCAATCCCCAGCTGCTGGACCGCATCACCGTGGATTACTACGGCACCCCCACCCCCATCAACCAGGTGGGCAACGTGTCCTCTCCCGAACCCCGTATGCTGGTCATCGCCCCCTGGGAAGCCAGCATGATCAAGGAGATCGAAAAGGCCATCCAGAAGAGCGACCTGGGCCTGAACCCCTCCAACGACGGCAAGATCATCCGTCTGGTATTCCCCGAACTGAACGAGGAGCGCCGCAAGGAGCTGACCAAGGTGGCCCGCAAGGGTGCCGAGGAAGCCAAGGTGGCCATCCGCTCCATCCGCCGCGACGCCATTGAGCAGATCAAGAAGCTGAAAAAGGATTCCCTCATCACCGAGGACGACCAGCGCAAGGGCGAGGACGAAGCCCAGAAGCTGACCGACAAGGCCATCAAGGACGTGGACGCCATCTGCGCCGCCAAGGAAAAGGAGATCATGGAGATTTGATCCCTGAAAATGTGCTTGGCATGAGGCTCGAGGACGCGCTCTCCCTCTGCCGCGCAAAGGGCATGGCCGAGCCTGCCATCATCGCCACCCATGCGCCCCGCGGCCAGCGAAGCGAAGGTACGCTCCGCGTCATTCGCGTGCGCGAAGGCCAGTGGACCGTCAGCGCCTTTATGGACGCCACACCCAAGGAATAATTGACGATGCGTAGGTTCCGATGGGACTTGCGCATTTGTCATTCAAACGAGGAATATAGCAATATGTGGACTTTTGCCAAACGCAAGGCTCCCAAGACCCGCGAGGACTTCAAAAAGCTGCCCCGGCACGTGGCCATCATCATGGACGGCAACGGCCGCTGGGCCAAGAAGCACAAGCTGAACGTGGCCCTGGGCCACCGCCAGGGCACCGAAACCCTGCGGGAGATCATCCGCCACACCGACGACCTGGGCATCAAGGCTTTGAGCATCTACGCCTTCTCCACCGAAAACTGGAACCGCTCCAAGGAGGAAGTGGCGGCCCTGATGCAGCTGATCCTGGATTTCTTCGCCTCCGAGATCGACGAACTGGACGCCAAGAACGTCCGCATCCTGATCCTGGGCGACAAATCCGACCTGCCCCCCAAGCAGCGGGAGGTGCTCATCCAGGCGGAGGAGCGCACCGGCAGCAACACGGGCCTGAAGCTGAACATCGCCCTGAACTACGGCGGAAGGGCCGAGCTGACCCGCGCCGCCCAGGAGCTGGCCCTGCTGGTGCAGGCGGGGGAAATCACCCCCGCCATGATCACCGAAAAGGCCCTGGCAGAGCATCTCTACACCCGTGGCCAGCCCGATGTGGACCTGATGATCCGCACCAGCGGCGAAATGCGCCTTTCCAATTTCCTTTTGTGGCAGTGCGCCTATGCGGAATTCCTTTTCCCCACGGTGCTCTGGCCCGATTTCTCCGTTCAGGATTACGATGAAGCCCTCATCGCCTATGGCGGGCGTGAGCGCCGCTTTGGCGGACGGCTGAAATAATCCCTCGTTTCTCCGGTTATGTTATGAAAGGTAAGGTCTATCATGAAACAGAGATACATCACCGCGTTCCTTCTGGTTGCGCTTTTGTCTGTGTTGATGTACTTTGGCGGCGCCGTGCTCAGCGTGGCGGCCTTTATCTGCATTTGTTTCGCCGTGTATGAGGAGTATCACGCCCTGGCCCTGAAGGGTCACCGGCCCGTGGCCATCCCCACCTGGATCGGTATGGCATTGTCGATCCCCCTGACGCTGATGCTCAACACCTCCGTCATCATTCCCATTCTCATCACGGTATGCCTCATCACCGGCGTGATCGTCATGTTCCGGCCCGAGCCCAAGCTGGAGGACATCCTGGTCAGCGTGATGCCGCTGATCACCATTGTTCTCCCCGGCATGTGCCTTATCGCCCTGGCGCTGGTACAGCCCAAGGCACTTTCCGTGGTGCTGCTCTCGCTGATGTTCGTCATCCCCGTCATGGGCGATACCATGGCTTTCCTGGTGGGCAGCCGCGTGGGCGGCCCCAAGCTCTGCCCCGCCGTGAGCCCCAACAAAACCATCTCCGGCGCCGTGGCCGGCCTGCTGGGCAGCATTGTGGGCGCCATGCTGGTAGGCAGCATCGGCTGGATCTGCTGCGACGAGGCCGCCCGCCTGCTCCTGCCCACCCTGCCCGCCTATCTCTTCCTGGGCCTGCTGGGCGGTGTAGCCGGTCAGCTGGGCGACCTGTTCGCCTCCCTGGTGAAGCGCCACTGCGGCATCAAGGATTTCTCCAACCTCTTCCCCGGCCACGGCGGCATGCTGGACCGCATGGACTCCGTCCTCTTCGTGGCCCTGGTCATCTTCTCCTACCGCCTGCTGATGGTCATCTAAGGGGTTTCACCCCTTAGAAATCCCTGACCAAAGGGGCTCTGCCCCTTTGGATTCCCCGCGAAGGGCCTTCGGCCCTCTCGACTCCCTTTCGGGGGTGGCATTCGTACGCCTGTCAGGCAGGGGTCACGGCGCGCGACGGGCGCGCCGCGACGCACAGGAGTTACTTTGGTTCCCTCCTTGAGGGACGCCAGCCTGCACTCTCAATTCCTCATTCATCATGATCCATCAGGAGTTACCCATGCCTACAATCAACATTCTCGGCTCCACCGGTTCCATTGGCACCCAGGCGCTGCAATTGGTGCGGCTGCACCCGGATCGGTTTACTGTGAAGGCGCTGACGGCCCACAGCAATGCGCAGCTTCTCTTTGAGCAGGTGCGTGAGTTCCGCCCGGAGATGGCCGGTCTCACCAAGCCCATCCCCATGGAGGACATCCCCGCTGACCTGCGGTTCTGCCGCTGGGTTATGGGCAAGGAAGCCCTGCGTGTGGCCGCCGCCGAGGTAGAGGCGGATCAGGTGCTGGTCAGCGTGGTGGGCATTGCCGGCCTGCAGAGCGTGATGGACGCGCTGAACGCGGGCCGCCAGGTGCTGCTGGCCAACAAGGAAGCCCTGGTCACCGGCGGCCACCTGGTCATGGACGCCGCCCGGCGTATCGGCAAACCGCTGCTCCCCGTGGACAGCGAGCACAGCGCCATTTTCCAGTGCCTGCAGGGGGCCGCGGGCAACCAGCCCGTGAAGCTTTTGCTCACCGCTTCCGGCGGGCCCTTCCGCACCTGGGACAAGGAACGCATGGCCCGGGCCACCCGCGCCGAAGCCCTCAATCACCCCAACTGGTCCATGGGCGCCAAGATCACTATCGATTCCGCCAGCATGTTCAACAAAGCCCTCGAGATCATCGAGGCCCGCTGGCTCTTTGACCTGCCCCCGGAGAAAATCCAGGTGGTGGTGCATCCCCAATCCATCATCCACTCCGCCGTGGAGTTTGCCGACGGCGCGGTCATCGCCCAGCTGGGTGTGCCGGACATGCGTGTACCCATTCAGTATGCCATGACCTACCCCCAGCGCCTGCCCACCGGCTCCAAACCCCTTGACCTGTTCGCCCTGGGCCAGATGACCTTCGAGCCCGGGGACCCCGTGCGCTTCCCCGCCCTGCGGCTGGCAGTGGAATGCCTTAACGCCGGCGGCGCTGCATGCACCGTGCTCAACGGCGCCAACGAGGCCGCCGTGGCTGCTTTCCTGCGGGAGGAGATCCCCTTCGGCGCCATTTCCACCCTGGTGGAGGGCGCGGTGGAGAAGCTCTCCCACCTTCCCGCCAACAACCTTGACGATATCTTCGCCGCCGACGCGGCAGCCCGGGCCATCGTGGCTGAGCTGCTGCCCACGCTGCGCTGACGAAAGGAATCCTTATGTTTATTCTTGTCGCCCTGCTTCTGCTGGGCATTCTGATCACCGTTCACGAGTGGGGCCATTTTATCGCCGCCCGCCTCACCGGCATCCAGGTCAACGAGTTCGCCATCGGCATGGGCCCGAAAATCATCGGCTGGAAGAGCAAGAAATACGATACGCGGTTTTCCCTGCGGGCCATTCCCGTGGGCGGCTTCTGCGCCTTCTATGGCGAGGACGATGTTTCCGGCAAGCACCTGAGCGATTCCCGGGCCTTTGGCAACCAGGCCGTGTGGAAGCGCATCCTCACCGTGGCTATGGGACCCATGATGAACTTCGTGCTGGCCTATGTGGTTACGGTGCTGTTCTTCTGGATCGGCGGCGTGAACGAAGTCACCGGCGTTGATCCTTACATCCATCAGGTGGCCGCCGCCGGCCCCGCTTACTCCGCCGGCCTGCAGGATGGCGATATCATCGAGTCCGTCAACGGCGTGAACGTGCTGGACGGCACTACCGATACTCTGCTGAACGCCATTTCCGGCTACCAGGAGGGTGACCCGCCCCTGAGGATGGTGGTTCGCCGTGGCGAAGAAACCTTTGAAACCGAAATGACCCCCTTCTGGGACGAGGCGGAGAACAAATACCGTGTGGGCGTTACCATCGGCGGACGCTACCGGATTGTCCAACGCCCCTGCGGCTTTGCTGAAGCCCTTGGCGAAAGCTGGAGCACCTGCGTGTATGCCGGCGGCGCCATCATCAATGCTCTGAAGGATCTGGTCACCACCGGCGAGGGCCTGGACCAGACCTCCGGCCCCGTGGGCGTGGTAAGCATGGTCTCTCAGGAGGTCGCCACCGGCGGCCTGGAGGCCTTCCTGAACTACCTGGTGGTTATCTCCATCAACCTGGGCATCATGAACCTTCTGCCCATCCCCGGCCTGGACGGCTCCCGCCTGGTCTTCCTTGTCATCGAGGCCATCCGCCGCAAGCCCATCGCCCCGCAGAAGGAAGCCATCGTCCACCTCATCGGCATGGTTCTCCTCTTTGGCCTGATGATCTTCTTCACCTTCAAAGACGTAATGAACCTTTTCAGATAAGCCTGCAAAGGAGAATGCCCTATGTATAACACCCGCCTGGTTTCCGTCGGCCGCCTGACCATGGGCGGACACAACCCTGTCTGGGTGCAGTCCATGACCAACACCGACACCCGTGATGTAGAGGCCACCCTGGCCCAGATCAAGGCCCTGGCTGAGGCGGGCTGCGACATCGTGCGCATCTCCGTCTACGATGAGGCCTGCGCCCTGGCGGTACGCCCGCTGGTGGATCAATCCCCCGTGCCGCTGGTGGCGGATATTCACTTCGACCACCGCCTGGCGGTGATGGCTGCGGAAAACGGCATCAGCAAGCTGCGCATCAACCCCGGCAACATCGGCGGCGAGGGCAATGTGAAGGTGCTGGCCGCCTGCGCCAAGATGCACCGTATTCCCATCCGCATCGGTGTGAACTCCGGCTCCATCGAAAAGGACATTCTGGCCAAATACGGCGGCCCCTGCGCCGAGGGCATGGTGGAATCCGCCCTGCAGCACGCCCGCATGCTGGAAAAGGAAGGCTTTGAGGACATCGTGCTTTCCATGAAGGCCAGCGACGTGAAGCTGACCGTGGATACCTATGAGCTGGCGGCCCAGAAGTGCGATTACCCCCTGCACGTGGGCGTTACCGAGGCCGGCCTCCCCGGCCAGGGCACCATCAAGAGCGCCATCGGCATTGGCGGACTCTTGGTGCGGGGCATTGGCAACACCATCCGTGTCAGCCTCACCGGCGATCCCCTGCCCGAGGCCAAGGCCGCCTGGGATATCCTCCGGGCCCTGAACATGCGCACCCAGGGCGTGCAGCTGATCTCCTGCCCCACCTGTGGCCGAACCTGCATCGACGTGGCCGGCATCGCCGCCCGGGTGGAAAAGGAGCTGGCGGATATCAAGGTGCCCCTGAAGGTGGCCGTCATGGGCTGCGTAGTCAACGGCCCCGGTGAGGCCCGTGAGGCCGACGTGGGCATTGCCGGCGGCAAAACCGGCGGAGCCCTGTTCGTCAAGGGGCAGACTGCCATGCGCGTCACCGGCGACCTGGCCGAGCACCTTATCCGTGCCGCCCGCCGCATTGCTGAAACCAAGTAATTCATAGGGGTTGCTGTGCAGCAGCCCCTATCGCTGCATCAGGAGAAACATGAGCTACGAAGATTTGCTGGGACAGATCTACCAGGAACTGCCCCATTTGAAAGGCCAGCTGCAATCCCCCAGGGTGGTCTATGTGAAGGCCCAGGAGAAGGTGTACATCACCTTCGACAGCCTCACCCTGGTGGAAGAAAAAACCTTCCTGCGGCTGGAAAAGATCCTCCGGCGGATTTTCCCCCAGAAGCCCCTGGCCCTGCGTGTGGTCAGCCCCGGGCTGAAGGAGGATTTCCTTGAAAACATCGGCGGGTACAAGCAGGTGCTCACCGATTTCCTCAAGCGCAACTACCCAGCCTCCGTCAGCTGGATGGACCAGATCGACTGGCGCTGCCAGGGCGACCGCATCACGCTGACCTTCCCGGACCCCTTCTCCCTGGAATATATGGGCCGGCAAAACGTTACCGCCCGCCTGGCCCAGGCCGTGAAGGACATCTTCTCCGCTGAGGTAAAGGTGGAGCTCACCGTGGCCGGCGACCAGGAGGCCCGCCTCGCCGCGCTGCGCGAGGAGCGGGAAAAGGAGCTGAGTCACGCCATTTCCGCCAAGGAGCTGGCGGAGCGCTATGGCCAGGAAGCCAAGGAAAAGAAGGAACGCAAGCCCGCCGCGCCCAGGCAGCCCCGGGAACCCAAGCCCGAGGCCTCTCCCACCATGCAGAAGGATTCCATCTTCCCCCAGATGACCAACACCGCCCTGGGCAAGCCCATCATGGGCCGGGGCATTGCCGATCGCCCCATCGAAATGAAGGAGCTGGCCAGCGACAGCGGCCTGGTGGTGGTACAGGGCGATATCTTCAAGGTGGAGACCAAGGAGCTCAAGGGCGGCGAGCTTTTGCTGCTCACTTTTGCTATTACCGACTATACCTCCTCCATCCTTTGCAAAACCTTCATGCGCTTCCGCAACCAGCGCTTCGGCAAAAAGGCCGACGAGGACGCCCCGCCGCCCCCCATTACCGAGGAGGAGCGCCGGGCCGTCATGGACAAGGTGGAGCAGATCAAAATGGGCATGAACGTGAAGGTCCGCGGCGAGTGCCTCTACGACAGTTTCGCCAAGGAGCTTACCATTTCCGTGCGCGACATCGTGCCCATGGAGAAGATCGAGCGGGAGGACACCGCCGAGGAAAAGCGCATCGAGCTGCACATGCACACCAATATGTCCACCATGGACGCCCTGACCCCCGCCGGCGATCTGATCAAGCGGGCCATCAAGTGGGGCCATCCCGCCGTGGCCATTACCGATCACGGCGTGGTGCAGGCCTTCCCCGCCGCCTTCAACGCGGTGAAGAAGCAGCCCATCAAGCTGATCCCCGGCTGCGAGGGTTACCTCATCAACGAGGCCCTCGTCGTGCAGGACGCCGACGACCGCAGCGTGGAAGAGCCCATTGTGGTGCTGGACTTCGAGACCACGGGCCTGAACACGCAAACCGACCGCGTCATCGAGATCGGCGCGGTGAAGCTGGTGGGCGGCACCATCGCGGATTCCATGTCCGTGCTGGTAAACCCCAAGCAGCCGCTGAAGCCCCGCATTACCGAAATCACCGGCATCAGCGACAACATGCTGGCCGATAAGGAAACCGCAGAGACCGCCATCCCCGCCCTGATGGACTTCATCGGGGACAGCCCCATTGCCGCCCACAACGCCAGCTTTGACGTATCCGTGCTCAAGGCCGAACTGCGCCGCCTGGGCCGCACATTCTCCGCCCCCGTGCTGGACACGCTGACCTTTTCCCGCAAGCTCTACCCCGAAATGAAGAGCCACAAGCTGGGCAGCGTGTGCAAGCAGCTGGGCGTGAGCCTCAAGAACGCCCACCGCGCCGTGCACGACGCCACCGCCACCGCGCAGATCCTGGCCCGCATGTACAAGGACGCCCAGGAGAAGCACGGCGTGACCACCCTCAGCGGTCTGAACACCCTCAAGGGCGGCGCTATTGGCGAAAGCTACCATGTCATCCTGCTGGTGAAGACCCAGGAGGGCCTGGTGAACCTGAACCGCCTGGTGTCCATCGGCCATCTGGATTACTTCCGCCGCCGCCCCCATATGCCCAAGAATATCATTCAGCAATACCGCGAGGGCCTGATCATCGGCTCCGCCTGCGAGGCCGGCGAGCTCTTCCAGGCCGTGCTGAAGGGCGAAAGCTGGGAGAAGCTCAAGGAGATCGCCTCCTGGTACGATTATCTGGAGATCCAGCCCATCGGCAACAACGAATTCATGCTCCGCAACGGCATGGTGAAGGACAAGGAAGGTCTCCGTGACCTGAACCGCACCATTGTGAAGCTGGGCGAGGAAATGGGCAAGCCCGTGGTGGCCACCGGCGACGTGCACTTCCTGGACCCCCACAACGCCATGAACCGGGCCATCATCCAGGCCGGCATGGGCTTTGACGACTGCGACCAGCAGGCGCCGCTTTACTTCAAAACAACCAACGAAATGCTGGAGGAGTTCGCCTACCTGGGCAAAGAAAAAGCCTACGAGGTGGTCATCGCCAATCCCCGGATGATCGCCGACCAGGTGGACAAACTGCAGCTCTTCCCCATCCACCCCAAGGGCGAGGACACCTTCCAGCCCCTGTGGGAGGACGCCGCCGACAATATTCAAAACATGACCTGGGGCACCGCCAAAGAAATGTACGGCGACGACCTGCCGGAGATCGTGGTCAAACGCATCGAAAAGGAGCTGAAGTCCATCATTGGCTACGGCTTCGCCACGCTGTACAACATCGCCCAGAAGCTGGTGAAAAAGTCCAACGACGACGGCTATCTGGTGGGTTCCCGCGGCTCCGTCGGTTCCAGCCTGGTGGCCCGCTTCTGCGGCATCACCGAGGTCAACGCCCTGCCGCCCCACTACCGCTGCACCCACTGCCGCAAGGGCTTCTTCGACGTGGACAAGAGCCAGTACCAGGTGGGCGTTGACCTGCCGGACAAGGACTGCCCCATCTGCGGCAAGCCTCTCACAAAAGACGGCTTCGACATTCCCTTCGAGGTCTTCCTGGGCTTCGAGGGCGACAAGGTGCCCGATATCGACCTGAACTTCTCCGGCGAATATCAGAACCGCGCCCACCACTACGTGGAGGAGCTTTTCGGCCATGACCACGTGTTCCGCGCCGGCACCATTTCCGGCCTTGCGGACAAAACCGCCTATGGCTATGTGGCCAAGTATCTTGAGGAGCGCGGCATCCAGACCGGCAACACCGAAAAGGAACGCCTCATGGCGGGCTGCGTGGGCGTGAAGCGCACCACCGGCCAGCACCCCGGCGGCATGGTGGTTGTGCCCAAGGAATACGAAATCTATCAGTTCACCGCCGTGAACCACCCCGCCGATGACCTGAACAGCGACTTCACCACCACCCACTTCGATTTCAACTCCATGCACGATATCCTGGTGAAGCTGGACTGCCTGGGCCACGACGATCCCACAGTCATCCATATGCTGGAGGAGCTCACCGGCATCCCGCCCACGGAGGTTCCCCTGGACTGCCCCAAGGTGCGCAGCCTGTTCCAGTCCCCGGAGGCCCTGGGCGTCACCAAGGAGCAGATCGACTGCACCACCGGCACCTTCGGCATACCGGAGTTCGGCACCGGCTTCGTCCGCGGCATGCTGGACGACACCCGCCCCTCCACCATGGAGGAGCTCATCCGCATTTCCGGCCTTTCCCACGGCACCGACGTGTGGCTTGGCAACGCCCAGGACCTGATCCGCTCCGGCACCGCCGTGCTGCGGGAATGCGTTTGCTGCCGTGACGACATCATGAACTACCTGATCGACAAGGGTGTGCAGCCCAAGCTGGCCTTCACCACCATGGAAAGCGTCCGAAAGGGCAAGGGCCTCAAGCCCGAAATGGAGCAGGCCATGATCGACAACAATGTGCCCCAGTGGTTCATTGACAGCTGCAAGAAGATCAAATACATGTTCCCCAAGGGCCACGCCGTAGCCTACGTGATGAGCGCCCTGCGCATCGCCTGGTTCAAGGTGCACCACCCGCAAGCCTACTACTGCGCCTACTTCACCGTGCGCGGCGATGGCTTCGACGCCGGCACCATGCTCTGCGACGCCGATACCCTGCGCCAGCGCATCCGGGACATCAAGAACAACGATAAATCCACCGCCAAGGACAAGGAAGCGCAAACCTCCCTGGAATTGGTGCTGGAAATGAACATGCGGGGCATCAAGTTCCTGCCTGTGGACCTGTACAAGAGCCAGGTCAGCCGCTTCGTGATCGAGGACGGCAACCTGCGCTGCCCCTTCACCAGCCTGGGCGGCCTGGGCGAATCCGCCGCCCTGCCCATCATCGCCGCCCGCGAGGAGCGCCCCTTCATTTCCGTGGAGGACCTGCAGGAGCGTGCCCACGTGTCCAACTCCGTGGTGGAGCTGCTCCGTGCCCAGGGCGCCCTGGAGGGCCTGAGCGAAACCAGCCAGGTGAGTATGTTCTTTTGATCGCCACTGGCGCACCGCACAACAAAGGAGGTCAATGTGCGTATGAAGAAGCTGCTTTCTTCCGTCCTGGCATGTTTTCTTTTGTGTCTTCCGCTGCCAACACTTGCGGACACCATCGAAGTTCCCCGTGGTATCACGTCCAACCGGGAAGAAGCTTTTGCTGCCTGTGTTTCTTCTGCCCAGCCTGCCGATAGCCTTCTTTTGCCCTTTACATTCCGAGATTTTGATGCCATGGGAAACGATATGTACGTTCAGAATATTCTCGTTCCCGGGGATCATCCGCTATACACCTCGGCGGAGGGTGTTCTCTTCTCCAAAAGCATGGACACCCTGGTGGCCTATCCGCTTGCCCGCCCAGCGCTATCCTATTCCGTTCCCGAAGGTGTTCTTGTTCTTGGCGAAGGATCGTTGCAATACTGGCAGTGCGACCTTCCCTATCAGATCGATGATTGGGAAACTGTCTCCCCGGTGATCACGCTCCCTTCGTCCCTGAAAGTCATCGAACCCTACGCCATGTCGTATGCTGCCATCAGGCAGATCATTTTCCCTGAAGGCCTGATCATCATTGATGAATACGCCTTCGAAGAATGCGAATGGTTGAGCGCTGTCACATGGCCCTCCACGCTGACGGTCATCGGCGAAGGGGCTTTCTGCGGCTGCGGCTTCTCTGAGCTTCAGTTACCCGAGGGGCTGGAGGTCATCAACGCTGCCGCTTTCAGCGTATGTCCGCTGGAAAAAGTCATCCTGCCCCGTTCCCTGCGGTATATCGACGAAACAGCCTTCTGGGATTCCTACTCCCCCGAGACCTTTGAAGAACCCTTCTTTTACGTCTATCCCGGCAGCTATGCTGAACAGTGGGTGCAGGAACAAGGTCTTCCCTACGCCCATGTGGAACCCTAATCCTGCTGCAACAAAACCATCATCACCCCAAGGAGGTACCCCCCATGCCTAACCTGCACCGTGCCCGCGTGGTGGCCATCGGCACCGAGGCCGACATGCTCCGCCTCAACCGCGCACTGCTCAACAATATGGACGCCCTGGAAGACATTGAGGACGGCCCCGCCCCTACCCTGGAGGACATCTACCAGCAGGTACGCAAAACCGCCCAATATGAGGGCGCCCAGGACAGCACCTTCCTCTACGATATGATCACCGCCACCCCCTATGGCGACGCGGACGATAACTCCTGCCGATACACCATGCGCAAGGAGCCCTGCGGGCTGTACACCGCCTGCTTCGCCTATGAAGGCGAGACCGCCTTCCAGGCAGAGGACTGGCTCCGGCTGCATGTGCAGTGCGGCCGCATCCCCATGCTGGCCCTGCGCGCCAGTTGGGACTTCGCCCTGGACAAGGGCATGGTGATCATCTCCGGCGGTCACATCCACGATAACTGGGACCGCATGGCCGAAAGCTGGCTGTGGCTTTTGCACCAGTATGAATTCGGCTATCCCCCGGAGGAGGCCGTGGAGCGCCTGCAGAAGCTGCAGGTCACCCTGGAGCGTGAGGACTTTGACATGTCCATTTCCGAGCTGCTGGAAAGCTGCGCGGAAAATCTCGAATACCTGGGCGACACCAGCGACATTACCCAGGAAAGCCTGGTGGCGGCCCGCGACGCCCGGGATTTCGCCCTCCTGTTTGAGATGATCGCCCGTGTGGGCGAAACCGCCCTGTGGGAAACCGAGCATAACGCCCGTTGGCTGGCATGCCTGGAATCCGTACAGGAAGCCTGGCAGGAAAGCGGCAACGAATAACCCTGCGGGTTCACAAAAGTGGCAAAACCACTTTTGTGAGTTTGCACTTCGTCACTGTGGGCTGAAGCCCACGGCCGTTCCTCCGTGTGAGGAAAGCTTTCAGCAGAGCTGAAAACGCCCCGCACCGGCGGCAAAGCCTCCGGATACGAATGAAATCAGAGGGCTTGCGAGCCCGACCACACCTCCCTGGGATATACCTTTGCACAAAGCATACTTTATCCTGCCAACGCATAGGGTATCCCAAGGAGGGACGCCCATGCAGAAAAACCCAAGCACTGAAAAGCCATTCAGCCTGACCATTGACCGAAGGGCCCGCGCTACCCTGACCGGCGTGACCGATGTGGAATCCTTTGACGAAAACGCGGTGATTCTCCACACCCACGGCGGGCGGCTGGTGCTCACCGGCAGCGGCCTGCATGTTTCCAGCCTGCAATTGGAGGAAGGCCGGCTGCTGCTGGAGGGGACCATCGACTCCGCCGGCTATGAAGGCGCCACCCGCAAGGGCAGCTTCTTCCGCCGGGCCCTGGGATGATGCTGGAGACGCTCTTTGCCCACCAGCAGCAGGGGCAGGCCTTTCTCTCGCTGCTGATATGCGGCGTTGGTCTGGGGCTGCTGCTCCACCTGGGCTCCTATCTTCAGCGGCCCTTGCCGGTGGCCCTGTGGGACGCCCTTACCGCCGTCAGCTGCTCCATCATGCTGTTCCTGGTCATTCTCCGCTACCAAAGCGGCCTTCGGGCCTATGGCGTGCTGGGGCTGCTGCTGGGGATTTTGCTGTATCTTACCGGCGCCTGTCCCCTGGTGCAGGGCATGGTAACTCTTTTTCGGAAATATAAGAATTCCCGCCGGCCAAAAGCAGGAAATGCACCGGCGGATGATGAATCAACTGTACAAAAGGATGAAGAGAGGTGAGCCGGGAATGGATCGCGTTGTGGTACGGTGGCAGGCCCTCGCGCTGGTATGCGTGGTGATCATCGCCCTGTTCGGCTGGGCCTTCTGGCGCAATCAGCAGGACCTGCAGGAAGCCAACAACCAGCAGGCTGCCCTGCAGCGCACCCTGACCCGCCTGCAGAACAATCAGGTGGCCCTGACCACCGAGCTCTCGCAGGTTGGCTCCACCAGCTATATCGAAAGCCGCGCCCGCACGGATTATTCCTTCCTGAAGCCGGGCGAACTGCGCTTTGAGATCGTCAACCCCGAATGCCTGGAAGGCTACACCGAAGCAGAACTGCGCATTCTGATGCAGGAAATGGTTTATTGACGGAGTCCGTGCGCGGACTCCTGTTTTTTTCGGCTACCGCTTGATCTACAACAGGAGGACATGCCCATGAAAGTCGCAGCCATTGGAATCGGCTCCAACTCCGTGAGGATGCTGCTCATCGAAACAGAAGGCGCTGCCTTCACCCGCCTGCTCCGTGACAGAGAAGGCACCCGGCTTTTCGCCGGCCTGGACGAAAACGGTAACCTGAGCGCCACCGCCATGGACCTAACCATCGCCGCCGTGGCCCGCATGGCCCGGGACGCCCGCGACCAGGGGGCCGAGCAGGTGCATCTTTTCGCCACCTCCGCCACCCGCGACGCTGCCAACCAGGCAGAATTCGCCGCCCGGCTGCGGGAGGAAGCCCAGGTGGATATGGAGATCTGCTCCGGCTACCGTGAGGCGCAGCTATCCTTCCTGGGCGCCACCGACGGGGGATACAGCGGCGTGATCGACATCGGCGGCGGCTCCACCGAGTTTGTTGTGGGCCAGGGCAGCCAATTGGTATGCGCCTTCTCCTGCCAGATGGGCGCGGTGCGGCTGTTCCAGCAGGCACCCATCACCGGCCACGGGGATCTCCCCGCCGTGGAGCAGCTGGCCACGGACATCCTGGAGCAGAAGCTGCAAAACCACCCCACCCTGAAATTCCCGGAAAGGTGGATCGGCACTGGCGGTACCTTTACCACCCTGGCCGCCATGGTGAAGGGCATCCGCTGGACGGACCGCACCTACATGCACGGCACCCGCCTCACCCTGGAGCAGGTGGAGCGCCAGGCGCTGCTCCTTTCCGACATGCCCATGGAGGAGCGCCTGCAGCTTCCCGGCCTGCAGCCCCACCGGGCAGATATCGTTGTCCACGGCATCTGCATTCTTTCCGCCGCCATGAAGCGCCTGGGCATCCGTGAAATCACCGTCAGCGAATACGGCAACCTGGACGGCTACCTGAAGGATCGCTACGGCCTGCAGGAAAGCATCTGACGGCGCAGTTCATGCTTATTTCACAAGTTCGTCATGGGAATGGCCTTGCTTAATACCCCATGCATGCGATATAATACAGATAGTTATTTCACCTGTGAAGGAGAGTTGTTTCTATGCGTAAGAAGTCCCTGTTGGCGCTGGTCCTGGCAGTTGTTTTGCTGCTTTCCGGCTGTGCGCTGTTTGAGAAGAGCCCCGAACAGGACCGTGCCACCAAGATCATCCAGGTGGGCGATAAGGTCTACACCAAGGGCGAGATCCAGGATGAAGTCGATTATCAGCTCAGCTACATGTCCTATGTCTATTCCCTCTACGGCATGGCGTTTGATCCCACCGATCCCGAAACGCTTTCCGCCGTGCAGCAGCAGGTGGTGGATTATCTCATCCAGGAAGCCGTTATCGAAAAGAAGATCGGCGAGCTGGGCCTTTCCAACCTGACGGAAGAAGAGCAGACCGCCCTGAACACCGTGGTGGAGGAAGCCTGGCAGGAGAACCTGGAGAGCGTGAAGACCAGCTTCTTCGCTGAAACCGAGCTCACCGGCGAGGAGCTGGACAAAGCCCTTATCGCCAAGTCCGAGGAGCTGGGCTTCTCCCGCGATCTGATCGAGGAAAGCGAGAAGTCCGCTTACCTGCAGACCAAGCTGTATAACCATGTTATCTCCGGCGTGGCGGTTGCCGACGAGGATATCCAGGCCGCCTATGATGCCGCCGTGGCCGCCGACAAGGACACCTACGCCCAGATGCCCGAGGCCTTTGGCAGCCGTATGAACAACGCCGGCGCTGTTTCCTATTACCGGCCCGCCGGCTATCGCATGGTGAAGCAGATTCTGGTTGCCTTCACGGAAGAGGATCTGGCCCTGATGACCCAGGTGAAGGAGCTCATCACCCAGCAGCAGGCCGCCGTGACTGAAGCTGCCGCCGCCCTGGGCGAAAACGCCAATGTGAACGAGCTGCTCAGCAAGGTCACCGTTTCCATGGCCCAGCCCGCCATGACGGTTTCCTTCGGCGCTGACACCACCAGCCTTTCCGTTCCCGTTGCCACCACGGCCCCCGCTGTGGAGATCTCCGCCGAGTTTGACGAAACCGTAGACGAAGCCACCGCTGCCGCCGTGAAGGCCCTGGCCGAAGCCAAGGCTCTGCTGGCCTTCTATGAGCACCAGCTGACCACCGCCACCGACAACGCCTTCGCCAACATCGATGCCCAGGCCGACGACATCCTGGCCCAGCTGAAGGCCGGCGCCGATTGGGATGCCCTCATGGCTGAGAAGACCGCCGATCCCGGCATGCAGGCCGGCGCCGCCACCGCCGAAACCGGCTATGCCGTTTCCGCCGCCTCCACCGCCACCATGGACGAGGCCTTCGTCAGCGCCGCCATGGCCCTGAACAGCGTGGGCGACGTTTCCCCCAAGACCCGCGGCATCTACGGCTATTACATCATCCAGTATGCCTCTGAGGTAGCCGAAGGCCCCGTGGCCATGGATGACGTCCGCGGCGTACTGGAAGCCCAGCAGCTCGATGCCAAGCAGCAGACCGCCTATGAAGAGGCCCTGGGCCTGTGGGTAGCGGAAGCCAATGCCAAGGTTGACTACGATAAGCTGAAGTAATCAGCAAGGCTCCATCCATATCCCCCACTTGCTTTCGGGCAGGCGGGGGTTCCTTTTTCCCGTTATTTGACAAGCCCTTCCCCGCTTTTGTATAATAATTTCAGGAGGTGATCCACCCCATGTTCCTGGTGTACATTCTTTTGCTTATCTGCCTGTTCGCTGTTGTGGTGCCCTTCGTCCGCTGGCTGGTGAGCCGCTTGTGCTGCCAGCGCCGCATCCAGCGCCTGTGCCGGCAAAAGGGCTATACCCTCCGGCCACGGAGCAGATTCTGGTTTTGGGGCAGCCGAAGAAGTACCGCCTGTGACTGCGCCATTGAAACCAACAACGCTGTCTATGCAGTCAAGCTATTTGGCGTGCCGCAGCGGCACGCGACGCTGGTACTGTGCGATCAATCAAAATACCGCATTCGCCGCCTGTTACCCCTGCAGCTCCAGGTCAGATTTGTTTTTGATACCACGCCGGAGCCATTTCCCGCTTATACCTTTTCCGCGTGCTGCGAAGATATCCCGCCCCACAAGGAACTCCGCCCGGTGTTGCTGGTGCACCCGAAGCCGCTGAGCATTCAGCAGCAAAACCAGGAGCTGCAGTGCCAGGATTTCTGCTACAATGATCGTTTCTGCGGTATGGAGATCGTTTCGCTCCACGACCTTCTGCGCATGCTGGCATAAAAAAACAAAGGCCGATTCGCATCGGCCTTTTTCTTATTCCGGTCTCACCCAATAATCCCCATATTCCGTGCCGTCATGGCCGATGAGCTTGCTGGCCGAAAGCATGTACCCGCAGGCCTTCAGCGCCGCACGCCGCACCGTGGCGAAGGCCGGAGCCTTGGTGGCCAGGATGGCACAGTCAAACAGCTCATAGGCGTGGCGGTGCAGCAATTCCAGCAACTCCGTCAGCACCGGCAGCGTCTCCCAGTCTGACCGCAGATCCAGCCGCAGCAGACCATGATGGTTGAAGGCATCCGCCGCCTCCCGGTGAAACAGCTCCACCGTGCCGATGGGATCATCCCCCTTGAGGATGCTCCATCGGACAAAATAGCCCAGGCCATACTCGTGCCTCCAGGCGTCAATGCATTTCAGCGTATCCTCCAGGCTGTCCAGCCGGAAGGTACCGTAGTGACAATTGTCGCTGTTGCACAGCCGCACGGTTTCCTCATCCGAATACACCCGCAAAAGCCCCGGCGCGTCCTCCCGCTCCACCAGCCGCAGGGTAAAATTCCGGCTTTTCAGCACGGGGCACACATCATACACACCCATTGTCTCCCCCCCTTAAATAGAACATATGTTCTTGTTCGCCATGACACTTGCCGATTCCTTCTTTTCCCAACAAAAAAACGGCATGACTGAAATCATGCCGTTGCCGCAAGCCCCGTGTTCTCCTGTAAAAACTCCTTCCGTGGCTTGCGATCGTATGGATTATTCCTCGTCCCCGTTTTCCAGGGCCACCCGCAGGCGCAGCACGCCTTCCTCAATGTAGCGGCGGGGGCAGCCAATGTTGATACGCAGGTGGCCTTCGCCAATCTGCCCGAAGAAGGTGCCGACCGTAAAGTATACGCCGGCTTTCTCAGTGCGCTGCATCAGCTCTTCGGTGGTGTAGCCGTAGGCACGCAGGTCAAGCCAGCCCAGGTAAGTACCCTCCATGGGGGTGAGCACGGCCTTGGGCAGGTGCTGCTTCACCAGGTCAGCCAGCAGCGCATAGCTGCCCTGAAGATAGCCGATCAGCCCATCCAGCCAGGCGTCGCCTTCGTTATAGGCGGCGCGGGTGGCTTCCAGGGCAAAGATGTTGCCGCTGCGCACGCCGGCCTTGTCCATTTCATAGCGGAAGGCCTCGCGGATACCCTCATCCTTGCAGATGGCTTCCGCCTGCTGCAAGCCTGCCAGGTTGAAGGTCTTGCTGGCGGCGCAAAGGGAGATAACGTTCTTCTGCTGCAGCGTCAGCACAGGCACAAATTTCTTGGGCGCGAACACGAAATCAGCGTGGATCTCGTCGGACACCAGGGGCACGTTGTAGCGGTTCAGAAGGTTCAGCAGGGCCTGCAGCTCCTCTGCCGTCCACACACGGGAAACAGGATTCTGCGGGTTGCACAAAAGCATCAGCTTGGCGCCGGCCTTCAGCTGCTCCTCAACAGCCGCCAGATCCATATCATAGCTGCCGTTCTCCCGGCGGACAAGGGGCGCGTCCATCACCTTGCGCTCCGTACCCTCCACCGACATGCGGAAGGGGCCGTACACAGGGCTCTGGATGATCACGCCGTCGCCGGGCTGGGTCAGGGCCAGAATCGCCAGGCGCAATCCGGTAACCACGCAGGGAATCATGGTGATGTCCTCACGGGCAATGGTCAGCCCATGGCGGCGCTGCCAGAAATCAATCAGCGCCTGGTCGTCGTCCTCCATGATCTCGGTGTAGCAGTAGGTAGGATGGGCGGCCCTGGCCAGGATGGCTTCCTGCACCGCCGGCGGGCTGGGAAAATCCATGTCCGCCACCCACATGGGCAGCACATTCTCGCCATATTCCTTGCGGCAGGCATCCCACTTTTCGCTGCGGGTGCCCATGCGATACAGGCCTTCGTCGAAGTATTCCTCGTTGAACATCATATGTGTCAATTCCTTTCAAGGGGCTCGGATGCCTTCAGCACCCAGAAGCCACCGGATTTATCCAGCTTTTCCACCTGACCAAACAGGGTCTTCAGGTATTTCACACAGCTTTCCGCACCCTGCTGCTTGCGGATCACCAGATACAGCGCGCCGCCCTGGTTCAGGTGAGTGGCAGCATCGGCAAACATTTTGTAAATCACCTGCTTGCCGGCACGGATGGGCGGGTTGGTAATCACCGCATCGAAGGTACGGTCCAGCACCTGGGCCATACCGTCGCTTTCGATGACCTCGGCGGCAGTGTGGTTGCGTTCCAGGTTATCACGGCTCAGCTGCAGGGCCCGGCGGTTCACATCCGCCATCACCGCCCGGCATTCCGGATTGGCCCGGGCGATGCTCACGCCAATGGCACCCCAGCCGCAGCCCAGGTCCAGCACATCACCGGAAAGGGCCGGCAGGGCGTCCAGCAAAAGCCGGGTGCCCTGGTCCAGTTCTCCCTTGGAAAACACGCCGGCGTCCGTCATGAAATTCATGCCGTGGCCCCTGTACGGGAAGGCGCAGGGCACGGGCCTTGACTCGCTTGTCGGGTCAGCGGTGTAGTATTGATCGTTCATGGTGCCTCCATCTGCGCGTCGGCATAAAGGGCGCGCAGCTCGTCATCAGTCAGTTCCCGCCACTGGCCTTCCGGCAGGGCGGGGTCAAGCCGGAGGGAGCCGAAACTCTCCCGATGCAGCTGGATAACTTCCTTGCCCACGGCGGAGAACATGCGCTTCACCTGGTGGAACTTGCCCTCCTGCACGGTGACACGGCCTTCGTTGGGAGCCACAATCTCCAGCAGGGCCGGCTTGGCCTCGAAATCGCTGAGCCGCAGCCCAGCGACAAAGGCCGCCACGTCCGCCGGCGTCAGTTCGCCGTCCACATGGGCCAGATAGGTTTTATCCACGTGCCTTGTGGGGGAAAGCAGCCGGTGATTCAGTTCGCCATCGGTGGTCAGAAAAAGCAGGCCGGTGGTGTCCTTGTCCAGCCGCCCCACAGGCATGCAGCCGATGGCGGCATAGGCTTCGGGCAAAAGATCCATCACCGTGGGCTGCTTCTTGTCCCGGGCGGCGGTAAGCAGCCCAGCGGGCTTGTGGAGCATCACATGCCGGGTCAGCCGGCCATCCAGGGGCTGGCGGTGCAGGGTCAGGGGCGCTTCCGTGTCGCAGGAGGCGGAGGGATCCGTCACCGGCACGCCGTTCACGGTTACCGCGCCCTGGCGGATCAGCTTCTGCACCTGGGATCGACTGCCCACCCCCAGGGTGACCAGCCAACGGTCAAGGCGCATCATTCCTTCAGCCCCCGGACGTACACAGCGGTCATCAGCTGCTTGAAGGGCAGCGCAGGGAGCAGCAGCACCACAAAGGCCGCTGCCAGCAGATAGATCTTATCACCAACGGAGGGCAGGGCGATGGAGCCCGCTCCCAAATTGCTCAGGGCGCTGACCAGGCCGGAAACGAAGTCCATGCCCACATAGGCCACCGCGCCAAAGAAGGGCAGCAGCGCCACCAGGCCACACAGCCACACAGCCACCACACCCAGGCGGTGACCACGGATGAGCTTCTTATCCCCCAGGGCAACGGCATGGCGGGCGCCGCTGTGGAAGGCGCAGCCAATCACAATGGGCAGCACCGTGGCGGCGTAGATCACCAGCACCAGCTTGATACCATTCATAAAGGTGCCGCCGCCCAGGTTCATCAGCACACGGACCAGGGTAAAGGCGTCGATCTCGCCGGCATAGGCCCAATACGCCACAATGGTGGCAGCGATGAACAGCGCCGCCCACAAGAGCATCAGCAGTGCCTGCCTCAGGCCCCACAGAAATTTCCGGCCATAGTTCTCGCAGGAGATGAGCTTCACGGAAAACAGCGGCCCGCCGGCAATGGCGTCCTGCATGGCTTCAGCCATGTTCTGCCGGGCCACGGGGACGATCAGCAAATACAACGGAATGCTGAAAAGCGCCACCCACTGAATTTCCTTGGTCACCAGGGCCAGGAGCGGCGCCGCCGCCATCAGCCGCAGAACGATCTGCAAAAGCACGCACAACGCGCCCTGCCAGAAGTTTTCACGATAAACCCGCGCGCTCACGCCCAGGACTTTCGACATTTTCATCAGGATTTCCCCTTTCATAGCCAATAGATATATTATACAGGACACGGCGCGTAATTGCAAATACTTCGCCGGTTATGGTACAATGTTTCAGTATCTTGTCACAGGAGGGAAAACCATGCGCCTGACGCTCACCGGCCTTGCCAGCCAATACATCCACATGCCCCTGGCCCCGTTCTGCCTGAAAAAGGCGGTGGAAGAGGCTCTTCCCGTTCCCGTGACCATCTGCGATATCAACATCAACGAGCCCGTGGAGGATTCCCTGGCCCGGCTCATGGCCACCGAACCTACGCACATCGGCTTTTGCGTGTACATCTGGAACAGGGAGGTCACCGCGCGGCTGGTGCGGCGGATCAAGGCCCTGGCCCCGGAGGTGTGCATCCTTGTGGGCGGGCCGGAGGTCACCCACTCCCCGGAGGAAACCTTCGCCGAAATGCCCTGCGATTACCTCCTGCGTGGCGCCGGTGAGGAGAGCCTCCCCTCCCTTTTGCTCTGCCTGATGGATGGCGGCGACCCCGCTGCCATCCCCGGCGTGTGCACCCGGGAGCGCATCGTGCCCCCGGCCATGACGCCCCCGCCCCGCTCCGACCTGTATGACGAAGCGTGGCATTCCGCCCTGAACGGCCGCATGGTGTATGTGGAAACCAGCCGGGGCTGCCCCTTCGCCTGCGCCTTCTGTCTCAGCGGCCAGAAGGAAAAGGTGCAGTTCATGCCCCAGGAAGAGGCCCTGGCCTTGCTGATCCGCCTGGGGGCCTCCGGCACGGACACGGTGAAGCTTATCGACCGCACCTTCAACTGCGACAGGCAGCGCACCCGCTACCTGCTGGGCGGCCTGATGAACGCCAAAGCCGCCGGGAGGATCGGCAACGTATGCTACCACCTGGAGGTAGCCGCCGACCTCTTCGACGATGAAACCCTTGACCTTCTTGCCTCCGCCCCTGCAGGGCTGTTCCAGATGGAGGCCGGCTTGCAATCCTTCCACGTCCCCACCCTGGAGGCCTGCCGCCGCCATACCGATATGCCCCGCCTCATCGACCGGCTGCAACGGCTGCTGCTTCCCGGGAACATCCACCTGCATATCGACCTCATCGCCGGATTGCCCCAGGAGGACTTCGAAACCTTCGGTCACAGCTTCGACCAGGCCTACGAATTGCGGCCCCATCAGCTGCAGCTGGGCTTTCTGAAGGTGATCCACGGCAGTCACCTGCGGGAAAGCGACTGGGGCCAGCGCTTTGCCCCCGATCCGCCCTATGAGGTGCTGTCCACCCCCTGGATGACCTACGCCCAGCTGCGCCGCCTGCACGGCTGCGCCGAGGCTGTGGAACGCCTGCACAATTCCGGCCGTTTCACCCGCACGCTGGCCCTTGCCCTGGAGCACACCGGCATGCGGCCCTTCGACCTGTTCCTGCGCCTGGGCGATGCCATGTCCGCCCGCCAGGGCCGCTGGAGCCTGGACGCCCTGACCCTGATGGTCCACGAAAAGCTGCTGGCCCTGGGTGTGCCCGCCGATGCCCTGCGGGACGCTATGATCCACGACCGCCTGGCCACGGACAACACCGGCTATCTGCCTCCGCTTCTGCAAAGCGATCCGGAGCGACTCAAGCGCGCCGCCCGGCTCTACCGTGAAGATCACCCGGAGCACCGCCATCCCCGGTGCGCGCTGCTCTCCGCCGGCAAACTGGCTGTGGCGGTGTGGCGTGAGAAGCACCCCGTGACCCAGCGGGGCAAAGTGGAGGAACTATCGGTTGCGGAGGCGTAAGACCACCGAAAATCTGCCGCAACTTTCGGTTGCGTTTCCTTTTGCAAGCCAGATTTGCTGGCGCAACCGGCATTTTTTGTGCTATGCTTGACTGGAAAAAGGAGGAATGACCATGACCATCGAAACCGCCAACCGCCTTGTGCAGCTGCGCAAGGATCACGGCCTGAGCCAGGAGGAGCTGGCCGAGCGCCTGGGTGTGAGCCGCCAGGCCGTCAGCAAGTGGGAGCGGGCCGAGTCCTCGCCGGACACGGATAATCTTATCACCCTGGCCAGCCTGTACAACGTCTCCCTGGACGAACTCATCCGTGGCACCGCCACCGCCATTGAAGTCGGCAACGCCGATGATCCCCTGCCCGAGGGCAGCTATTTCGCCCACAAGGCCGCCCTGGAGGAAAAGCACCGGGAAAATCACCGCATGTCCTTCCCCTACCCCGCCCTGGTCGCCATCGCCTATGTGGTGCTGGGCGCCTGCTTCAACCTGTGGCATCCCGGCTGGCTGCTCTTCCTGACCATCCCGCTGTATTACCTGCCCGCCAGCCAGCGCAGCCCCCTGCGTCTGCTGGGCAACCCGGTGATGGTAACCATCATCTACCTGCTGCTGGGCTTCTGGTGCAACCTGTGGCATCCCGGCTGGGTTGTCTTCCTGCTGATCCCCGTGCTGAACGCCATTCCGCTGAAATAATCAGTGACCAAGGCCACCTGGTTGACATACTGAAACACTCCCGGCTCCATCCAAGGAACCGGGAGTGTTTTTCGTTTGCCGGTTTATTCACTTCTCTTCAGATGCACCAGATACTCCGGCGTGTCCTCCTCAAACACCTTCTCGCCCGTTACACGGAAGCCGTGCCGCTCATAAAACCGAATGGCCCTGACGTTCTTTTCCAGTGCCCACAGGTGGGTGGCATGATGCTGCTCCACGGCGTACCGCAGCAAGGCCGCGCCTATGCCCCGGCCCTGGAAGCTGGGCTCCACGAAAAGCCGCTTCACCTCATCGCCATGGATGATAACAAGCCCGCGGATCACTCCGTCGTCATAAACCCAGGTGTGCTCCAGCTTGCCGGGATCCTCCAGAAACTCATTGGCGATGGGGATCACCTGCATTTCGCCGAAAGAATACTCATCGCTGCGGAAAATGGGGTAGAAGTTCAGCCGGTTGTTGAACACCAGGATTTCCGCGATGCGGGAGACATCCTCCACCCTGGCGCGGCGGATATATTCACTCATAGATGGGATAATCCTTTCCTTCCCTGATCATCACCGGAATGATGCCAATGGGCGCCGGCACGGTAACATACTGGCCGCCCTCATAGACCTTCTTGGTATAGGCGTCCGTCCACTTGCAGCCCGCAGGCAGGTACACCTGGCGGGTTTCCGCACCGGCCTCCACAATGGGTGCCACCAGCAGATCGGGGCCGAACATATAGCAGTCCTCCACGTCGGCAGCGGTCTTGTCGGTGGGGAAATCGTAGTACAGGGGACGCATCACTGGCGCGCCGGTCTCGTGGGCGTCCTGCATCAGGCTGCGGACATAGGGGCGCAGGCGCTCGCGGATGAACAGGTACTTCACGAGGATCTCGTAGACCTCTTCGCCAAAGCTCCACACCTCGTTGTCCTGGCCGGAGGTCAGCTGGCGCACGTTGTTGATGAACTCCTGCTCACGCTCATGCCAGGGGCTGCGCTCGCCGTGCATACGGAACACCGGGCAGAAGCAACTCCACTGGAACCAGCGCACCAAGAGCTCCCGGAAGGCCGGATCGTCGATCACGCCGCCCAGGAAACCGCCGATATCACTCGTCCACCAGGGGATGCCTGCCATGCCCATGCTCAGGCCTGCCTGTACCTGCTCCCGCATGGAGCGGAAGGAGGAGTGGATGTCGCCCGACCAGGTCAGCACGGCATACTTCTGGCTGCCCGCCCAGGCGCAGCGCACCAGGGACATGATGTCCTTTTCGCCCACGGACTTCAATCCGTCATAGAAGCCCTTGGCATAACCCACGGGGTAGGTGTTGGTCACCTGCATGGCGGGGCCTGCCCAGTAGCGGTAGTTGTCGAAATCATAGGAGCATTCCGGCTCGGCCTCGTCCAGCCAGAAGCAGCGGATGCCCTTATCGTAGTAGTTCTCCTTGCAGCGCTCCCACACAAACTTCTGGGCGCCGGGATGGGTGGCATCGAAATACACGGTGGGACCCATCCAGGTGCTGCGCTCGGAGCAGCGGTCGGTGGCCATCAGCATACCCTGGGAGGCCATCTTGCCCCAGTTCTCGCTGCGCTCGTCGATGGTGGGCCACACGGACACCACGGTCTCGATGCCCATTTCCTTCAGTTCCTTCACCATGGCCTCAGGATCCGGCCAGTCGCGGGGCTCGAACTTGAAATCGCCCTGCATGGTCCAGTGGAAGAAGTCGATCACGATCACGTCCATGGGCAGACCGCGGCGCTTGTGCTCCCGGGCAACGGCCAGCACTTCCTCCTGGTTGCGGTAGCGCAGCTTGCACTGCCAGTAGCCCAGGCCGTATTCGGGCATCATGGGGGTGCGGCCGGTGGCGGCGGAATACTGGGCTTCGATCTCCGCAGGGGTATCACCGGCGGTGATGAAATAGTCCAGCTTGCGGGTGGAGCGGGCGTTCCACTCGGTCTTGTTGGTGCCGAAGGTGGCGGTGCCGATGGCCGGGTTGTTCCACAGGAAGCCGTAGCCGCGGGTGGACACATAGAAAGGCACGCTGGCCTGGGAGTTGCGGTGCGCCAATTCCAGGGTGGTGCCCTTCTTGTCCAGGTGGCGGTGCTGATACTGACCCATGCCGAAGATCTTCTCATCGTCAAAGGCCTCGAAGCGGGCAGTCAGCTCATAGGATTCGGTGCCGAAGTGAGGCTTCATTTCGCGGCCGGTGACCCGCAGCGGCACGCAATAACGGTTCAGGCGGTCGCGGGTGCGCCAGTATTCCTCGGTGAGCAGTTCGCCCTTCTGGTTGTAATAGCTGATCCAGCCCTCCGGGTTCACCTTGGCGGTGATCTTACCATTCACCAGGGTGGCCACGGTGCCGGTGGAGTGATACTTCGCCCACTCCTCGCCCTTGTACCAGGGATCGGTGTTGTCGATGGTCTCAAAGGTGATGGTGCTGTCGGTTTCCTTCACAGGCTCGGTCAGCGCCCAGTCGTTGGGATCCATGCGGGGGTCGGGGGTCATGCGGACGCGAAGGGAGTTCTCGCCCCAGGGTTCGATCCATACCTGGGAATTGCCCTTGGTTAAAATCAATCGATTGCCTTCCTGAAAAATCATACTTCCTTCTCCTTTCCGTAAAGCAGACCATAAGTACCTGTTGCCAGATAGAATTGACCAAAGACGCGGCAGTCGCCATCCAGGGAGCTGATGCCGCCGAACATTTGTCTGTCCGTATTCAGACGGGCGTAGGTTTTGCAATCGTCCAGGGTGCGGTAGAAGCCGTACTCACCGTCGATGACGCCGCTGAGGTAAATGGCCTTGTGCCCGGTGATGTAATCCCCGCCGGGTTCGCCCAGGCCGTAGCCTGCGCGGAAAACCATGTCCTTTTCGCCAGTAAGCTTGGTGGCAACGCACTTTTCAGGGGTGAAGTCCAGTGTCCACAGGCCGTGCGCGCCGGTGGCGAACAGGAAGTGGCCGGTATGTCCGGCTTCGCCGCGGATCTCCGTGCGGCTGGCCACGTCGATGAGGGCGGAGTGGATACCCTCAGGCAGGCCCTCGGGATGGGGCAGCTGGCGGAAGGTACAGGCCCTGTCGGTGGAAACATACAGCTCACCCTTGTCGCCAAAGCCATAGAACAGGTCGTTGCGCAGGCGGTCGGCAAACATCTTGAAGCCGCCGGAGGCGATCTCGTTGCCTTCACGATCATAGACCAGAACGCGATGCCAGGTTTCTCCACCATCCTGGCTCTGCACCGCCCAGGTAACGGGCAGGTCGATCTTGGAAGCCAGCGTCCAGGCAATGGTCTTGCCATCGGGGGACATGGCTACCCAGCCGGGGTTGGTGTTAGGCTCTTCGATCTTGCGGGACGCCTCGTCGATCTCCTCCGTCAGGCCCCATGGCATGGGCAGGCGGCGCCAGGTTCTTGCGTTGTCCTCCGTGAGGATCAGACCTCCCCTGGTCTTTCCCGTCCAGTTGCCCCGGGCGGATACCACAATCCGATCAGAGTTGTGATCGGCAAAATCGGCATTGATGCAGGTGATGTAGCGATTGCCGTTTTCATCATCAAAGGAGTTTGTGCAGGGCTTGTCCAGGTCGTTAAAGGCAAAGCCGCCCAGATCGCCGACGATATCGATGACCTTCACATCGCCGCTGGGCATGGCGTACACGTTCAGGTGCACCGTCTCCTCCACGCCGTCGGACCAGTCGGTATAATAGCGGGTCTGTTTCGTCAGGTCAAAGGAACGAAACACGCCGGTGCCGGTGTTGAACCAGCTTTCATCGTCATCGAAGGGATTCAGCTTGATATCGCTAACCCAATGCACCGGCGAGTGGCCGCCATTGAACCCGGGCTGCATATAGCTGGTGCGGAAGCGGATGTCTCCCACACGCAGATCGCAAAGGATCTCCTGCCAGGTAGCACCGTCGTCCCGTGAAAGAAAAACGCTGTCACCGGAGGCCTTGCAGATGGTGGAGGCAATCACCAGCCCCGGGGTGCGCAAACTGGCGCTGACGCCGGAATATCCCCAGGCCAGGGGCTCGCCGCCAGCGGGGGTAATATCCTCCATGGGCCCGAAGCCGCCCGGCACCAGCGGATAGCGCACAATATGCCCGTCCATGCTGTCGCCGGAATCGCAGCTGTAACCAAGGTCATCCGTAAAAGAGCGCGGGCCGTTGCCGCCAAAGGTCACATACAGATACTTCTCGTTCGCGCTCCAGCGCTGGGCCGCCAGGCCATGCAGCCTGCAGCCGGGCAGCTCCCTGCCCGCCGGCTGCTCCATGGGGCGGAAGGTTTCACCGTCGCCGGTGTAGAGCGCCGGGCCGCGCATGTCGTTTTTCTTCAGGGCCACACCCGCGGCGCCCACCACAAGCTTTCCCTGCACCTGGGCAATAAAGGTCAGGTGCGTTTCCGGCATGCCCTCCACCCGCTGCCAGCTGTCGCCCAGGTCACGGGTGACCCACAGGCCGTCCCGCTGGCTGGCGTACCATAGGGTGCTCGGATCCTTTTCATCCAGGATAAGCCGCTCCCCCGTACCCCTGCCGCTCAGGTTGCCATGGGCGAAAAAGGGCGTGGGCTTGCAGGTGAAGCTTTGACCGTAATCACCGGAAATCGCCAGCTCGCCGCCTGGCTGATGATATGTTCCGCAGATGATGTACAATTTCTCCGGACTGTTCTGATCCAAAGCCATGGAGATGGGGTAGGCCTGGTTCTGGTTCAGGGGATTCACATGGGGGCACAGGAAGATCCACTTCTGCGCTTCGTAATCAAAGCGATATGTGCCGCCGATATCCGTGCGCAGATAGAGCAGCCCTTTCCTGCGCGGATGAAAAAGGAAGCCGGTAGCGTATCCGCCGCCTGGGATGGGACAATTCCTGTATTCATATGCGATTGTCCTCACGGAGAATACCTCCCCTGCATCAGGTTTCGCCTATCATACCATAAATCATCCTCGCTTACAACAGGAAATCGCGCAGCAAATCAAACAAAAAAAGCGGCCATGACGCTTGTCATGGTCGCTTGATGGCTGTTTACTTCGCCGCCTCCGCGCCGGCCTCCATAGCCGCGCGGTTGATGGGCAGCAGGTGCTCCTTCTTGGGGCCGAAGGTGGCCTTGAGGGCCTCCATGGCGCTGTCGATGGAAATGACGCCCGTGCGCTGGATGATGGCGCCCAGCATCACCATGTTGGCGGTGCGGGCATTGCCCAGCTTTTCGGCGATGCCGTTGCAGTCGATGGCCACGGCGGTGATGTCCTTGCGATCGGGTTCGATGTCGATCAGCGAGGAATTGTACAGCATCAGGCCGCCCTGCTCCATGGTGGGAGCGAACTTCAGCATGGAGGGCTTGTTCATGATCACGGCGATGGGGGGTTCGGTAACCAGGGGGCTGCCGATGGGTTCATCTGAGATCACCACAGCGCAGTTGGCCTCGCCACCGCGCATTTCGGGGCCGTAGGAGGGCATCCAGGAGACGTTCATGCCATCATGCATGGCGGCCTTGGCCAGCAGCTGGCCGATGAGCAGCACGCCCTGGCCGCCGAAACCGGCAATCAGGAATTGAGCTTCCATCTCACTCCGCCTCCTTTTCTTTCTTCACGCCCAGGGGATACTGGGGAATCATATTCTCCTGCAGCCATTTGAGAGCCTCCTGGGGCGTCATGCCCCAGTTGGTGGGGCAGGAAGACAGCACTTCCACCATGGTAAAGCCCTTGCCCTCGATCTGCAGCTGGAAGGCCTTCTTGATGGCCTTCTTAGCTTCCATGATGTGCTTCACATCGTGGACGGAAACGCGGGCAATGTAGGCGGGGCCATCCAGGGTAGCCAGCATTTCGCTGACGCGGATGGGATAGCCGCAGTGGTTGGTATCACGGCCATAGGGGCTGGTGGTGGTCACCTGGCCGGGCAGCGTGGTGGGAGCCATCTGGCCGCCGGTCATGCCGTAAATAGCGTTGTTAACGAAAATCACGGTGATGTTCTCGCCGCGGGTAGCAGCGTGGGTGATCTCCGCCGCGCCGATGGAGGCCAGGTCGCCGTCGCCCTGATAGGTGAACACCACGTTGTTCGGGTTCACGCGCTTGCAGCCGGTGGCCACAGCGGGTGCACGGCCATGAGCGGCTTCCATCATATCGCAGTTGAAGTAATCATAGGCGAACACAGCGCAGCCAACAGGCGCGACGCCGATGGTCTTGTCCTGCACGCCCAGCTCGTCGAGGGCTTCGGCTACCAGGCGGTGGATGATGCCGTGGGTGCAGCCGGGGCAATAGTGCAGGGGCTTATCGGTAAGGAGCTTGGTCTTTTCATAAACGACTGCCATCTTACTTCGCCTCCTTTGCCATGTTCTCGATCTGCTCTACGATCTCGCGCACCGTGGGCACAATGCCGCCGGTACGGCCGTAGAATTCCACGGGCTTCTTGCCGTTCACGGCCAGGCGCACGTCGTCCACCATCTGGCCCATGGACATTTCCACCGTCAGGAACGCCTTGGCGTGCTCGGCGGCCTTCTGGATGGGCGCGTTGGGGAAGGGCCACAGGGTGATGGGGCGGATCAGGCCGGCCTTGATGCCCTTGTCGCGCAGCTTGCGCATAGCGCTGCGGGCGATACGGGCAGTGGTGCCGTAGGCCACGATGACGAAATCAGCATCGTCGGTCATTTCTTCCTGCCAGCGGCACTCCTCCCGCTCCATCACCGCGTACTTGGCGAAGAGCTTGCGGTTGTGCTGCTCCAGGACGCTGGGGTCGATGTACAGGCTGTTGATCACAGCGCGCTCGCGGCCGCAGCCGGGCTTCCAGCCGGTGGCAGCCCAGGTTTTCTCGGGCAGCTCAGGCTTGACGTACTCGGGCATTTCCACGGGCTCCATCATCTGGCCGATGAGGCCATCGCCCATGACCAGCACAGGGTTGCGGTACTTGTCGGCCAGGTCGAAGGCCTGCTGGGTCAATTCGACGGCTTCCTGCACAGAGGAGGGCGCCAGCACCAGCATGCGGTAGTCACCATGACCGCCGCCGCGGGTGGACTGATAATAGTCGCTCTGGGCAGGCTGGATGGAACCCAGGCCAGGGCCGCCGCGGACCATGTTCACAATCACGCAGGGCAGTTCGGCGCCAACGATGTAGCTGATGCCTTCCTGCTTCAGGGAAATTCCGGGGCTGGAGGAGGAGGTCATCACACGGGCACCGGCGCCGGCGGCGCCGTAGACCATGTTGATGGCGGCAACTTCGCTTTCAGCCTGCAGGAAGCAGCCGCCCTCCACCTTGGGCATACGCTTGGACATATACTCGGGAATCTGGTTCTGGGGCGTGATGGGGTAGCCGAAGAAGAACCGGCATCCGGCCTGGATGGCGGCCTCGGCAATGGCCTCATTGCCCTTCATGAGCATCTTCTGACCCATGGAGATAACCTCCTTACTTTTCTACCTTAATAACAGCGTCAGGACACATCCGGGCGCAGAACGCGCAGCCGATGCACTTCTCCTGATCGGTAATAGCAATGGGGTGATAGCCCTTGCTGTTGATATCGTGGCTCAGCTCCAAGAGCTTCTTGGGGCAAACATCCGCGCACAGGCCGCAGCCTTTGCAGGTCTCTGCAGCAATGGTCAACTTGGCCATGGTGCCGCCTCCTTCCTGAATCGGTATTGTTCTATTATAGGAAAACAATCGTCCGCCGTCAACAAAAGTACACAGAAAAACCAAAGGGGCTTCACCCCTTTGGAAACCCCGCCAGAGGCTCTGCCTCTGGACTCCGCTTAAGGGGCTTCACCCCTTAAGAATCCCATTCGGGACAGCCCGGCGCATGTCATATCAGCAGGGGTGGGTGAATAAAGTCCACCCTACACGTGTGCAAAAAAGCGCCTGCACCGCAGACGCTTCGTTGATTTGCTTTACACACCGTACAGCAGCCAGATGTAGATATATGCGGGAATAATAGCCGCCAGGGTGAAGGGGATGCCGATCTTGAAGAAATCGCCATTGCTGACCTCATGCCCGGCCTTGCGCAGGATACCAATGCCCGTAATGTTGGCCGAAGCGCCGATAGGCGTGCAGTTGCCGCCCAGGGTGGCGCCGGAAAGCAGGCCGAAATACAGGGGCGTGGGGTCTACGCCCAGGGTGGCAGCCAGGGAGGCGATCACAGGAATCATCGTAGCCACATAGGGGATGTTGTCGATGAAGGCGGAGATCAGCACAGACGCCCACACGATCACCGTGTAGAGCACAAACACATTGCCGCCGCCGGCCTTGGCCAGCAGGCCCGCCGCCGCGTCAATGACGCCCTGGGCAGAAATGCCGCCGATCATCAGGAACAGGCCCAGCAGCAGGCCGATGGTCTCGAAGTCAATGCCCTTCAGGGGCTCGGTGATAGCCTCCATGCTCTTCTTCTGCATGAAGTTGTACATAAGGCCGATCAGGAACAGCACGCAGCAGATCAGGCCGTTGGTGGTGCTGGGCTTATTGGGAATAAAGGAAGCGCAGATCAGCAGCACAATGGCGCCGCCCAGCAGCCAGGTGGGAACCATGTTGGTGACCTGGGTGCGCTCCGTGGCCTTGGGGATGGGGTTCTTCTCCTTGCGGAAGATGAAATACAGGATCAGGGCGGAAAGTGCCGCGCCCAGCTCCACCGCGAAGAAGATACTGGGCTTGCCCTTGTACCAGAAGAAATCCATGAAGCTCATGTCCAGGGCGGAGCCCAGCATGATGGCCGTGGTATCGCCCACCAGGGTGGCGGCGCCCTGCAGATTGGAAGAAACCGCAATGCCGATGATGAAGGGCACGGGGTTCACCTTCAGCTTCTTGCAGATTTCCATGGCCACGGGGGCGATCATCAGCACAGTGGCCACATTGTCCACAAAGGCGGAGATCACGCCGGCGAAAATGGCCAGGGCCACGGCGGCCCACTGCACATTGGGTACCTTCTCCATCACCAGGTCGGCCAGGAGGGCGGGCATCTTGCTTTCAATGAAAAGCGCCACCAAGCCCATGGTGCCGGCGATCATCAGGATCACGTTCAGGTCAATGGAAGGGAAAATCTCGCCCAGGGGCAGCATGCCGGTGAGAATGAAGATCAGTGCGGAGCCCAGGGCGATGTAGGGACGGTACTTGCTGAAGGTGAGCATCAGCACGTAGGTCACGGCAAAGAGAATCAGAGCGGGAATCATGGCGGTATCTTCCTTTCGTTGGTGGTAGAAGGATGTTTAACCCAGGATGCCCAGGTGCTCCAGCAGGATCTTGGTGCCCATGAGGATCAGCACCACGCCGCCGAAGAGCTCGGCCTTGCTCTTATACCGGGCGCCAAAGACATTGCCCACCTTCAAGCCAATGGCGGAGAGCACGAATGTGATCACGCCGATGAACGCGACCGCCCAGAAGATGTTCACCCGCAGGAAGGCGAAGGTCACGCCCATGGCCAGGGCATCGATGCTGGTGGCGATGGCCAGGGTAATCATGGTTTTGAAGGAGAAGGAATCGTCCAGGGCTTCCTCTTCCTTGCCGAGGGCCTCGCGGATCATGTTGCCGCCGATGAACCCCAGCAGGATGAAGGCGATCCAGTGGTCAACGCTGACGATGAAGCTTTCGAACTGGGTGCCCAGCAGGTAGCCGATCAGCGGCATCAGCGCCTGAAAGCCACCGAAATACAGGCCCACGCACAGGGAGTGCTTTACCTCTGCCTTGCGCACAGAAAGGCCCTTGCACACCGACACCGCGAAGGCGTCCATGCTCAGGCCCACGGCGATCATGAAAAGCTCAAAGATACCCATTGGTCATACCTCCTCGTTGATCTCATGAAGGCCGAAAAAAAGCGAGACTCATCCGTCCTTCAGTAAAAAGAAACAGATAAGTCTCGTCGCAATGTACAAAGCCAGGAACATGATTCCAGAATGTTGACTTCGTCCCGCCCGCAGGCGCCGACTACTCCCTTACAAAGCGCATGGTATCATATAGCCAGAGAGGTAGTCAAGACTAACCTCTGTAACAAGAACATCCCCGCCGTGTTGGCGGGGATGGGGAAAGCATTACTTGGCGTATTCGGTGGAACGGGTTTCGCGGATCACGTTCACGCGGATCTGGCCCGGATACTCCATTTCCTTTTCGATGCGCTTGGCGATCTCCTTGGCCAGGATCTTGGTGCCCTCGTCGGTGACGTCGTCGGGCTTGACCATGATGCGAACCTCGCGGCCGGACTGGATGGCAAAGCACTTCTCCACGCCGTCGAAGCTGTTGGCGATCTCCTCCAGCTTCTCCAGGCGCTTGATGTAATTCTCCAGGCTCTCGCGGCGGGCGCCGGGACGGGCAGCGGAGATAGCGTCGGCAGCCTGCACCAGCACGGCTTCCACGGTTTGAGGCTCCACGTCGTTGTGGTGGGCCAGGATGGCGTGGATCACGTCGGGGCTCTCGTGATACTTGCGGGCCAATTCGCCGCCCAGGGTCACGTGGGTGCCCTCGGCCTCGTGGTCCACAGCCTTGCCGATGTCGTGCAGGAGGCCTGCGCGCTTGGCCAGCTGGACGTCGGCACCCAGCTCGGCGGCCATCAGGCCGGCCAGGTGGCTGACCTCAATGGCGTGCTTCAGCACGTTCTGACCATAGGAGGTGCGGTAGCGCAGGCGGCCCAGGAGCTTGACCAGCTCGTGGTGGATGCCGTGCTGATTGGTTTCGAACACGGCGTTGTCGCCGGCTTCGCGGATCTGGTTGTCCACTTCCTTGCGGGCCTTCTCCACCATTTCCTCGATGCGGGCGGGGTGGATGCGGCCGTCCATGATGAGCTTTTCCACGGCGATGCGGGCGATCTCACGGCGGACGGGGTCAAAGGCGGACACGATGACGGCTTCGGGGGTATCGTCGATGATGAGGTCGACGCCGGTGGCGGTCTCCAGGGCGCGGATGTTGCGGCCCTCACGGCCGATAATGCGGCCCTTCATGTCGTCATTGGGCAGGGCGATAACGGATACGGTGGATTCGGCCACGTGGTCGGCGGCGCACTTCTGGATGGCCAGGGCAATGATATTGCGGGCTTTCTTTTCGCCCTCTTCCTTGGCCTTGGCCTCGATGTCGCGGACCATGGCGGCGGCGTCGTGGAAGGCGTCCTTCTGCACCCGCTCAACGATGACCTGCTTGGCCTCGTCCTGGGTCATGGCGGCGATACGTTCCAGTTCAGCGGTCTGCTTGGCGATCATCGCCTCGGCTTCTTCCTGCATCTTCTGGATCTCGGCCTGCTTCTTGTTGAGGCTTTCCTCGCGGGCTTCCATGTTGTCGGCCTTCTTGTCCAGGGTTTCTTCACGCTGGATCAAGCGGCGTTCGTTGCGCTGCACTTCGTTGCGGCGCTCACGCATTTCGCGCTCGTTCTCGGCCCTTTCGCGGTCGCTTTCAGCCTTGGCCTTGAGAATTTCTTCCTTGGCCTCCAGCACCTTTTCCTTCTTGTACTCATCCGCCTTGCGGACGGCGTCGTCGTAGAGATGCTTGGCGTATTCTTCCGTGCGGCCGATTTTCTTTTCGGTGACGTTCTTGCGGTATGCTCCACCAACAACAAAGCCGATGGCGGCAGCCGCCAGAGCGATCAGAATCCATACGATCGTAGGCAAACTGTTTCCCCTCCTTTTCCTTTTTAATCTTGTTTCAAATGTCGTCAGGAACGGCCAAAAGCCGCGCGAAAAAAATCTTCCGCACGGCTGCATGCTGCTTTCATAATGATGGACTTCCGTCCGCTTTTTTATTCATTTTCCCGACGGCCTGCCGAAAAAAGGGCCTGCCGCGCCTCACAAAAACCACTTATCAAAGATACACTTCGCCCACACAGGCATAATGCACCCTTTGCGCAATTCCTATGCAGCCGACCGAACCAATACGGGTTCAGCCGCCGAAAAACACGCCTCAGAATAAGAAGCGATAACAAAATGAGCGGGGGATTTCTATCGAAAACAGCCTGGAAGTGTGCATCGGCACCTTCCGAACAGCCGATCAAAAATATTGTAACGGTTTTCACCCCATCTGTCAAGCCCTTTGCAGGGGCATTATGGTATGATATAATAGAAAAAAACGCAAAGGAGAATTCCTATGCCGTATCGTTTTACCGTTCAGGAAAAGAAGCGAATCCGCGTAATCATCGATACCGACGCCGCCTGCGAAGCCGACGATCCCTATGCCATCGTCCACGGTCTTCTGACGCCCCGCTTTATGGTGAAGGGCATTCTGGCGGAGCAGTTCGGCACGCCCGGTTCCGTGCAGAAAAGCTACGACGCCATTGTTCACCTGCTGGATCTGATGGATATTCACGATGTACCGGTGCTCATGGGTGCGGAACCCCTGGAAAGCGAGAATGCCGCGCCGGCGTGCGAGGCGGCGGATTTCATCATCCAGGAAGCGCTGAAGGATGATCCCCACCCCCTGTTTGTTTTGTGTCAGGGCGCGCTGAGCAACGTGGCGGCGGCCATCAACAAGTGTCCGGAGATCCAGGACAGGTTCACCTGCATCTGGATCGGCGGCGGCTTCTACCCCAAGGGCGGCTGGGAGTTCAACTCTGTGAACGACTACCACGCCGCCAACGCCGTTTTCTCCTCCAGGCTGGAGGTGTGGCAAGTACCCATGGGAACCTACACCCAGATGCAGATCGGCTACGCGGAGCTGGAGCAAAAGGTCCGCCCCTGCGGCAAGGTGGGCGAATATCTCTATGAGCAGATGATGGCATACGGCAAAGACGCCGATTGGATCACCGGCGAAAGCTGGGCCATTGGCGATCAGCCGGCCATCGGCCTGGCGCTGAACCCCGGCTGCGGCCGCTTCCGCACCCAGAGCGCGCCCCGCTTCGGCGAAGGCGGCGTGTATGTGGATTGCCCGGAAAACCGGGAAATCCGCGTGTATGAGGAGATCGACCAGCGGTATATTTTCGAGGACCTTTTCTGCAAGCTGGCGCTGAGCTACGGAAAGTAAGCAAAAACCGGGGGCGGTCAACCACTCCCGGTCTTGTCTTGCAGGCAAGCCAGTATCACGCGCAGATTTTCTTCCAGGGGCCGGGTGCCGTCCAGCATCACCACCGGGCAGCGAAGCTCCTTCAGGCTTTCCTCCACCATGGCCGGTTCACGCTTGCTGATCAGCCTGCGGAAAGCTTCCTGCTTCCCGTACATATCTCCGCCGGGCAGCGCACGGGCGCCGAAGCGCTTTTTCTCCCGCTGACGGATGCGTTCCAGCCGGGTTTCCAGCGGCACCTGCAGCCAGAAAACCATGTCCAGGCGGCTGCGCAGCACTTCACACCAGTTCAGCCGCACGCAAGAAAGCACGAAACGAGGATGCACCTCCATGTCCCCCAGGAGGGCGGCTTCTACCTCTGCCTGATCCCGCTCGGCGGTATAGGGCAGCTCCGCGGGGCGCACTTCCGCGTGCTCCAGCGCCCATTGCCGGTGCGCCTTCTGCTGCGGAAAATAGTAATCCTCCACGTCCATCTCAAGATACCCCAGCTCCCGCGCCAGCATATGGTTCAGCGTGGATTTCCCGCTGCCGTTGAGCCCCACGATGGCAATGCCCCGCTCCATGAGATGCACCTCCCTGTGCCTATCATAGCACACCGGGTGCATCCAACTCAATTCATCATTTCTAATTATTTTGCTTGCCTTTTGGCAAGCAAAATGCTATACTACCTATACTATCGTTATGAACGGGAACGCATTCCCCTTTTGTCGCCCGAAGAGAGCCGCTGGTTGGTGCGAAGCGGCGGGACAATGGAATGCCGCTCGCCCGGGAGCGAACCGGCCACGCCGGCGGCTGCGCCCGATACAGCGCTTCGAGTGGCCTGCGGCTTCGCAGGCAAGCAGAGTGGTACCGCGAAACACACGTTTCGTCTTTGCAAAAAGCAGGGGCGGAACGTTTTTTCTATCCTGCTTACACCCGCAGTTTCGAACATAAGGGAGGCAATCAACATGGAGTTCAAGGCTTACGACCCCAAACAAATCGAGCCCAAGTGGCAGAAGATCTGGGCTGACACCCACGCCTTCGAGGCGCTGGATGACCACACCATGCCCAAGTTTTTCGGCCTGATCGAGTTCCCCTATCCCTCCGGCAACGGCCTGCACGTGGGTCATCCCCGCAGCAATACCGCCATGGACATCATCGCCCGCAAGCGCCGCATGCAGGGCTACAACGTACTCTTCCCCATCGGCTGGGACGCCTTCGGCCTGCCCACGGAGAACTATGCCATCAAGAACAACGTGCACCCCGCCATCGTGACCAAGAAGAACGTGGATCACTTCCGCGAGCAGCTGCAGAAGATCGGCTTCTCCTTCGACTACAGCCGCGAGGTGGACACCACCGATCCCGATTACTACAAGTGGACCCAGTGGATCTTCCTGAAGCTGTTTGAGCACGGCATGGTCTTCCGCGACAAGACCCTGGTCAACTACTGCCCCTCCTGCAAGGTGGTCCTCTCCAACGAGGACAGCCAGGGCGGCAAGTGCGACATCTGCCACGGCGACGTGGTGCAGCTGCCCAAGGACGTGTGGTACCTGCGTATCACCAAGTATGCCGATAAGCTGCTGGAGGGCCTCAAGAGCGTTGAGTACCCCGAGAACATCGCCCAGCAGCAGGTGAACTGGATCGGCAAATCCACCGGCGCGTTTGTGAACTTCGCCGTGAAGGGCACCGACGAGAAGCTGGAGATCTACACCACCCGCCCCGATACCCTCTTCGGCGTAACCTTCATGGTCATGGCCCCCGAGCATCCCATGATCGACAAGTATGCCGAGCGCATCGGCAACATGGACGCCATCCGCGCCTACCGTGAGGAATGCGCCAAGAAGACCGAGTTCGAGCGTACCCAGCTGGTGAAGGAAAAGACCGGCCTGCGCATTGAGGGCCTCAGCGGCATCAACCCCCTCACCGGCAAGGAAGTGCCGATCTTCATTTCCGACTACGTGATGATGGGCTACGGCACCGGCGCCATCATGGCCGTGCCTGCCCACGACCAGCGTGACTGGGAGTTCGCCAAAAAGTTCGGCATCGACATCATCCAGGTCATCAAGGGCGGCGACATCGAGAAGGAAGCCTACACCGGCGACGGCGAGATGATCAACTCCGACTTCCTCAACGGCTACACCAACAAGAAGGACTCCATCGAGCGCGTGCTGGAAGAGATCGAAGCCAAGGGCTATGGCCGCGCCGGCGTCCAGTACAAGATGAAGGACTGGGCCTTCAACCGTCAGCGCTATTGGGGCGAGCCCATCCCGCTGATCCACTGCCCCCACTGCGGCGTGGTGGCCGTCCCCTACGAGGAGCTGCCCCTGCGCCTGCCCGATGTGGATGACTTCCAGCCCGGTACGGACGGCAAGTCCCCCCTGGCCCACATCGAGAGCTATGTGAACTGCACCTGCCCCAAGTGCGGCGCCGCCGCCCAGCGCGAGACCGATACCATGCCCCAGTGGGCCGGCTCCAGCTGGTACTTCCTGCGCTATTGCGATCCCCACAATACCGAAGCCTTCGCCAGCAAGGAAGCCCTTGACTACTGGATGCCCGTCGACTGGTACAACGGCGGCATGGAGCACGTGACCCGTCACCTGCTGTACAGCCGCTTCTGGCATCAGTTCCTCTACGATATCGGCGAGGTCTCCTGCCCCGAACCCTATATGAAACGTACCGCTCAGGGCCTGATCCTGGGTACCGACGGCGAGAAGATGTCCAAGTCCCGCGGCAACGTGGTGAACCCCGATGACATCATCGACGATATCGGCGCCGACGCCTTCCGCCTCTACGAAATGTTTATGGGCGCCTTCGACCAGGCGATTCCGTGGTCCACCAACGGCGCCAAGGGCTGCCGCAAGTTCCTGGACCGCGTGTGGCGCCTGCAGGAGATGCTGGTAGACAGCGACAGCTATTCCGAGAAGCTCATGGCCACCATGCACGAGACCATCAAGAAGGTCTCCCTGGACTATGAGGCCATGAAGTTCAACACCGCCATCGCCGCCATGATGACCCTGGTGAACGAAATGTACGCCATCGGCTCCGTGACCAAGGCGGAACTGAAGACCCTCATCCAGCTGCTGAACCCCGTGGCCCCCCACATCACCGAGGAAATGTGGGAGCTCAACGGCTTCGGCTCCGGCATGATGCGTTCCGAATGGCCCCAGTGGGACGAGGCCGCCATGGTGAAGAGCGAGATCGAAATCGCCGTGCAGGTCTGCGGCAAGGTCCGCGGCCACATCACCATTCCCGCCGATATGACCAAGGAGCAGGCCGAGAAGGAGCTGGCTGCCCACGAGGGCGTGCAGCGTTACCTGGCCGGCAAGAACGTGGTGAAGACCATCTACGTGCCTGGCCGCCTGGTGAATTTCATCGCGAAATAAGTTTCTGTTGTAAATTTCCCCATGCCAAGGATGAACGGCGGCTTCCCCTGCGTTATGTAGGTGAAACCCATTGAAAGAGGTGAGACTCCCCCGTGAAACGATTGCTTGGTTTTCTCCTGGCGCTGCTGATGCTGTGGGCCGCGCCCGCCCTCGCCTCGGAGGACGTCTTCACCGTGAACGCCCTGGACGTGACGGAGGATGCGTGGAACGAAAGCTACATCGCCTCCTCCCTCACCTCCGACCGCAGCTATCTGCGGGTCACCTGCCCCCTGGAGGAGGACGCCGCCGTGACCCTGAGCATCGCCGCTGAAAACGGCAAGCTGGTCTACCAGCGGGATTACGGCGTGTGCGGCGGCAGGTTCCGTTCCGAGGACATCTACCTGCGCCTCACCGGCCCTCAAACCACCTACCACGTGACCCTATGGGCCGGGGACAGCAGCTTCAGCTTCCCCCTGCGCCGGGTAATGCCCATGCTCACCGGCAACGCCGCCTGCTCCGCCGGATATCCCCTGGCGGAAATCTCCGGAACGAACACCTGGCGGACCGCCACGCTCCTGGATATTGCCGAGGTTTCCCGCCGCCCCTATACGGTGGCGCTGAACGCCAGCGACGCCTACACCATCGGCGCTGTGACCTTCACCGTGGAGGAAGGCCGGCTGACGGTTTCCGCTCAGCTGGATGAAGGCATGGCGGGCAGCATCGACAAATCCGCCGTATATGTGGCCACCACCGCACTGGAAGCCGAAAAGCTGGGAAAGAAGAATTTCCCCGGCCCCACCGCCGCCCTGGACGAGGCCATTGACCTGTGGGGCACCCCCTACGCCGCGGTGTATGTGAACCTGACGGTGTCCTTCGATCCCTCCGGCGCGGCGGAAATGCGGCCCCTGGATGAGGAAGAAGCGGAACTCCAGCTGCTCCTGTGGGAAAAGATCCTCACGGAAACCGCCAACGAGGCCGTTGGCTGACTGAGCGCAAAAAAAGTTTGTCTCCTGAATGGGAGACAAACTTTTTTGTTTTCTGCGGGAAGCAGCATCAGCCCTGCAAGCCCTGCTCCTGGCGCTCCATGTTTTCGATGACCACATCGTAGATCTCGCCCAGGGAAGCGCAGTATTCCAGCACCTTCCAGGGTTCGTTGGTGTGGTAGTGGATCTTGATGAGCTCGTCATCGCCCACAGCCAGCAGGCAGTCGCCCTTGAAATTGTTGACGAAGTAATCGTTGATGGCATCCTCATCCAGGTCATGGCCTTCGATGAGGAGCTGGGTATCGAATTTGAATTCCAGCATCTTTTTTCTCTCCTTTTGCGCAAAAATGCCAGTTTTGATAGCACTTTGACATCAGTATGTTATCACAACGACAATATACAGTCAACTTTTTTCATGGTATGCTTATGCTTATCAACTATTCAGGAGGTCGCCATGAACCCCGAAACCGTCGAGCGCATGCGCTTATTCTATCTCAAAAAACATCAGGGGGCGCCCATGTGCGTCAACTGCCGGCACTTTCATCAGCACTATATACGCGATGGCAAGCGCCATTTGCCGGTGGATTGCGGCCATTGCGTGGAGCCGAGGCTCAAGGTTCGGGAGCCCTGGGACATCTGCGAACATTTTACCCCCAGAGAAGCATCAGCCCCAGGCACAGTCCAAAGGAAATAACCCCGTGTACCACCTGCCACAGCGCCTGCTCCCACAGGGGCATCTGCCCCGGTGCGCAGGCGCGGTTCTGCATCAGAAGCGCCGCGCCGCCCATGCCCGTGGCCCCGGCCATCAGCGAAGCGCGCAAGGGCAGCGGCAGGGGCAGCTCAGAGAGCATCTTTGTGCCGGTGGTGACCTCCAGCGCCGTGGCCATGGGCAGCGCCAGCCTGGGCAAAGCCTCCGCCGCCAGCGCCACGAACACCCGAAAAATCACCATGGTGCCGCAAACCAGCAGCATGGTTCTGGCCGCTGCCTCCACCGCCTCCCCCAAGGCCAGGGGCCTGGTCTCAGCCCCCGGGGCGGCATTTTCCCCGCCGCGCACCATCAGTCCGGTGAGATATCCCCCCAGCACCACCGAAAGCAGGATGCACACCCCTGCCCCGGGGCTGTTGAGCCAGCCGCCCAGCGTCCCCAGGAGAAACATGGGGCTCATGGTGGCGCAGGAAACGGCCAGCCGCTTGTTTTTCATCCCCCGCTGGGCCATCAGCCTCGCCCCCGTGGGGGAACCGCCGCACCAGCCCATGAGCAGGATCAGCCACCCCGGCATGGCGGCGGGCATGCGGCTCACCAGCATCAAGGAAAGCACCATATAGGGGAAAAGCCCCGGCAGCACGCTCTGCACAAACAGCCGGCAGGCAGCGCCGGCGGCGTCCATGGCCAAAGCGGGTCTGAAAAGCATCCAGCCCATCAGCAGGGGAAGAAAAAGCCGCATACCATCACCTCAGGAGAGGATATGCGGGAAAATCGCCGGAATGGCTTTGTAGGAAGGACAAATTGTGGTATACTATGGAAAGACCGCAAAGGAGGTAACTCCCATGAAAGATACATTCCTGCTCGTTGACGGCAACAGCCTGATGCACCGCGCTTTCCACGCCCTGCCCATCATGGACAACGGGGGCGTGTATACCAACGCTATCTTTGGCTTTCTGAACATGCTCCTCAAGGTTATCAAGGAGGAGAACGTGCGCTACCTGGCCGTGTGCTTCGATGAGCACGGCCCCACCTTCCGCCACACGGTGTATGCCGATTACAAGGCAGGCCGCTCCGCCACGCCCATCGAGCTTCGCCAGCAGTTCGAGACCATCCGCACCCTGCTGACGGACATGGGCGTGAAGTGGTATACCCTGGCCGGCTGGGAGGCGGACGACCTGCTGGGCACACTCTCCCTCAAGGGTGTGGAGGCCGGCGTGGCCCCGCTGCTGCTCACCGGCGACCGGGACGCCCTGCAGCTGGTGGGCGGCGGCACGGAATTGATGTTCACCCGCAAGGGCATCAGCGAGACCATCCGCTTCACCCCCGCCAAGGTGCACGAGGAGTATGGCTTCTCCCCGGAACAGGTCACCGACTGGAAGGGTATGGCCGGCGACAGCAGCGATAATATTCCCGGCATTCCCGGCGTGGGCGACAAAACCGCCGTGAAGCTTTTGCAGCAATACGGCACCCTGGAAAACGTGCTGGCCCATACGGATGAAATCAAGGGCAAGCTCCGTGAGAAGATCGAAACCTGGGCGGATCAGGCCCGGCAGTGCAAGGAGCTGGCCACCATCCGCCGCGACGCGCCCATCGCCTGGACGCTTTCCGATTGCGCCCTGCCTGACCTGAAGCAGGGTATTCCCGCCCTGCAGAAGCTGAAGCTGAACAGCATCATCCGCCGCCTGGGCGAGGAACCCGCTGAGACCCCCGCTCCTGACGCCGAGGCAGCGCCCCTGACGCTCTTGCCCTATGGGGACGTGCAGGTGCTGTCCTCCGCCTGGGAGCTGGAAGCCTGGCTGCCCGGCGCGGTACGGCCCCTGGCGGTGTACATCAGCGATGTGAGTATCTCCGTAGCGGATTCCGCCGGCAAGTGCTGCCTGGTGACCCTGGGCGGCGACCTGCTCAACCCCGGCGCCGACCCGGCCGAAGTGCTGGCGGTGCTGGCCCCGGCCCTGCAGGAACCCGCCGTGGTGCACGATGGCAAGAAGCTGCTCCACATCCTGCGCAAAGCCGGCCTGCCCCTGCCGGAGAAGTTCCACTGGGACACCATGCTGGGGGCTTATCTGCTCAATCCCCAGGAGAAGAGCTACAGCCTTTCCGCCCTGTGCCCCGGCATGCCCGAGGATGCCCGGGCCCTGATGAGCCTTTTCACCTGGCAGCGGGGCCGTGTGGAGCAGGACGGCATGCTGCGTCTGATGCAGGAGGTGGAAATGCCGCTCTCGCTGGCGCTGTTCCGCATGGAAACCATTGGCTTTGCGGTGGATACCGCCTTCCTGCGCCAGCTGGGCGACCGCTATGTCAAGGAAATCGAGGAGGCGCGGCAGGAGATCTTCCGGGCCTGCGGTACGTCCTCCTTCAACGTAAACAGCACCCAGCAGCTGGGCGAGGTGCTCTTTGAGAAGCTGCAGCTGCCCCACGGCAAAAAGACTACCCGTGGTTATTCCACCTCCGCCGAGGTGCTGGAGAACCTGCGGGACATCGCCCCGGAGGTCATCGACCCCATCCTGCGCTACCGCCAGCTCACCAAGCTGAACTCCACTTATGTGGAGGGCCTTTTGCGCCTGGTGGACACAGAGGGCCGTGTGCACTCCTACTTTGATCAGGTGGCCACTGCCACGGGGCGCATTTCCTCCTCCGAGCCCAATCTGCAGAACATTCCCGTCCGCACCCAGGAGGGCCGGGAGATCCGCCGGGCCTTCTTGCCGCAAAACGGCTGGGTGCTGCTGGACGCGGACTACAGCCAGATCGAATTGCGGCTCATGGCTCATTTCTCCGGGGACGAGGCCATGGTGGAAGCCTTCCGCACCGGCCAGGACGTCCATGCCCGCACCGCCAGCGAGATCTTCGACGTGCCCCTCAGCGAGGTGGACGCCACCCTGCGCTCCCGCGCCAAGGCGGTCAACTTCGGCCTGATCTACGGCATCAGCGGCTTTGGCCTGGCCCGGAACACCGGTGTCACCCAGAAGGAGGCCCGTGAGTTCATCAGCCGGTATTTCGCCAAGTATCCCGGGGTGAAGCGCTTCATGGACGACGCCACCGCCGACGGCGAGAAAAACGGCTATGCGGTAACCCTCATGGGCCGCCGCCGCTACCTGCCGGAACTGAAATCCCCCAAGAGCGTTATCCGCGAGTTTGGCAAGCGTGCCGCCATGAACACCCCCGTGCAGGGCACCGCGGCAGACATCATCAAGCTGGCCATGGTCCGTGTGGATGAAGCCCTGCGCCGTGAAAACCTGCGCTCCCGGCTGATCCTGCAGGTGCACGACGAGCTGCTGCTGGAGTGCCCGCCGGAGGAGGTTGAACACGCCTCTAACCTGCTGACCCGTTGCATGGAAGAAGTCATCACCCTGGATGTGCCGCTGCTGGCCGAGGTGCACGAGGGCAACAATTGGGCGGAGGCAAAGTAACCAAAGGGGCTTTCAGCCCCTCTGGACTCCCTGACCAAAGGGGCTTTCAGCCCCTCTGGACTCCCTGACCAAAGGGCTTTCAGCCCTCTGGACTCCCTTTTTTAGGATCATGCATATCTCATAGCAGCAGGGGTCACGGCACGCGGAGGGCGTGCCGCGACGCGAATGAGCAGCTTTTTGGAGAAGAGGGGTGATTGGAATGGAACAGTTTGCGCGTACTGAGATGCTTCTTGGCGCTGATGCCATGGAGAAGCTCCGAGCTGCCCGGGTAGCGGTATTCGGCGTGGGCGGCGTGGGTGGCTTTACCGCCGAGGCCCTTGTCCGCGCCGGGGTGGGCAGCATTGATATCGTTGATAACGATACCGTGGCGCTGACGAACCTGAACAGGCAGATTATTGCCCTGCACTCCACCCTGGGGCGCAGCAAGGTGCAGGTGATGGCGGAACGGCTGCGGGATATCAATCCAGCCGTGCAAATCACCTGCCATGAGATGTTCTACCTGCCGGAGAATGCCGACAGTATTGATCTTTCGCAGTTTGATTACATTGTGGACGCGGTGGACACCGTGGCGGCCAAGCTGGAGCTGGTCACCCGCTGCGACGCCCTGGGCAAGCCCATCATCTGCGCCATGGGCGCCGGAAACAAGCTGGATCCCACCAGGATCGTGATCACGGATATCTACAAGACCGATACCTGTCCCCTGGCACGGGTGATCCGCGCCCAGTGCAAAAAGCGCGGCATCCGCCGCCTGAAGGTGGCCTACTCCACCGAGCCGGCCCTGAAGCCTGCCGAAGCGCAGGAGGATTCTGGCCGCCGCGCCACCCCTGGCAGCGTGAGCTTTGTACCCTCGGTGATGGGGCTGATCATCGCCGGTGAAGTGGTGAAGGATTTGCTGGAAGCGTAAAGAAGCCGCTCTGACTGTTGTCAGAGCGGCTTTGTGCTTCAGATTTCCCCGGCGCTGTCAGCAGCCAGGACCATGTTGCGCACCTTCCGCACGGCGGATGAGGTGCCGGTGTCGGTGGTGTTCTGCATGGAGAGGATGGTGAGCTGCTCCTGTGGGAAGTTGGCAAAGTAGCTGCCCAGCCAGCCGTCCCAGCCGTACTCACCCTTGCGGGTCACGCCGGCCCAGCGGCCCGGCTCCTCGCAGACGCGCATCAGCTTGCCGTAGTTATAGCCCTTCAGGCTGTCCCACATATCGTTGAGAGGCGCGGGCAGCAGCTGGCCCTGGGTCATAAACTTCACGGTTTCGCTCCGCAGAATGCGCTTGCCCTGGTATTCGCCGCCGCTTAGCAGCATCTGGGCAAAGGCCGCGTAGTCGTCCAGGGTGGAAACCAGTCCCGCGCCGCCGGAGCAGAAGGCGGGCCTGCGGCTGTAATCGCCCACCGCCAGGTGCAGGCTGCTGAAGGGCTCCAGGCCGCTCGGTATGCGCTTGTAGCAGGTCACAAAGCGGCCCTGCTTCTCTTCCGGCACCCAGAAGCCTGTGTCCTTCATGCCCAGGGGCTCAAAGATTTCTTCCCGCAGGAACACGTCGAAGGGCTTGCCGGAGACCACCTCGATCACCGCGCCCAGGATATCGGCACAGGTGGAATAGCGCCAATGGCTGCCGGGATGGAACGTCAGGGGAATCTGCCCCATGCGGTCGCAGAATTCCACCGTACCCATGCCGCCGCCTGCGAGGATCTGCTCATGATCCTCCATAAACAGCCTGGCGGTCTCCTGGCCCACAGCATCCCCATCGGGATAAGCCACGCCAGCGGTCATGCCCAGCAGATCCATCACCCACACGGGTCTGGCAGCAGGCACAAGACCCCCGGGCGTCCACACCTGCTGGCCCCGGAAGCCGGGCAGGAAGTTCTCCACCGCGTCCATCAGATCCAGCTGCCCCCGCTCCATCAGGATCATGGCGGCGGCAGAGGTAATGGGCTTGGACTGGCTGTACAGCCGGAAGATATGATCCCGCTGCACAGGCTTGCCGGTGGTTACATCCGCATGGCCTGCCGCGGCAAAGAAAGCGTCCTGGCCGTTTTTGCGCACCAGCACAGAAATGCCGGCGCATTCATGATTGGCAACAGCCCGCTCCAGGCAGGCCTGAACACGCTCAAGAATATTCATCGGAACGATCCCTCCTTGTTATGCCTATCATACGCCATGCGCTGTAAAAAAGCAAGAACTCTCCCATGCAAAAAGCCCCATACCATATGGCATGGGGCGCTGTGACCGGCTTATTCCGCCGCACAGAAGTGATAGCCGTTGTTGCCGGCGAAGGTCTGGGCGTAGCTGCCTGCAGGCGCCACGATAGTCAGTTCGCCGCTGCAGCCCAGGAAGGCCGTGTTGTCGATGCTGGTAACCGTGGCGGGCAGTTCCGCAACGATCAGACCATCGCTGTAAGCAAACGCGTAGGATCCGATGGAGATGCAGCCATAGGGGATTTCCGCCTTATATGCGTCGGACTTATAGAAAGCACGGGACTCCACCGTGGTGATATCACCGGGAAGCTTCAGCGTACCGCGATCGTCATCCATCCAGTGAATAGTGCGCATATAGTAGTCAACAATAGCGGGTTTGCTGTTGTATCCGCAATAGATACTGTAGATTTTCCCGTCCGCGCAGAAGAAATACTCCATGAAGTACCATCCGGGATACTCTGCATCTGCCATAACAGCACGCAGTCCGGGAACATCGTTATAGACAATCCAGTCAAGGCTGTGGACGCTATAAACAAGCTTGCCGTTATCGTCATAGACATCGTCGCTGTATAACGCCGCCGCATCGTTCAGCGAATCAATGTAGTCCACTTCGGAAATGTAAAAATCCAGGTCATTTGTTCGATCGTACCAGTTGTCAGTTCCTGAATCAGAGCCTGCGAAAGCAATATTAGGATCCATATTCAGCGCAAGTCCGGAATCGCATACAAGCACATCCTGATAGACGCCGGGAACCGGCGTGGCCGTGGGTGCTGCGGTGGGCGTCGCGGTAGGCGCCGTGCCGGACGCAAGGCACAGGGTGTCCAGGATGTCGATGAAGTAGAGGGCCTGGTCATAGGTGGCGCCAGCGCACATGATCAGATAGGTGGTATAACCGCTGTTGACAAAGCAGCTCACCTGGTAACCGGAATCATAGGTCAGGCCGATCACCGAGAGCACATCGTTGATATAGCCATAGCTGACGTCCTGGCCGGCATATTCCAGCACGGCCTTCCAATCAGCGATGGATCCATAGTTCTCCATCTTGCTGACGGCAAACAGCAGCCCCGTCTGAGAATCCACATAATAAGCGTCCGTGGAGGTAGAGCTGTACAGGCTGCAGCCGGTGGGCAGGGTCAGCTGCAGGTCGGAATTGAAGATCCGCAGGGTGGTGGCTCTGGAAACCTTGCCTGGCTCCGCATTCTCCGGCATGGTCGCCTCCATGGCAAGGAACGCGTCCCACGCGGCATGGAATTCTTCCTCCAACGCGCTTTCCGCCACGGCAGAAAGGGAGAACGCCATCGCCAGCATGAGCACAACCAGCATCGTGATAATCTTCTTCACAACAGACACCTCTTTTGTTCGATCAGAATTGCTTGGCAATCATCTTTATTATACAGGTAAATTGCTTATATTGCAATAAAAATCCGCCGCTTGTCACAGCGGCGGATTTGCTATTTTCCCCTTTACTCTGCGGCACAGAAGTGATAGCCGTTGTTGCCGGCGAAAGTCTGGGCGTAGCTGCCCGCAGGGGCCACGATGGTCAGTTCATCGGCGCAGTTTTCGAAGGCGGTAACGCTGATTTGCGTCACCGTGGCGGGAATCTCCGCAATGGTCAGCTTGTCCGCGGAAGCAAAGGCATAGGTCTCGATGGAGGTACAGCCATGGGGAACAACAACCTTGTAGGCATCCGTATTATGGAAGGAGAGATATTCCACCTGGGTGAGGCCGGCAGGAAGCCGCAGCGTGCCATGGTTGTTATCCGCCCAGTGGATAGTGCGGATGTACTTATCAAAGGTGGCAAGAGCGGCGGTTTTCAGCGAAGCGGCGGATACATAGTAAATCTGTCCGTCAGCACTGAAATAGTATCTTACACTGTGCAGATCAGCATCATAGGAGTTCACCTTGCTGGCCCGGAAGCCGGGGATGTCATTATAAACGATCCACTCCAGGTCGTACTTCATGGTATCGGTAAAGAACTCGGCAGCAGCGTTCAGCGTGGTATAGCTATCCTCGGCATACAGGAAAAAGCTCAGCCTGTTGGTTTTGTCATACCAATAGTCCCTGGAATCATCGCTGTTGGAAAGGTAAGCGGAGGCGTCCAGATACAGCTCCAGGCCGGAATCCCGCAGGGGTACGGTCACATAAGAGCCCGGGACCGGGGTAGCGGTAGGCGCGGCAGTGGGCACGGCGGTAGGCACCGTGGTGGGCGCAGGGGTGGCAGTCACCACAGGCGCCGTTGCCGAAAGCGTTTTGACCGCCGTGCGGAAGGCTGTCAGCCTTTCCTGATTCATTCCTGTAGCTTGGATGGAATAGACATTGCTGCCCGCCTGGAAGAATACAGTCACGTCCTTTGTGCCAGAGGAGACAGAGCCTTTCTCCACCTGTACCGTGCTGATCCCGTTGACACTCACGTCAAAGGCACTCCAGCCCTTGTTGATATAGGTGGTCTTCAGGCTGCTCAGGCTGGCATTCAGCGAAAGTTTGAAAATCATCATCACCGAATCGTTCGTCTGCACAGGCACTTCCCACATGACCGAGTCGGCTGTATCAAGAAGTTTTGCGGAACCGGCCGGCAGGGTAATATAATACCCGGTATTCAGAACGGTTGTTGTGATGCTGTCCGAAGGCGCGGCGGTAGGCGCCGTCGTGGGCGCGGGCGTAGGCGTATTGGCCGTGGGATCATATTGATGCAGCGTATCCAAAATCTGCGCCACCAGGAGAATCTCATCCTTCGTACGGTCAGTGGTGCTGATGGTATAACCGCAGTTGTTATCGTTATAGTAGGCATAGAGCACCCAGCCGGTTTCCACCTGGCCATAGCAAGCCAGCGTGGTAATACCATCGTAGTTATAGTAACCGGTGGTCAGCCCCATGTCTTTCCAAACACTCTCCATAGAGGAAAGGAACAGCGAAGTGTGAGCGGTGCTGGACTTATTGAAGAACAGGTTCACATTGCCCGCAGGGCTGTGCCACTGGGCGGCGGTATCGCTGCTGGACTTCAGGATCATATCAGCGGTAAGGTTAACCGCCGTACCGGAACCCAGGATCTGATATTCCTGCGTCAGCTCCAGCTGTCCGGCAGAAGGCGCAGCGGTGGGTGTGGAAGCAGGCGCAGCGGTAGGCGTGGCCGTAGGCGCCGTGCTGGACGCAATGCACAGGGTGTCCAGGATGTCGATGAAGTAGAGGGCCTGGTCATAGGTGGCGCCGGTGCACATAATCAGATAGCTGGTGCTGCCGCTGTTGGCAAAGCAGCTCACCTGATAGCCGGAATCATAGGTCAGGCCGATCACCGAGAGCACATCGTTGATATAGCCATAGCTGACGTCCTGTCCCTCATACTCCAACACGGCCTTCCAGTCGGCAATGGAAGCATAGCTCTCCATTTTGCTGATGCCAAACATCAGCCCCGTCTGGGAATCCACGTAATAGGCAGCCGTGGAGGTGGCGCTGTACAGGCTGCAGCCGGTGGGCAGGGTCAGCTGCAGGTTGGAATTGAAGATCCGCAGGGTGGTAGCCCTGGAAACCTTGCCTGGCTCCGCATTCTCCGGCATGGTCGCCTCCATGGCAAGGAACGTGTCCCACGCGGCATGGAATTCCTCCGCCAGCACGCTTTCCGCCACGGCAGACAGGGAAAGCGCCATCGCCAGCACGAGTACAACCAGCATCGTGATAATCTTCTTCACAACAGACACCTCTTTTGTTCGATCAGAATTGCTTGGCAATCACCTTTATTATACAGGCAAATTGCTTATATTGCAATAAAAATCCGCCGCTTGTCACAGCGGCGGAAAGCTTTATTTTTTGACGTTCTTGCGGATGGTGGCGTCGGGCTTGGCGGCCTGCTTCATAAAGGCCGAGGGGCTGATGCCCACAATGTTCTTGAACTGCTTGGAGAAGTGGTAGGGATCCTGCATGCCCACCTCCACGCCGGCCTGGCGCACGGTGTAATCCTGTTCGCGCAGGAGTTCCTTGGCCCGTTCCATCTTGCAATGCAGCACATAGGAGAGGGGCGGCATGCCCACCTCGCTCACGAAGCGCTTGCGGAAGGTTTCCATGGGCATACGGGAAATAGCAGCCATTTCCGCCAGGGAGAAGTTGTCTTTATACTGGTTGGCACGGAGCGTATCCACCACCTTGGCGATCTCGTGGGAGAGCATGGCGTCCATGGCCACAGGCTGTCCCCAATGGCTGGCCAGCATGCCGTACATCAGGTGCTGGAGCTGGTAGGTGGCGTCGCCGGTGCCGGAATGGCGCACCATCACCTGCACAATCTGCTTGGCCAGGTACATCTGGCTGGGCAGAGCGCCCTGCTTCAGGGGCATGTGCAGCAGCGCGCCCATTTTGCGCACCACCATAGGCGCCAGGGGGCCTTCCAGGGCAATCCACAGGCAACGCGCCTGGCCCTCCACCTCGAGGGTGCCGGTCTTTTCGCCGGCGGGAAGGAAGCAGGTCTGCTCGGTTTTCAGCTGAAGCTCCGCGCCCTCCCAGGTAAGCTTCATGGTGCCCTCGCCCACGGCAAGCCACACCCACTGGTCGTGGGGTTTGATGGTATATTTGCCCGCCTCCAGCATGGCGCTGCCGGCGGCATGAATCCACGCGCCGCTGGACCGGGTCAGGCTGCCGGGCTTGTGCCAGCCCTCCACGACCAAGGTATCGGCCGCTGCCTCAACACCTGCGAACAGATAGGACTCCATGGCGCTCCCTCCCAAATCATACATTTTCCATTATGTCCAGTATAACGCCCAGACCCTACAATGTCAACCCGTTTGTAAAACGATTTCGATGTTTTTCGCAATTTTCGTGAAAAGAAAAGCCGGTGGATCAGCCCACCGGCTCAAGGAGCAGGATCCCCTCATACAAGGCTTCGTAGGTTTCCTCGCCCACATAGGCCTTCACCCGGATGCTGTAATCCCCGGGCGGCGCCAGCTCGCCATTGGCGCGGCGGCCGTTCCAGCAGAAGGAGCTGCCCCGGGGCACAAGCTGCTGGGGGCGGCTGGCCTGGCGGGAAGCCAGGCGGCGGACGGTTTTGCCCCGGGCATCCACAATGGTCACGGTAAGCTCGCAGGGAAAAGCATGCTGCACGGTGAAACCCAGCTCCTCATACTGGCTGGGGCAGAACGAGGCCTGAGGCGTGATGGCAAGGTCCGGATCCCCGGAAGCGGGCGGCACGCAAAGCGCCCGGGAAGACACCAGCGCCGGCGTGCCGTCGGACTGGGTGATGATCTGCAAAAGGGCATAGCCGTAGCTGTCCGCGTCGGTAAGCTCCAGGGTCAGAGCCCGCTGCTTCATGCCCGGGGAGAGCATGCCCCGCAGGTCGCCGTAAGCGCCGAAGCGCTCGGCATTGTCGTAGGTAAGCTGGCTGTTGTCAAAATCCCAGCGACCTTCCCGCTGGTAGATCAGCTGATAGGCTACCTGCACCGGGCTCTGCACCGTGAAGGAAAAGGCCACGGCGGGATCCTCAGGGGTAAGCACGTCTCCCTCGAAGCTGATGCCCTCCAGGGAGGCGTCGCGGCGGCGGCCGGTGTAGCTGTCCGCGTCATAGGTCATGATGGGGAAATCGTCTTCCTCAGGATAAGTCTGCACGGTGGAAGCACCGTGGTGATCGTAGAGATAGCGCTTCAGCTCCGTCAGGGTGATGAGGCCGTCACGGTTGCTGTCGGCGCCGTAGCCGCCCTTGGAGGACAGCCCCCGCACCACAGCCCCGGAGAAATAGCCCGCACCCACCATGGCCTCGCCTTCCTCCATGCCGGACCAGAACCAGCTTTCCTCCGCCCCGCCGGAGGAGCAGATCACCTTATACTCGCTGCCCTGGAACACATTATCAAAGGGTGCGTGCACGCCCTTGCCGATCATGGCACCGGCGTGGCAGGCGTCGATGATCAGCACCTTGGTGCCCTTGATCTGGTCAAACATGGCCCGGAGCATGCCGGCGGTCACGGCGTTCTCGTGCCGGCCGTCGGAAAGCAGCAGCACCATATCCCCGTTGGGCTGGCCCTGCTCCCACAGGCCGTGGGTGCTGATATAAAAATAGCTCACGTCGTTCTCGTCCGCTTCGGAAAAGGCTGCCCGGATCAGCTCTTCCAGCTCCTGGGCAGAATCCACCTCATTCTTGCGGGTGATAAGCTTTTCCAGGTTCATACGGCCGCCGGAAAGCACCTCCGCCATGCGGAACACATTGTTTTCAGAGGCTGGCGCGGTGTCCTCCTGGGTCACGAAACGGTCGCATCCCACCAGCAGGGCCCGGTTTTCCGTTTCCTCCGCCATGGCGGAGGGCGCAAGGAGGCACAGCCACAAAAACAAAAGCGCAAGCATCTTTTTGCCCATGGCGGTACCCCCTTCCGTATATTGATGAAACGATTGTACACCTAATTAGACGGATCATCCACCGGAAATGTTCACAAGAAGTTGTATTTTCTGCGAATTTTCGTTGAAAAATGTAAAAAGCGCAGCGTTTTGGGGCGCTGTGCCGTTGTTTTGGGGGAAATTACTTGTGCCATTCCACGCCGCCGGCAATGATGCGGCAGTCCGCGCCGGGGCGCTGGTGCTCATCCCAGATGATCTCGCCGATGCTGTCCGCCTCGATCACGCCGTGGGTGGGGTTCTTCACGCTGATGATGTGGCCCTTCACCTTCGCGTCAACCGTGCAGTTTTCAAAGGCGAAGTCCGCGCCTTCCATCTCGCAGTTTTCCAGCACCAGGTTCTCGCAGTAGCACAGGGGCTGGGTGCCGATGATCTTGCAGTTCACCAGCCTCAGGTTCTTGGAATACCAGGCCAGATACTCGCCCTTCACCACGCTGTTGTACACGGTAACGTTCTCCGCGTGCCAGAAGGCGTCCTTGGTGTCCAGGCAGCAATCGTGGAATTCGATGTTCTTCGCGTACTGGAAGGAATACTTGCCCTTCAGGTGAAAGCGGGTGAAGGTGGAATCCTCCACGTGGAGGAAGGGGTACTCGCTGGTGAGGGTGAAGTCCTTCACCGTGAGGCGGGAGGACATCCAGCCAAACTCGGAGGAGTTCGCTTTGCCGCCCACCAGCTGCACGTCCCGGCACTCACGCAGGGCTTTGATACCCCCCAGGTCGCAGTCTTCGATGGTCAGGTGATCGTCATACCACAGGGCGGCGCGGCAGGTTTCCGTCATGCGGCAGTTTCGCAGGGTGGAATCGCTCACATGCCACAGGGGGTAGCGGAGCATAAAATCGCAGTCCTCGATGGTGAGGCCGCCGCATTCCTTCAGGGCGGATTCGCCGTCGGCAGGGCCTTCGAAACGGCAGGACTGAACACGGGCGTCGTGCAAGCCATAAAGGGCGCGCTCCTGGTCCAGCTGCTGCCCGGAAATGATGGTCATACTCGGGATAACCTCCTTCAGATGTTGCACTATGATGATAGCCGCATTGGCAAGGATTGTCAAGAGAGAACAATTTCCGCATTGCTTTGACAAGCAAGGGGTTTCTATGTATAATGGATGCTGTATTGGTATGTTTACGATTAAGGAGGCTTTGCCCTTTATGATGAAGACCTTGATCCGGGTGCTGGTGGTGCTGGCGCTGCTGGTGCTGATGCTGCTGCTGGTGCCCTCGGCTACGCCTCTGGCCCTGAGCGAAGAGGCCTTGCCCTATCCCACCTATGTGCCCGTGACGCTGGAGGCCGACCAGGTGGAGCCCATCTCCTATGAGGACAAGGTGCCCTATGCCCCCATCAAGGCGAATTATCTGCCGGACAAGGGCGGCTACCTGGACCCCACCATTTCCGTTCGGGTGGAATACACCCGGGCCTTCGATACCACCATCCAGCTCACCTGGGTGCAGATCGCCGACGCCTCCCAGCTGCGGGCCAAGCTGGCCAACCCCTACCCCTCCAAATCCTGGGTGCGGCCGGACGTGATCGCCAAGCGTGTCAGCGCGGTGCTGGCCATCAATGACGACTGGTTCATGAACCGCAACGTGGGCTACATCGTCCGCAACGGCGAACTGTTGCGCAACAAGCCCGATGAAGGCTACGACGTGCTGATCATCGACGACCAGGGCGACTTCCACATCATCCAGAAGCCCACGGCGGAGAAGATCGCCGCCTTTGAGGGCAAGGTAATCCACGCCCTGTCCTTCGGCCCCGCTTTGGTGGTGGACGGCGTAGAGCAGACGGAGTTCGTTTCCGACAAGGGCGACGTACTCCACGAGATCGCCTCCAAGAAGGTGGCCCAGCGCCTGGCCTTCTGCCAGGTGGATAAGCTCAGCTACCTGATCATCGCCACCGAAGGCCCGGAAAACAAGGGCTCCGTGGGCCTGACGATCCCCCAGTTCGCCGAGTTCTGCGGCGATATGGGCGTGCAGCAGGCCTTCAACCTGGATGGCGGCAGCTCCTCTTCCGTGGTGCTGAACTATAAGAAGATCAATTCTCTTTCCACGGGGAAGATCCGCAGCATCGGCGGCATGCTCTATTTTGTCACCGCGGATCCCACCGTGCCCCGGGAGGAATAAGCCATGAATGAAATGACGATCCTCTTTACTGCCGGCCCCTTCACCGTAACAGCCTTTGGCCTGTGCGTAGCCGCCGGCGCGGTGCTGGCCATTCTGCTGGCTGCTTTCCTGGGCCGCAAGGATCCCGGCCTCAACGGCGTGCTGAGCCTCAGCGCCGCCACCCTGCTGGGGGCTGTGCTGGGCGCCCGTGTGCTCTACTGCCTGACCATGCTGGAGTTCATCCTGGTGGATCTGGGTGGTGCGGAGTTCATCCCCCAATTGTGGCAGGGCGGCTATACCCTCTATGGCGCGGTTCTTGGCGGCGGCGCCGGCGCCTGGCTCTACGCCAGGGCCACCGGGCGCAAAGCTGGCCGCATGCTGGACCTGGCCGCTGTGGGCGGCGCTGTTGCCCTGGCCTTTGAGCGGGCGGGCGAGTACTTTACCACCCAGGGCCTGGGCGAGTACATCATGGACGAAGCCTGGTGCCGCTTCCCCTTCGCCGTGCAGAGCGTATATGAGGACTGGCAGATCCCCGTCTTCATGTACGAGGCATTGGCGGCGCTGGTCATCACCGTGGTGCTTGTGTGCATGATCAACCGCAAGCCTGCCGGCCGCGGGGCGGAGGCCTTCATCATCCTGCTGGGCGTGACGCAGATCATCCTGGAAAGCCTGCGGGAGGACGAATTCATCCGCTTCGGCTTTGTGCGGCTGAACATGCTGGCCGCCGCCATCACCATGGGCCTGACTTTCTTTGGCCGGGTGCACCGCGTGGTGAAGCAGGGCGGCTGGAAACCCTGGCAGATCATCCGCCTGGTGATCTTCGCCCTGGGCATTGTGCTGGTGATCCTCATCGAGTTCGCCCTGGACAAGTCCACCATCGACAACACGCTTCTGTATTTCATCATGGCCGGTATGCTGGCTGTTATGGGCTTTGCCATGCTGTATGACGGCCGGAAGATTTCGTGATCTATAAGGAGAAAAGTATGCAGGTCAGTCATCCTGTTGGGATGTTTCACCATCTGCCGCCGGAGGACGTCTTCCTGGCGACGGACGAAATGGGCAACGATATGGGCATGGGATATATGATCTATCAGTATCAGCCCCACCTGTACCCGGACTGCCCCATCAATCTGTATTTCACCATGGACTGCCAGCCTGCTGCGCGGTACATGCTCTTTGGCGCGCTGGTGGCCCGTGCCCGGCAGCTGCGGGACTGCGATCCCAGCGTCCGCGCCCGGGTGTATACCAACATCGCCCCCCAGGATTTCCGCATGAAGGATTTCTACGAGCATTCCGGCTTCGACTGCTCCGAAGGCGAGGAAGTGCTGCAGATGCCCATTCCCTTGGGGGATGGCCGCATTCCGATGAGCTGCACCGTGGCTCCCACACCCCTGAACACCCCCGAGGAACACGCGGCGCTGCTCTATCGCCTGCAGCAGAATGATATTACCTACATCGACCAGGCATACCTGATCCAATTGCAGCGCATGCCCCACTTTATGGTGCTGGGCCTGTACCGCAACACGGAGCTGGTGGGCGAGGTCATCATGGCCGGCGAAGGCAATCACTGCGAGCTGGCGGCCATCTACATTACCCCCCTGTGCCGCCGCCAGGGCATGGGCCGGGCGCTTTTGCACCGGTGCATGGCCATCATGGCTGCCGAGGGCGTGACCCACGTGACCGCCCGCATCATGAGCCGCTCCCAGCCCCAGAAGCGCCTGATGAACGGCTTCAACGCTCAGGTGCTGGGTCAGACCATGCTCTATCCCGGACTGTTCCTGTAAGGAGGAAACAAACGTGGCCAAGCTGTACTTCCGATATGGAGCCATGGGTTCCAGCAAAACCGCCAATGCCATTATGGTGCAGTACAACTACATGGAGCGGGGCCAGAAGGTGCTGATGGTGAAGCCCCAGCTGGACAACCGCGACGGCGCGCGCACGGTGCTCTCCCGCTGCGGGCTGAACACCGAATGCGTGTTTATGGAAGAAGTCCCCGGCATGGACGTCAGCGGCTACGATTGCGTCATCGTGGACGAAGCCCAGTTCCTCACCAAGGAGCAGGTGCAGCACCTGGTGAAAATTGTGGATGAGAAGAACATCCCCGTGATCTGCTACGGCCTGCGGGCTGATTTCCAGGGCAATTTCTTCGAGGGCAGCATGTGGCTCATGGCCTGGGCTGACACCATCGAGGAGGTCAAGACCATCTGCTGGTGCGGCCGCAAGGCTACCTGCAACGCCCGCGTGATGAATGGCAAGGTCATCAAGGAGGGCGACCAGATCCTTCTGGGCGGTAACAGCCAGTATGTGTCCCTGTGTCGCAAGCATTGGGCCAGCGGACAGCTGGGTGAGTAAACAAAAAGCCGCAATATCGCGGCTTTTTTGCTATGTGCAACCACCGGTTGCGGCTTTTCCAGCACCTGTTGGTGGCTCCGCTACCGCCGCATATGCTATGGTAATCCCGTAAGGAGGATGATTCCATGAAGCTCAACGAGAAAATCTACTGGTGCCGCAAGCAGGCGGGCCTCTCCCAGGAAGCCCTGGCGGAGCTCATCGGCGTGTCCCGGCAGAGCATCAGCAAATGGGAGACCGGCGAAGCCTCCCCGGAGATCAGCAAGCTGCCCCTGCTGGCCAAAGCCTTTGACGTGACCACCGATTGGCTGCTTTCCGAGGATGGCATCCCCCAGGAGGAGCCGCAGCAGCCCGCGGAAGTACCTGCTGTCACCGCCGCCCCTGCCGTGGATTGGCCCGACTGGGTGGAGAACCTGCCTGGGTTCATCGGCAAGGCGGTAAAGAAATTCGGCTGGCTCTACGGCGTACGCACGGCCATCGGCGGCGCGCTGTTCGCTGCCTTCGGATTATTGATGCGGGCGGTGACCGGCAGCTTTTTCAACATTGGAAATCAGATGATGGATCCCATGTTTGGCATGTCCACCGGCAGCGTCACCTGGTATGATCAATTTGGCAACGTGATGTCCCCGCCGGAGAATGCGGGGATCATCCTGGATTCCATGGGCGGCGGCATGGTGGATTCTTTTACGGTATCCGCCAGGGGACCCTTCGACGCCATCTCCGGCTTTGTGATTTTCATCGGCCTGGCCATCATGGTGGCAGGCATCGTGATGGCGGTGCTTCTGAAAAAGTGGGGAGAGAAAGAAGTGTAATCCCCTTCCCCGCCCCGACCAAAAAGAAAAAACCATCTTTTCAGATGGTTTTTCTTTTTGCGCCCATCGCGTATGAAAGTCTTCGGTCAGCTGCCCAGATAGGCTTTGCGGACGGCGTCGTTGTGGAGAAGTTCATCGGCAGGGCCTTCCATGCTGATCTTGCCGGTTTCCAGAACGTAGGCCCGATCGGCCACGGATAGGGCCATCTGGGCGTTCTGTTCCACCAGCAGGATGGTGGTACCGGAGCCGTGCAGCTCCTTGATGATATCGAAAATCTGCTCCACCAGGATGGGCGCCAGGCCCATGGAGGGCTCGTCCAGCATGAGCAGCTTGGGCCGGGACATCAGCGCCCGGGCCATGGCCAGCATCTGCTGTTCGCCGCCGGAAAGGGTGCCGGCGATCTGCTTCTCGCGCTCCTTCAGGCGGGGGAAGCGCTGGAACATTTCATCCAGGGAAGCGGGAATCTCAGCCTTGTCGCGGGTGAAGCCGCCCATTTCCAGGTTCTCACGGACGGTCATCTGCTGGAAGATGCGGCGGCCTTCGGGGCACAGGGCCATGCCCTTCGACACAACCTTGCTGGCAGGCACGCTGCCCAGGTCGATGCCATCGAAGGTGATCTTGCCGCTGCGGGGCTTGAGCAGGCCGGCGATGGTGTTCAGCGTGGTGGACTTGCCGGCACCGTTGGCACCGATGAGCGTCACGATCTCGTCCTCGTTTACCTCAAAGGAGATACCCTTGATGGCATGGATCGCGCCGTAGAAAACGTGAATATCCTCAATCTTCAACAGGCTCATGCTCACGCCTCCTTCTGCTTGCCCAGATAGGCTTCAATGACCACCGGGTTCTGCTGGATCTCGTCCGCGGTGCCCTTGGCGATGATCCGGCCGTAGTTCAGCACGCAGATGCCCTCGCAGATGCCCATGACCAGGTTCATATCATGCTCAATGAGCAGCACGGCGATCTGGAACTGATCACGGATCTTGATGATATTCTCCATCAGCTCCTCGGTCTCGTGGGGGTTCATGCCGGCGGCGGGCTCGTCCAGCAGGAGCAAAGAGGGGTTCGTGGCCAGGGCACGGACGATCTCCAGCCGGCGCTGGGCGCCATAGGGCAGGGAGCCGGCCTTCACGTCGGCCATGTCCTGCATATCGAAAATGGAAAGCAGGTCGAGTGACTTCTCGTGCTGCTTCTTCTCCTGCTTCCAATAGGAGGGCGCGCGGAGAATACCGGAGAACATGCCGTATTTCACCTGATTGTGGAGGCCGATGCGCACGTTTTCCTCCACCGTCATGTTATTGAACAGGCGGATGTTCTGGAAGGTGCGGGCAATGCCGGCCTTGTTGGCCTGCACGGTGTTCATGCCGTGGGTGTCCTTGCCGTTGATGAGCACGGTGCCCGTGGTGGGCTGATACACCTTGGTCAGCAGGTTGAACACGGTGGTCTTGCCGGCGCCGTTGGGGCCGATGAGGCCTGCGATCTCCGTTTTGCCGATGATGATGTTGAAGTCGTCCACGGCCTTCAGGCCGCCGAACTCAATGCCCAGGTGGCGGGCCTCCAGCACGGGTGCCTTGTCGATGTCACGCTCGGGCACAATGGCCATGGAAGGCACGGGAACCATCTTGGTATCGGATTTACGCTTGATCTGCGTCATACGGCGTCACCTCCCTTGGCTTCGGCTTTTTTCTTGGGGCGGATGCGCTCCACCAGGTTGCGGAGCAGGGGGCTGTTGGTGGCCAGCATGACCACAATCAGCACGATGGCGTATACCAGCATGCGGTAGTCGCTGAAGGCACGCAGCACCTCGGGCAGGATGGTCAGCACCGTGGCGGCGATGATGGAGCCACGGATGTTGCCGATGCCGCCCAGCACCACAAACACCAGCACCAGGATGGAGGTATCGAAGCGGAACTTGGAGGCCACCACCGTGGAATAGTTTAGACCGTAGAGAGCGCCGGCCATGCCAGCCAGCACCGCGGAGGTGACAAAGGCCATCATTTTGTATTTGGTCACGTTGATGCCCATGCTCTCGGCAGCGATGCGGTTATCGCGGATGGCCATGATCGCCCGGCCGGAGCGGCTGTTGATCAGGTTCAGTACCACAAACAGGGTGAAGATGATCGGCGCAAATCCCATCGTAAAGGTGGAAATCTTATCCACGCCCGTGGCGCCGGCAGGGCCGTTCACCAGCAGTTTACCGGGCAGCGAGGGATTGTTGAAGCCAATATAAAGGGCTTTGCCATCCAGGGAGAAATACAGGCAGTTCATCACATTGCGGATGATCTCGCCAAAGGCCAGGGTCACTATGGCCAGATAGTCGCCCCTGAGGCGCAATACAGGAATGCCGATCAGCACGCCCGCCGCGCCGGCAAACACGCCGCCGGTAACCATGGCGATGATCAGCCGGATGGTCTCGTTCTCAAACTGGAAGGCGCTGACCAGCCAGGAGGACATCACAATGCCCGAGAAAGCGCCCACGCTCATAAACCCGGCATGGCCCAGGGAAAGCTCGCCGGAAATACCCACCGTCAGGTTCAGGGAGACGGCCATCACAATGTACACGCAGATGGGTACCAGCTGGCCCTTGAGCGAACGGGTCATCTTCACGCCGGGAATGGCACCCTCCAGCACCAGCTGGCAGATGACAAAGGCCACGATCACCAGCAGGTAGGTGATGAGGTTGCTGCGGAATGTTTTCTTGTTCTTCATGCCTCTCACCTCACACTTTCTCGTGGACTTTTTTGCCCAGCAGGCCCGTGGGCTTCACCAGCAGCACAATGATCAGCACCGCGAACACAAAGGCGTCGCCCAGCTCCATGGAGATATAGGCCTTGCCCAGGATCTCGATAACGCCCAGGAGCAGGCCGCCTACCAGCGCGCCGGGAATGGAGCCAATGCCGCCGAACACCGCCGCCGTGAAGGCCTTGATACCGGGCATGGAGCCGGTGGTGGGCATCAGCGCCGGGTATGCGGAGCAAAGAAGCACACCGGCAACAGCCGCCAGGGCGGAGCCGATGGCGAAGGTCAGGGAAATGGTGGCGTTCACGTTGATGCCCATCAGCTCAGCGGCGCCCTTGTCCTCGGACACAGCGCGCATGGCACGGCCCATCTTCGTCTTGCTGGTGAAGATGGTCAGGACGATCATGATGATCACGTTGGCCAGCACCGTAACCATGGTCTCGCCGGAAATCAGCAGCTGACCGCCCATGAGGCTCAGGGTGGGAAGGGTGATCACGGAGGGGAAGCTCTTGGGATTGGCGCCCCAGATGAGCTGAGCGGCATTCTGCAGGAAATAGCTCATGCCAATGGCCGTGATCAGCACCGCCAGGGAGGTGGCCGCACGCAGGGGTTTATAGGCCAGGCGCTCAATCACAACGCCCAGCACCGTGCACACCAGCATGGCCGCCAGCACAGATACCACAGGCGGCAATCCCCAATACTGCGTGGCGCAGAAGGTGATGTAGGCGCCAACCATGATGACGTCGCCATGGGCGAAGTTCAGCATCTTGGCAATGCCGTACACCATGGAATAGCCCAGCGCGATGATGGCATACACGCTGCCCAGACTGATGCCGTTCACCAGGTGGGAAAGGAAGGAAATCATGTTCCAAAACCTCCGATTTCTACTGTATTGTGCTCCTGTCCATAAAGCACGATAAGGTAATCAACAGCAATCAGCCCGAAAAGCGCTGACTGGTGTTGATTACCTTGAACCGGGGAAGAGCAGCAGGCCCGGCCCCGGACAGAGCCGGGCCTGCTGGCAAATCATTGAACCCTTGGGAGGTGTCGGAGGGCCCGAAAGCCCAGCGACAAAGTGCGTCCTTCCCAAAGTGGCTATGCCGCCTTGGGGAAACGCAGCGTTACTTCACGCCAACATACACGCCGTTTTCGATGACAACAGCGGTGGGCGTCTTGGTGACTTCGCCGGTGGCGGCCCAGGTCATGGTGCCGGTGAGGCCGGCGATCTCGATCTTCTGCATTTCGGCGATCAGCAGTTCGCAGGCCTCGGCGTAATCGGTCTCGGTGGTGATGCCGGTATTCTGAATGGCCTGATACAGGGCATAGACGCCATCGTAGGCATCAGCAGCGAACTGGTTGGGGATCTCGCCATAGGCCTGCTGATACTTGCCCACAAAGTTCTTGGTCAGGTCATCCTCAGCGTCGGCGGAGAAGGGGGTCAGCAGCATAACGCCCTCGGCCAGGTTCTTGTCGAAGCCTTCCAGGGTCAGGATGCCGTCCATGCCGTCCACACCGAAGAAGATGGGGGCGTATTCCACAGACTTGGCCTGGGCCAGGATCAGGGAAGCGGGGGTGTAGTAAATCGGCAGGAACACCACGTCAGCGCCGTTGTCCTTGCAGGCAGCGATCTGCACGGAGAAGTCGGCGTTGTCCTCAGAGGAGAAGGTGGTCTCAGCCACAACCTCCAGGTTCAGCTCCTTGGCCTTCTCGATGAAGGTCTGGTAGATGCCCACGGAGTAGTCGGAACCGTTGTTATAGATGATGCCAACCTTGGTGCCCAGCTTGTGGTCAAAGATGTACTGAGCGGAAGCGGCACCCTGGGCAGGGTCGGTAAAGCAGACCTGGTACACGTTGTCCTTGCCCTCAATGACCTTGGTGGAGGAGGCAGAGGGAGTCAGCATGAACACGCGCTCTTCATAGGCTTCCGCAGCCACGGCGATGCAGGGGGCGGTGGTCACGGTGCCCAGGATCATCTGAGCGCCATTGTCCAGCACGGTGTTATAAGCATTGATGCCCTTTTCGGCGTCATGCTCGTCGTCCTGCACGTCCAGGGCCAGCTGGATGCCGCCCAGAGCGTTGATCTCATCCACGGCGATCTGAGCGCCGTTGGCCACAGCGGTGCCATACACGGCAGCGCCGCCGGTCATGGGGCCGATAACGCCAATCTTGATGGCGTCTTCAGCAGAGGCGAAGGCGAAGCAGCTCAGGGCCATCATCATAGCCAGAACGGCAGCAACAATTTTCTTCATGATAGTTTCCTCCTTGCGATATATGGAGTTGCGTTCCTCCTTGGGAACATGGGTTCATTATACGCTGTTCAAAGCCTTGAAACAAGGATTTTTCCTGTATTTTCTCCGTATTTGTTGCCGCCCGGTCACTTCATGAGCGCGATCAGGCTCATCAGGGGAGCCGGATTGCCCTTCACCTTCACCCTTCCAAAGAGAATTGCTCTGGCAGGGTTCAGTTTTCCGGCGATCATATCCAGCAGATCGTTCTCATCGGCGGAGACGGCGCAGGCCGGCGGCTCAGCGCATTCGTCCAGCAGCTGAACCTCCCCTGCCTTCAGGCTGATATACACCCGGCGGCCCTGCTTTGTTTCCAGCAGAAAAAGGGCGTTGGTATCCTTCAGTTCTTCCCGGTGCTGGTGGGCCAGCAGCGGCAGATCCTTCACAAAATCATCCAATGTGGCGTAATACATGTTCCTTCACCTCCCATCCAGCATAGCCCGCTGGCGCACCCTTGTCAAGCGAAGGCATATATTGTCATGGAATTCTAATGGAACCCTCATGAAAGGAGGCAGCCCATGGCAGACTTGCACTATCAGGAGCTGAACCTGATGCAGATTCTGGACGTCCTGCGGGAGGGCGGCGTGGCCCGGCTGGCCCTTTCGGAGGACGGCCAGCCCTATGTGGTGCCCATGCTTTTCCAGCTGGAGGTGCGCCGTGCCCAGCCCATCCTGCACCTGGCCAGCCCCGCCGCCGGCCGGAAAATGGACATCCTCCGCCGCAGTGACAAGGTTTGCCTGGAGGTGGAGCGCCCCGGCTGCGCCTGGTTCGAGGTGGTGCTGGCGGAGGGCAGGGCCACCCTGGGCGCCGCCGGGGAAGCCGGAGCGGAAATCTGCGTTTATCCCCACAACCTCTCCGGGCGGCGGTTCTTCCTCACCCCTTGACCGGGCAAGCGTCCCCGGGGTATACTGATACCCAGAAAGGATGATGCCCATGCGCTGCCGCCTGGCCACCCCCGCCGACGCTCCCCGCCTGGCGGAGATCTACGCCCCCTATGTGAGGGACACCGCGGTTACCTTTGCCACCACGCCCCTGACGGCGGCAGATTTCCGCCACAAGATGCAAGGCCCCTACCCCTTCCTGGTCTGCGAGAAGAACGGGGAGGTCATCGGCTATGCCTATGCCGCCGCCTTCCGGGAAAAGGAAGCCTATCGCTGGGATGTGGAGCTGACCATCTACGTCGATAGCACGCACCACGGCCAGGGGGCCGGCAGGACGTTGATGACAAAGCTTCTGGCCCTGCTGAAGGCACAGGGCTACCTGAACGCCTATTCCTGCATCACCCTGCCCAACGAGAAAAGCATCGGCCTGCACAAAGCCCTGGGCTTCGCGGAGATCGGCCGCTTTGATAACTCGGGCTACAAGCTGGGGAAATGGCGCAGCGTTACGTGGCTGCACCTGCCCCTGGGGAATTTCGAAGGCGAACCAGCCGAGCCCGTCCCCCTTCACACCCTGCCGGAAGCCGCCCTTTCGGCAATCCTCAACGAGCATTAAGGAGGCCCCCATGCAAGAGATCAAATGCCCCAAGTGCGGCGAAGTATTCCAGGTGGATGAAAGCGGCTATGCCGCCATCGTGAAGCAAGTACGGGACAAGGAATTCATCAAGGAAATCCAGCAGCGGGAGCAGAGCATTGCCTCCGAAAAGCAAATGGCCGTTAACCTGGCTGTGCAGAAGACCGTCAGCGAGAAGGACGCCATCATCGCCGACCTGACAGCCCGCCTGCGCTCCGGCGCCGGCGACAAGGAAGCCGCCCTGCGTGAAGCCGCAGCCAAGGCGCAGCTGGAGCTGACCCGCAAGGATATGGAGCTTTCCCAGCTGCGCGCCCAGCTGCAGTCCAGCCAGAAGGACGCCCAGCTGGCCGTGCAGACCGCCCTGGAGGAGAAAAACGCCCAAATCATGGCCCTGAAGCAGGCCGTGGAAACAGAGAAGCTCACCGCCGAGCTCAACGGCAAGGCCGCCCAGGAGCAGTTCCAGCGGGATCTGGCCATGAAGGACGAGCAGATCGCCTACTACCGTGATTTCAAGGCCCGGCAGTCCACCAAAATGATTGGTGAAAGCCTGGAGCAGCACTGCCTTACCGAGTTCAACCGCATTCGGGCCACCGCCTTCCGCAACGCCTATTTCGAGAAGGACAACGACGCCCGCACCGGCAGCAAGGGCGATTTCATCTTCCGTGAAAGCACCGAGGAGGGCACGGAGATCCTCTCCATCATGTTTGAAATGAAAAACGAGATGGACGAAACTGCCACCAAGCACCGCAACGAGGATTTCTTCAAGGAGCTGGACAAGGACCGCCGGGAAAAGGGCTGCGAATACGCTGTGCTGGTGACCCTCCTGGAGCCGGACAGCGAGCTTTACAACAGCGGCATCGTGGATGTTTCCTACCGCTACCCCAAGATGTACGTCATCCGGCCCCAGTTCTTCATTCCGCTGATCTCCATCCTGCGCAACGCCGCCCTCAACGCCGTGGAATACCGCCAACAGCTGGCGGTGATCCAGAACCAGAACATCGACATCACCAATTTCGAAAACGAAATGAACGATTTCAAGGAGCGCTTCAACACCAATTATGAGCGGGCCAGCAAGCGCTTCAAGGACGCCATTGACGAGATCGACAAGACCATCACCCACCTGCAGAAAACCAAGGACGCGCTGCTCTCCTCGGAAAACAACCTGCGCCTGGCCAACAACAAGGCCCAGGACCTTTCCATCAAGCGCCTGACGAAGAACAACCCCACCATGCAGGCCAAGTTTGCCGCGCTGGAGAGAAATGCGGAATAACTTAACAAAACAAGGTTCCCCCAGTGGGGGTGATGGAAAGGATGGAGTTATCCTTCGTTATTACACAAAGAAATACCGAAACAGCAAGCGCGCTAAGGCTTGCTGTTTCTTGTATTGCCGTGATAAAATGAAAGCGATAAACTTGAATTTGACGGTCATTTTTCACTCTACCGATGGTTGATTCCTCCCTACTCAACCATCGGTTCGTGTTCTTTGGTCCCCTAATTGTCTATACTGAAATCGAAAGGAGGTAGCCTATGGACCAAGTGAAAATCGGAAGGTTCATTGCCAAGTGCAGAAAAGAAAGGAGGTAGCCTATGGACCAAGTGAAAATCGGAAGGTTCATTGCCAAGTGCAGAAAAAAGACAAACTTAACTCAAATGCAGTTGGCAGAAAAATTGAACATCACCGATAGAGCAGTATCAAAATGGGAAACGGGAAAAGCAATGCCCGATTCTTCCATTATGCTTGACCTTTGCGATGTTCTGGGTATCAGCGTTAATGATTTATTGTGTGGGGAGGTAGTTGCAATGGATAATTACAACAAAGAATTAGAAAATAATTTGCTTGATATGATTAAGCAGAAAGAACAGGCAGACAAAAGATTGTTGTCTGTTGAAGTGTTTATAGGTATCACCGCTACAATCGTTCTTTTCGCTCTTATTTTTGTTGCCGCCTTTATACAAATGGAAACTTGGTTGAAGATTTCTCTTATCGTATTTGGCTTTATTCTATTTTTGGCAGGCTGCTTCTACGCGTTGCGTATTGAGCAGGTGGCAGGCTACTATGAGTGTAAGCACTGTAAGCACAGATATGTACCTACCTATAAAGCCGTGAATATGGCAATGCATATGGGCAGAACCAGATATATGCTCTGCCCCCAATGCGGAAAAAAGTCCTGGCAGAAGAAAGTATTAAGCAAGGATTAAACAAATTCCAATTTGTCGAGCAGGCCCAAAGCCCTCTTTCCCTTGTTAGGTGAGGGCGCAATTATACGCGCTGTACCAGCGCATTGCGTATGGGAACCACATAAGCAAACGAGCATCCGGCATATTCGCCAGATGCTCGCCTTTTTCGTTGTGGGATCAATTCATCCTTAAGAATCCTCCCACCAGCAGGGAGCCTTATTTTGTGCCCCAAACCTTGACAACATATAGCTTTGGGATATAAAATAAGAAGTTGTGTGATTAAGTATTTCAGGAGGGCTTCCATGCTTCCCAGCACCGATTCCCAGGCGTTCCGCGACCTGCTGGACCAGCAGGTGGAAAAGCGGCGCACCTTTGCCATCATCTCCCACCCCGACGCCGGTAAAACCACCCTGACCGAGAAGCTCCTGCTTTACGGCGGCGCCATCCGCAGCGCCGGCAGCGTCAAGGCCCGCAAGAGCGACAAGCACGCCACCTCCGACTGGATGGAGATCGAGAAGCAGCGCGGCATTTCCGTGACCTCTTCCGCCATGCAGTTCGAGTTCGACGGCTTCCATATCAACATCCTGGATACCCCTGGCCATCAGGACTTCTCCGAGGATACCTACCGTGTGCTGGTGGCGGCCGACGCCGCTGTGATGCTCATCGACGCCGCCAAGGGCGTTGAGGCCCAAACCATCAAGCTGTTCAAGGTTTGCCGGATGCGCAACATCCCCATCTTCACCTTCGTGAACAAGATGGACCGCGCCGCCAAGGATCCCTTCTCCCTGATGGAAGAACTGGAGCAGGTTCTGGGCATCCGCTCCTGCCCCATCAACTGGCCCATCGGCGTGGACGGCGATTTCCAGGGCGTGTATCACCGCGATACCAAAATGGTGGAGCTCTACACCGGCGGCGATCACGGCGCCAAGATGGTGGACAAGACCACCGTGGCCCTGGATGACCCCGCCATTGAGGGCATCCTGGAAAAGCACTACCGCGACCGCCTGGAAGAGGAGATCGAGCTGCTGGACGAGGCCGGCGACGCCTTCGACCTGGAGGCTGTGCGCAGGGGCGAGCTGACCCCCATGTTCTTCGGCTCCGCCGTGACCAACTTCGGCGTGGAGCCCTTCCTGGAGCGCTTCCTGCAGTATACGCCCCCGCCGCTGCCCCGTGCCAGCGACGCCGGCGAGATCGGCCCCAAGGAGCCCTATTTCTCCGGCTTCATCTTCAAGATCCAGGCCAACATGAACCCCGCCCACCGCGACCGCCTGGCCTTTATGCGCATTGTTTCCGGCGCTTTTGAGAAGGGTATGGACGTGTGGCATTCCGGCACCAACAAAATAGTAAACCTCAAGCAGCCCCAGCAGTTCATGGCCGACGAGCGCGAGGCCGTGGAGGAAGCCTGGGCCGGTGATATCATCGGCCTGTTCGACCCCGGCATCTATCAGCTGGGCGACACCCTGTCCTCCGGCCCCAAGATCCACTACGAGAACATCCCCGTGTTCGCCCCCGAGTTCTTCAACCGTGTCCGTCCCCTGGATTCCATGAAGCGCAAGCAGTTCCAGAAGGGCATCAGCCAGCTGGCGGAGGAGGGCGCCATCCAGACCTTCATCCGCACCGAAACCGGCCGCGAGGAATTCATGGTGGGCGTCGTCGGCGTGCTGCAGTTTGAAGTGCTGGAGCACCGCCTGAAGACTGAATACCAGGTGGACATTGTAATGGAGGGCATGCCCTTCCGCCATGTGCGCTGGGTGGTGAACACCCCCAAGCCCATTGACCAGCTGAAGCTCACCTCCACCTCCGGCCGTGCCAAGGACAGCCGCGACCGTGACGTGCTGCTGTTTGAAAACGAATGGTCCATCCGCCTGGCCTGCGAGAACAACGAGGGCCTCGAACTGGCCGAAACCGCCAACAGACTGTAATCGAAGGTTTCCAAAGGGCGATCGGAAAGCTCTTTGGTCGCCTCGGCAGAGGCGAAACGCTGCGCAAAGCAGAAGGCACCGCGTCTGCGGACGCGGGCAGGGGGCTTTCCGATCTCCCCCTGCACCCCTTCGGCAAATGCTTCTTTTAAGGAGATGTTTTTTTCATGATCCGCGAAGACATTCGCAATATTGCCATCATCGCTCACGTTGACCACGGCAAGACCACCCTGGTGGACCAGCTGCTCAAGCAGGGCGGCATCTACCGCGAGAACCAGCAGACCGTGGACCGCGTTATGGACTCCAACGACCTGGAGCGCGAGCGCGGCATTACCATCCTGGCCAAGAACACCGCCGTACACTACGGCACCACCAAGATCAACATCGTTGACACCCCCGGCCATGCCGACTTCGGCGGCGAAGTGGAGCGCGTTTTGAAGATGGTGGACGGCGTGCTGCTGCTGGTGGACTCCTTCGAAGGCCCCATGCCCCAGACCCGCTTCGTGCTGAAGAAGGCCCTTGAACTGAAGCTGAAGGTCCTCATCGTGATCAACAAGATCGACCGCCCCGACGCCCGCTGCGACGAGGTGGTGAACGAGATCCTGGACCTGCTCATCGACCTGGATGCCGACGAGGATACCCTGGAAAATCCCATCATGTATGTGTCCGCCCGCAAGGGTACCGCCACCACTGATCTGGAGACCCCCGGCACCGACCTGCGGCCCCTGTTCGACGCCATCCTGAAGTACATCCCCGCCCCCGAAGGCGACCCCGAGGGCCCTGCCCAGGTGCTGATCTCCACCATCGATTACAGCGAGTATGTGGGCCGCATCGGCGTGGGCCGCGTGACCCGCGGCAAGTTTACCGAGGGCATGAGCGTTGTGTGCACCAACCTGGAAACCGGCAAGACCAGCCAGAGCTGGCGCATGTCCGGCCTGTTCCAGTACGACGGCCTGAAGCGCATTCCCGCCAAGGAAGTGGGCATGGGCGACATTGTGGCTCTGTGCGGCATGGAGGACATCTCCATCGGCGATACGGTGTGCGTGCCTACCTGCGTGGAGGGTCTGCCCTTTGTGAAGATCTCCGAGCCCACCGTGACCATGACCTTCTGCGTTAACGACAGCCCCTTCGCCGGCCGCGAAGGCCAGTACGTTACCAGCCGTCACCTGCGTGCCCGCCTGATGCGCGAATTGCAGACGGACGTTTCCCTGCGCGTCAACGATACCGACACCACCGACGCCTTCGAGGTCTGCGGCCGCGGCGAACTGCACCTGTCCATCCTCATCGAGAACATGCGCCGCCAGGGCTACGAGTTTTCCGTATCGAAGCCCCAGGTCATCTACAAGGAGATCGACGGCGTGAAGTGCGAGCCCATCGAGCGCCTGGTGGTGGACACCCCGCAAGCCAGCGCCGGCGCCGTGATTGAGAAGATCGGCCGCCGCCGCGGTGTGCTGGAAAGCATGTCCGGCCTGGACCGTGTGCGCCTGGAATTCCTGGTTCCCTCCCGCGGCCTGTTCGGCTACCGCAGCGAATTCATGACCGACACCCGCGGCGAAGGCATCATGTCCTCCTCCTTTGAGAAGTACGAGCCCGTGAAGGGTGATATCCCCCACCGCAACGTGGGCGCCCTGGTCTGCCACGAGACCGGCACCTCCACCTCCTACGGCCTGTTCTATGCCCAGGAGCGCGGCACGCTGTTTATCGGTGCCGGCCAGGAGGTTTACGAGGGCATGATCTGCGGCCAGAACGCCCGCCCCGACGACCTGGTGGTGAACGTGTGCAAGCAGAAGCACGTCACCAACATGCGCAACGCCTCCGCCTCGGAGGACGCCATGCGCCTGATCTCCGTGCACCCCCTGACGCTGGAGGAGTGCCTGGAGTTCATCGACGACGACGAGCTGCTGGAGATCACCCCCAAGACGCTGCGCATGCGCAAGAAGATCCTCACCGCCGGCGACCGTGCAAGGCAGTGGCGCAACAAGCAGAACTGACCCACATAAAAAGTCCCATGCGATCGCATGGGACTTTTCTTTTACCTGATGAAATTCGTCCACTGGCTGGGTTCCTTCTCCGGCAGACCGTATTTTTCCTTGCCCAGGGCAATGGACTTCATCAGGAAGCTCATGTTCCGGGCCAGGGTGCGCATGGTCTGCAGGCCTTCGGCGTCCTTTTCCGCCTCGCCGGGAGCGCCGCCGTGGATGCTGTTCCAATACTGGCTGGAGGCCACCGGCATACCGCTGATGGTGAAGAACTTGTTCAATTCGTCAAAGGTGGCGGAGCAGCCGCCGCGCCGGGCCACCACCACGCTGGCGCCCACCTTCATGCGCTTGTCGAAGCCGGTGGAGTAGAACAGCCTCGTCAGGGCCGCCACCAGGGTCGCGTTGGCCGAGGCATAATACACCGGGCTGGCCACCACCAGACCGTCCGCCTGTTCAAACTTCACCGCCAGCTCGTTCACCACGTCATCAAAGACGCACTTGCCGGTTTTGCGGCACTGCAGGCAGCAGATACAGCTGCGGATGTCCTTGTTGCCCAGGTGAATGGTTTCCACTTCAATACCCTCCTGGGCGAAAATGGCTTCCATCTCCTTCAGGGCACGGGCGGTATTGCCCTGGGCCTTGGGGCTGCCGTTGAGCATCAGTACTTTCATTTTTCTTACCTCCTTGAAGGCTTTCCTTGCGTAACAGTATAGCATAACGGCGAAAAAAATGGTATCATTAGTTTATCCCATGTGAAAGAAGGCTGTTTCATGATTGCCGAAATCCTCTGCGTCGGCACCGAGCTCCTGATGGGCCAGGTGCTGAATACCAACGCGCAGTTTCTCTCCCGGCGGCTCAGCGCCCTGGGGGTAAGCCAATATCATCAAACTGTGGTGGGCGATAACGCCCAGCGCCTGGAGGACGCCTATCGCCTGGCCCTTTCCCGTGCCGATGTGGTCATCACCTCTGGCGGCCTTGGCCCCACCGTGGACGACATCACCAAGCGTGTGGCCGCCAAAGTGGCCGGCAAGGAGCTGGTGCTGAATCCCCAGGCAGAGGCCCACGTTCGCGGCCGGTTCCAGCGCATGGGTCGCCCCATGACGGAGAACAACTTATCCCAGGCCATGTTCACGGCGGATTCCACCCTGCTGGATAACCCCCACGGCACTGCCCCCGGGGCCATCGTGCCCATGGGCGAAGGCAAGGTGGTGATCCACCTTCCCGGCCCGCCCAATGAGCTGCAGCCCATGTGGATCAACCACGCCGAGCCCTGGCTGCAGGAGCGCTCCGGCAACGTGCTGGTGAGCCGGTATATCCGCATTTTCGGCATGGGTGAATCCAATGTGGATGAGCTCCTCGCCGACCTGGAGAAGCAAAGCAACCCCAGCCTTTCCCCCTATTGCTCCACGGGCGAGGTGATGCTCCGGGCCACCGCCGGCGCCGCCACCAAAGCGGAGGCTGAAGCCCTGCTCATGCCCCTGGTGGAAGAGGTTCAAAAGCGCCTGGGCGACGTGATCTATGCCATTGAGGAGGACGACACCGGGTCCCTGGCCCGCTGTGCCGTGGAGGCCCTGAAGCGCCGCGGGTGGACCATCGCCACCGCCGATAGCCTTACCGGCGGCATGATGGCTTCCTCCATGGTGGAGATCCCCGGTGCCTCTGCGGTGGTGAAGGGCGGCTTCGTCACCTATCAGACGGTATCGAAAACTATGCTGGTGGACGTGCCGGCGGAGCTGATTGAGAAATACGACGTGGTCAGCGCCGAGGTGGCCTACGCCATGGCCGAAGGTGCCCGCAAGCGCCTGGGCACGGACATTGCCATCAGCGCCACGGGCCTGGCCGGCCCCGATGGCGGCACCCCCGAAAAGCCCGTGGGCACGGTGTTTGTGGGCATCTCCACCGCCGGAAAGACCGAGGTTTTGCCCCTGCGGCTGAACGGCGACCGCAAGCGCATCCGCACCCTGACCATGAAGCACGCCATGAACGCCGTGCGCAAGGCAGCGGAGGCAGTCATATGAAGCTGCTGACATTTGCCGGCATCAACATGGTTGAACGTACAGGTGATATCGTCACCGATGCCAGTACGCTGCTGCTTTCCCACGGCAAGTCCGCCACCTGGCGCCATGTGCAGGCGGTAGCGAATGAATGTGTTCATCTTTCAGCATTCTTCAACCTAAACGAGACGCAATGCCGCCTGGCAGGCATTTTACATGATATCTCCGCCGTTGTCCCTGCCCAGGAAATGCTGCACTATGCCCAAGAACACAACTTCCCCCTGGATAAGGCGGAAATTGACCATCCATTTCTGCTTCACCAGCAGATGAGCGCCATTATCGCCCAAGAATGCTTTGATGTAGACAATGCCGCTGTCCTGCGGGCTATTTCTTGTCATACTACTTTGCGCCCCCTTGCCACAGACCTGGACATGGCTTTGTTTCTGGCAGACAAAATCGCATGGGATCAGTCCGGCGAACCGCCATTTCTGTCTTCGGTAAAGGAGGCCCTGCGCATTTCGCTGAAGCATGCTTGCCGGGTATATATTGATTTTGTAATGAAAAATGGAATGATTTTGCAGCCTCATCATAATCTGCTGGCCGCCAGAAAATGGCTTTCAGAGAATTAAGCGCATCAAAAACGGTACCTGAGCGTATGCACAGATACCGTTTTTTTATTTCGTTTCAAACACCAGCACTTCCGAGGGCGTGCCGTCGTAGTAATCCTCTGTGCCCCGGAGCTTCTCCACCGCGCCGGCGGCGTGGCGCTGGGCAATGCCGTTCCAGAAGGCCACGCTGGCGGCGTTGGCCGGGTGGTACTTGATGTGCCACACACCCTTGTGCCGGCGGAAGATTTCCTCCATCACCCGGCTGCCCACGCCCCGGCGGCGGTAGGGATAGGCCACAAAGAACTCCGCCACAGCCCAGTCGAGGGGCTTTTCGCATTCCGGATGATCGTTGATGAGGGCAAAGCCCGCCAGGTTTTCCTCCACCATGATGAAATAGGCGGCACGCTTTTCCTCTGTCCAATACAGGTCCAGGGGCCAGTAGCTGAACAGGCCGTCCGGGCCAAAGGGTATCTTGTCGTATTGGGAAAACTCGTAATTGTACTTTTCCAGCAGGTTGTTCAGCGTGGCCCGCTTCTCAAAAGGGACGGGCTGCAAAATGATGTTCATGCTTGCTCCTTATGGTAGACAAAATCGGCAAAGACCGCGCTTCCGCCGGTTTGCTTTGTGCTGTAACAGAACAGCCCTGCCCGCACGCCCATGAAGTGGTCCAGCAGGTAGTAGAGCCGGTGGGCGTCCCCCAGGGGCCGCCAGCCATGATCCTTATAGAAGAAGCGCACCGTATCATCCCGGAAGTCAAATTCCGCCCGGAGCTTCGCCACAGCATCGCTCCACGCAACCCGTACCTGTTCGCCCTCGTGGGTGGTCATGGCCAGGGCAAAGCCGCTTTCATCCCTGGTAAGCGCGATCTGCCCAAAGCAGCCCTGCAGCGCGCACAGGCCGGCGAAATCACCGGCATTCAGGTCTGTGCCGTCCACGGTGACCTCCACCGCGCAGCTGGGGCCAAAGGTGCGCTGCGTCAGCGTATTGACGGACTGGGGCAGCTGCTCCACCAACCTGTCGGTGGTCAGGCGCAGGCCGTTTTCGTCCTGGTGGATCAGCTCCCAATGGGGCTCGTGGTTCCACTGCCACACGCTGCCGATGCCATCCCGCAGGGAGGCGCTGTCCACCATGGGCCTGACCTGCACTTCCCCGCACCGGAAGCTTTCCGGCAGGGGCGGCACCACGGGGAAATCATTTTCCCAGCGCATGGGGGCCAGCACAGGAATGCGCCCCACCGCGCCGTGATCCTAGAAAACCATCAGATACCAATCGCCCTGGGGTGTCTGCACAATGCCGCCCTGAGCGGGGCCGTCGCCACGGCCATGGAAGGGCTGGGACAAAATTTCCCCGCCCCGGAACTCGCCTTCCAGGGAGTCTGCCACAAAGCAGCCCTCCGCACGGCAGCTTCCCTTGGGCCAATGAATGCCAAAGAGATAGTACTTGCCGTTCAGCTTATACAGGTGGCTGCCTTCCCAGCCCAGGCCCTGGCATTCATCCCGGAGGATCACCCGGTCCAACCCGCCTTCCTTGGGGGCGGAAAGGCCGCTTTCCAGCTCCGTGAGGTGAATTTCCCGGTTTCCGTAGGCGATATACACCCGCCCGTCATCATCAAACAGGATGGAGGGATCGTGGTAAAAGCCGGCCATGGGGTGGCGCTGCCAGGGGCCTTCCGCCTTTTCAGCGGTGAAGTAATAAGCGGAGTGGGTATCATTGCACATGAACACCAGGTGGAACTTACCGCCATGATGCCGCAGGCTGCCCGCCCACATGCCCTGGCCGTAGATCCCTTTGCCGTCGTCCAGCCGCTGGCCGGGATGCTCCCCCAGCGTGTCATAGACGTAGGCGCAATGCTCCCAATGAAGAAGATCCCGGGAGCGAAGAATCTCGCCGCCGGGAAAAACGTGCATCGTGGTGGTGCACATATAGTAGATATCGTTGACCCGAATGATATCCAGGTCGGGGTAATCGGCCCAGATAATGGGGTTATTCCTGACCATAGGTTCTCCTTTTGCCGCCGAAGCTGCGGGCATGGGCCTCCAGCTCGGCATGGCGCATATGCTTTGCCTTATACAGGCTGGCGTCACTCTCGTTGACGCAGTGATCCAGCGTCAGGCCTTCCTCCAGCCTGACCACCCACGTACCCACCGAGGCGCCCACCGGGAAGCGGGAATGCTGGTTGTGCTCCGCCAGATAGGCCGCGAACCGGCCCTGGAAGGCAGCGGCGTCATCCTCATCGCAATCGGGAATGAAGATCAGGTATTCATCGCCGCCGATGCGGGCCGCCGTGGCGTTTTCAGGCGCCGCGGCGCGGATCCCCTCGGCAATGGTGCGCAGGGCTTCGTCGCCGCCCTTATGCCCGAAGGTATCGTTGATGGGCTTGAGGTTATCCAAATCCATGGAGACGAAGCATACCGTTCTGCCCTGGCGGCACATATCCTGCCAGATGGGCTCCACCTGCTCCGTCAGGCCGCGGCGGTTGTTCAGGCCCGTCAGCGCGTCGGTAATGGAGGAGCGGCGGCGCTCTTCATAAAGCGCCTTCAGCTTGCCCTGATAATCCAGGTTTCTCAGGGCGATGGAAACAATGATGTTCCAGTGCAGGTAGAACTGGCTGGGGGTGGCGTCGCCGTTGAACTGTATAACCGTATAGCCATACGTATTATGGCGCTGATGCAGCAGGTGAATATAGAAGGCCTGGGGCTCGTCAGGGCGTTCCGCGCAGGCGGGCAGCAGATAATCCCTGTCGAAGCAGGTCATGGGCATACCGCCATCTTCCCTGTCGCGGATGGCGGAAACCAGCTGCGCCTGGGGAGTGATGCTGCCGGCAAAGCCTTTCTCGTCCCGGAAGAGGCAAAGATAGAAGTCCCGGATGGTGGGCACGTCCTCCAGCTTGCGGAAGATGGTTTCATGCACCTCGGCATAACTGTCGGCGCTGTTCAGCTCGATGGCGAAATAGGTCTGGCTGACCTCACGCTGGCCCATATTCCGGTTTTCCTGCTCCAGGCGATGCACCTCGTCGCTGAGCTGAGCGGCATCGGGCCTGGTGGCACAGCCGCAGCTTTCGCGGATCTCCAGGGCGCCGGAAATGCCCCGGTGCTGATATTCATATTCCACAATGCCCTTTTCCTTCTGCTGGATACGCTCGTGCAGAAGGTCCATGGCGCGGCCGACCATCTTGGTATAATCCTGGCCCACCGTGGTCAGGGAGGGCACAGAGCGCTTGGATGCGGCGATGTCGTCAAAGCCGGTGATCACCGTATCCTTGGGCACATTATAGCCATGCTTGTTCACCTCTTCGATGAGGGCATGGGCCATATAATCGTTGGCGCAGACAACAGCCTCCGGCCAATTGGCGGGATCGCTGTAGAAATACTCGTATGCCTTATCGATTCCGCGGCTCCACATGCTGCCATGATAAACCGCGTTGGCAGGCAGCGGCACGCCGTGCTTTTCCATTTCATCCAGATAGCAGGCCAGGCGGGCGTTGCTGTCGGGATGCTCCTTGTATCCGGCCAGGAAGCAGATCTTGCGGAAGCCGTGTTCCTCCAGCAGGTGCCGCATCAGCGGGCGGAGGGCTTTGTCCTCATCGGTATAGAAGCTGTCAAACTTGCTCAGCCGGTCGCGGACACAGACCACAGGGCAGGTCGCGCGCCTTTCCAGCATATCAAACAAGGCGTCGCGGAAGCCGGGCATATCATAGGTATCCGGCGTAACCAGCACGCCGTCCAGCTTTTCGATGGGGGTAAAGGCGAACATGCCTTTTTCCTGCTCATCATAGAAGTTGGCGCTTTCGCGATAGCCCACCGTGAAAAAATAAAAGATATCATAGCCCATTTCACGGGCGCGCTGACGCGTGACCCTCTGCACCGTATTCTGGAAGTTCAGATCCGCTTTGTTCATGAATACGCCCAGTGTTTTCCGCTTATCCGTGATCATCGCGTGGCCTCCTCGTCCGCAAAATGGATCCGCCCGCCCGGGCGAATTTCGTTACATGGCATATACATCCTATCGTGTCAATTATTTTACCATAAAAATCCTTTCTGTGAAAGGGGTATTTTTTGCCTGGTATCGCTTGTTTTTTGTCATCACCCGCCCCTTTTGGTTGACGGATAACCAGCTTTGTGATAAAGTCAACCCATAGCACGTTTTGACAAGGAGAATGCTGCCATGCGTAAACTTGTGATTGCCCTTTGTCTGCTCGTTTTGCTGCCCGCCTGCGCCCTGGCCCAGGAGGGACTGTGGTTCAGCCACGAAAGCGGCTTCTATGACGAGCCTATCGAGGTCGAGATTTTCTGCGACGATCCCGACGCAGATATCTATTATACCCTGGACGGCTCCGTCCCCACCGAGGACGGCGAAAGCAGCTTCTATTACGACGGCGCCTTCTACCTGGAGGACCGCACCGAGGAGCCCAACGATCTTTCCGCCCAGGGCGGCGTCACCTACACGGATTTCATCCCCGTGGAAAACATCACCAAAGCTCACATCATCCGGGCCTGGGCTGTCTATCCCAACGGCCAGGAGACAGAGGTCATCAACGGCACCTACTTTGTCAATGTTGACCGGGAGGAGCTTTACGGCGACGTGCCCGTCATCTCCCTGATGATGAACGCCGAGGATCTTTTCGATTATGAAACGGGCATCTATGTGCTGGGCGCGCACTGGGCCGAGTGGGATTCCGAGCAGACATCCCCCTATGAGAACTGGCAGACCCAGGGCAACTTCTCCCTGAGGGGCATGGAATGGGAGCGCCCCGTAACCGTGCAGTATCTGGCAGCCGACGGCACCGTGGGCTTCACCCAGGATATGGGCATTCGCATCAAGGGCGGCGTTTCCCGCTATTTCAACCAGAAAAGCCTGCGCCTCATCGCCCGTGAGCAATACGGCGAAAAGAGCCTGAAGTTCCCCATCCTGGGCGACAATCCCCGTGCCGACGGCAACGGCCAGGTGGAGAAATACAAATCCTTCACCCTGCGCAACGGCGGCAACGACAGCGAAAACACCCGCCTGCGCGATCCCTTCTTCCAGCGCCTGGGCGAGGGCCTGGACTACATGACCCAGACCAGCGTCCCCTGCGTGGTGTTTATCAACGGCGAATACTGGGGCATGTATAACATTACCGAGGAATACAGCGATCACGCCGTTGAAAACAACTACGGCGTGCCCGATGAAAACGTGGTCGTCTTCAAGAACGGCCGCCTGGAGGACGGCGTGGAAAGCGACGTGGAGCTCTTCGAGGAAATGTTTGATTTCATCGCCTACGGCGACATGACCAACGAGGAGAACTACCGCAAGGCCTGCGAAATGCTGGATCTTCCCGCTTTTGCCCAGTATTGCGCGCTGCACCTTTACGTCAACAATACCGACAGCATCTTCCAGAACAACAACTGGATGATCTGGCGCGCCCGGGAAACCAGCGACGCGCCCTATTGCGATGGCCAGTGGCGCTTCCTGCTTTTTGATACCGAGCAGGGCGCGGATATCTGGGGCAACGGCCGTGCCTTCGATACGGATAACATCACCCCCGCCCTCAGCGCCCCCGCTGAGGACGCCGAGGAGCGCCATCCCCAGCGCATGTTCTACTCCCTCTACCAGAACCCGGACTTCCGCAAGGAATTCGTGCTGGCCATGTGCGACATGCGCAACCTCAACTTTGAAACCAAGCGCATGGAGCAAATGCTCAGGGAGATGCGTCCCGTATACGAACACCTGATGCGGGATACCTTCAAGCGTTTCGGCCCGGACTGGGTTGCCCTGTGGAGCCTTGACCACCACCAGTCCACCAAACTGGATCAGCTGGCCACCTACCTGCGGGGCCGTTACACTTACATGCCCGAGATCCTGCGCCGTGCCTTCGGTTACAGCGCCCCCGCGCGGGTCACCGTCACCGTCAGTGATGCTGCCCTGGGCAGTGTTCAGGTAAACCGCACGCGGATCCCCCAGACCTCCTATACCGGCATGTACTTCACCGAGCATCCCATCACCCTGACTGCCCTTCCCGCCGAAGGCCACACCTTCAAGGGCTGGACAGCTGATGGCGCAACGCTCTCCAGCGAGACGGACTTAACCGTCACCGTTACCTTCGACCAGGCCTTCAGCGTACAGGCCATTTTCGAATAAACCCACCACCACCGCCCGCAGCCAACGCTCCGGGCGGTTTTTTCATACGCAAAAAAGGATCTTCCCCCGGCGTGAGGATTCTGAAGGAACAGTTTATCCAACAACGAACAAACGAGCATCCGCTAAAAAATCGGATGCTCGTTTTCTTATGTGGCCTAATAAACGCAATACACCGATACGGCGCGCATGATTGCGCCCTCCTGAAACAATGGGAAAGAGGGGGACGTCTGCTCGGCAAATTGGGATTTGGTAATTGGCTTGTTCTGGGTGACGATTGCCATTTCGGATTCGCCTTGCCTGAAGTGCAGCTTCTCTACAATCAGATCAATTCAGACAGTTTCGCCGTATTCGCAATCACAATCAGTTTGTCATCTGCTTGCAGCGGTGCATGGGGATCAACATCCACACTGACAGATTCTCCTTTGTGGATAGCCACCACATTGACGGAATACTTTTTTCGCATATTCAACTCGATCAGGTTTTTATTCACCCACTCCGGTTTTACATCCAGTTCTATCATCGATACATTTTTCGCCAGAGAAACCATGTCGACGAAACCGGAACTGAGCAAATTTTTAGCCAAGCGGATGCCGGATTCGTTTTCCGGAAACACAACCGTGTCCGCACCAACACGAATGAGAATCTTCTGATGCATTTCATTGGCACTCTTGGCGATTACAGTCTTTACACCGATTTCCTTGCAAAGGGTTACTGCCATAACGCTGGCTTCCAGGTTGGTGGCCATTGAAATGATGACTACATCCACGTTGGAAATGCCCAACTGCCGGATGACTTCGGGATCGGTAACGTCAGCACATTTGCAGATCGGCAGTTCGTCTGCAGCTGTATTCACAATCCTTTCATCGACGTCCACAGCGATTACTTCTGCACCGTTACGGACGAGTTCACGGGCTACAGCAATACCGTACCGCCCCAGACCAAATACTGCATACGTTTTTTTCATGGTCAAATCAACGCTCCTTTATCCAACACTGATTTCTTCTGTGGGATTCTTGATGATGTTCTGATGCTTCTTTCCAGAATTCAATGCAAGTGCCAGCGAAATCGGACCCACTCTGCCAAGGTACATGGTTCCGATGATAATCATTTTCCCTGCGGAATTCAGAACTGGTGTCAGATCCCGAGTCAAGCCCACCGTTGCGGTAGCGCTGACTGTTTCAAAAAAGATATCCAGGGCATCCGCACCGGATACAGCAGAAAGCAGAATGGTGGATGTGAGCATAATCGAAAAGGACATCAAGGTAACAGCCACTGCCTTGTTAACCATCTGCTTGGAAATATTGCGGTTGAACATAGATACTTCCTGCTTGTTCTGAATCGTTGCAATTGCCGATACCACCAAAACAGCAACGGTTACTGTTTTTATTCCGCCGGCAGTACCAACAGGAGAACCGCCAATAGACATGAGCAGCAGGCAAAGGATAGAGGAAGCATTGGTCAAATTTTGCTGCGGAACAGTTGCAAAACCGGCTGTTCTCGTGGAAATCGACTGGAACAGAGAGACTTGTATTTTGTCGAAAATGGACAGGTTGCCGATGGTCAGCGGATTATCATACTCAAACAACAAGATAAGTACCCCGCCGCCAAAGATCAGAATCAAAGTTGTAACAATAGCAATTTTGCTATGTAGGGAGAGGTTGCGGAAACTCATGTGTTTCTTTTGCGCAGTTCTTTTACCAAGTCCCATCATATCCCACCACACAATATATCCGATGCCACCTAAAATAATCAGCAGGCTGGTGACGGCGTTAATGAGGGGATTTGTTGCATAGTTGCACAAGCTGTTCTCCGCAATGATATCAATACCAGCATTGCAAAAGGCTGAAATAGATGTAAATACAGATATCCAGATCCCTCTCAGACCATACTCAGGTACAAACTCGATCATGTAAAGCAATGCGCCAATTCCTTCCACCAAGAAGGTTCCCAGAAGCACACGTTTAACGAAGCGAACAATACCGGAAAGACTGTTCAGGTTCAATGCATCCTGCAGCAGAAGCCGGCTGTTGATCCCCATTCGTTTTTGCAGCAGAATCATTATGGCAGACATAATCGTTATAACGCCTAACCCCCCTACTTGGATCAGAACCAAGATTATTACTTGCCCAAACACACTCCACGTTGTTACTGTAGGAAGTGTTACCAACCCCGTTACGCAGGTGGCTGTAGTGGCTGTAAACAGAGCATCCAGATACGGAACTGCTTTGCCGTTTGCAGAACTGATCGGTAGAGACAGAAGAAGGCTTCCAACAAGAATCACCGCTAAAAAACTCAGCATAATCATATGCGTTGTGGAGAGGGAGAATTTCTTTTTCATCATAATGAACGTCCTTATTGTCATAATTGAATTTCACTTCCGGCTAATGATTTACCAAAAGTCTTGAAGAAACCAACGTCCTCTGCATTCACGGTCTCCTGTTCGAACAGTTATTCGAATTCAGGTTCAGCGTGCTCATACAATCAAAAAGTAACGAAAGCAGTAAGCAACACGATCGGCATCACTTACTGCCATTGCGAAGAATAACATAGGCCTTTTCATCCATTCCGTTGGCAGGGAACACCCTTTTGGGTCATTCATTATCTGAACGGCGCAAAGGACCAGCAGGTTTTCGCGTTGGTTTGGGCATGTTGATCCGGGCTCACTGTCAGCGCCTGTTCGGATGCATATTCGAATATCTCCGCAATGGAGACCGCGCCATCGCCATTGCCGTCTGCTTCCTTTTCCGTCAGGCGGCTGGTCACGCCGTCCCACCCGCAGCCGCGGCAGAAGTAATAGGTGAAGCAGCCCATCACCTTTGTCTGATCGTCGGATGTAATGGGCATCTCCATGCACTCCTCGTCGCTTCTGGCGGAGGCGATGATGAAATACTCCCCGTTGCCCGCGGAGCGTTTCTGCCCCATAAACGCCGAAACGAACGCGCTGCTGAAGTCCTGCACACTCCTGGACGCGACGGCACTGTTTATCCACTGTCCGCTGTAACAGGCGTCAATGATCACGATCTTTCTGCCAGGCACATTATCCAGCTCCTCCCGCAGCTCCGCGGGCTTCACACTCATGCCGTCCACGCAGACCAGCTCGCCATCAAGCCCGCCGTGGCCTGAATAATAGAACAGGGAAATATCCTGCTCCTTTGCCGAAGCGAAAACGGCCGCTGTTTTTTCCAGCAGTTCCTGGGCCGGAAGATCGCTGCCCTGCGTTGTGATAAAGGGGCGGTCCGACTGATTCATCAGCATAAACCGCATGGCGCGGGCGTCGTTGGCAGGGCCCCTCAGCGCCAGGCTTGTTCCCGTATAGCTTTGCCCCACAATAAGCGCCCGGCAAAGGGTATTGGCGTTATAATCCAGCCCATTGATCATGGCAAACTGATGGGCAACGCTGCCCGCACCGCACGCCACCAGCAGGGCGTCGCCGCATTCCGCGAAGCAATCCTTGCCAATCTCGTTGATGCTTTCCGGTATGGCCGTCCAGCGGAGATTATAACAATTGGCGAAGGCTCTTTCGCCCAGATAATGCACCTTATCCGGCACACTGACGGTTTCAATCCTCTCGCAGCCCTGGAAGCACTCGTCGTCCAGCACCTCCAGCGCAGAGGGCAGCGTCAGCCGGCTTTCCGCAAGGCTCCCCTGACCGGGGCACAAAAGCGCCAGGACAAATATGCAAATCAATAATTTCCTCATGCTTTTCCTTTTCCGCGCCAAGACATTCATGCGCAATACACTCGACTTATCATACTATACCATATTTTTTCCCTCTCTTCAATCACGCGCGGATTTCTTCTTCCCTTTGATCAACAAAAGATCCGCACACATCGTGTGCGGATCTTCCTGGGCCGATCCAGCCCGTTTTGCTTCAAGAAACAACGTCCTCGGTATTTCATTGTGAATACCAGATGCGCCTCAGAGACCTTTTTTATCGCCACCGGCTGAAAGGTTCTGCGCTTTCCAGTCGCCACAATTCGGCGTATTTGCTCATGAAGGCATTGTTATCGTCGTAGTTCTTCTCAAACCATGCCGTTTTGGCCAGCGACTCATACATTCTCTCGCCGGATATGCAGCAAAGCTGATAGCTGATGGCCAGCCTGTTCAGCGCGCCCGTGGAGGTATCGCCTTCATAGACCGCGCCGAAGGCAGCGTAGTACGAGTCAACGGCCTGGCCGAAGGTTTCGATCTGAATCATGGCGTTCATCTGATTATCGGCAATCTTATCCAGGTTATTCAGCTCTAGGGTGGCGTCAATGGCAAAATTGGCAATAGTCAGCATGAGGGAGAAATTGCCGGCGCTTCCGGTGACAACTTTATTCAGGAGAGACGTTTCTGTCTTGAACAGGCTCACCGCACCGGAATACAGCTGCTTGCTCATGTTGTCAATCAGCAGGTTCGTCACCAGATTGAGCGCCTTGGAAACCTTGCTGGTATAGTCCTTCGCCAATTCCTCAATGGCAGCCTTCAGTTCAGGATTGGTGGTTTGTGAATAATTACTGTACACCTCAAGGATCATCAGCGAGTTCTCGTAGTTCTGCAAAAACGCACTGTAATAATCCTTGGCGTCCAGCACCCAGTTGGCTATTTCACATACCTTATCCAGCTCATCAAGCTGGTCATTGACTTTCTTGCTCATCTCCTTCATGTACTTGGGAACCAGCGAATCTTCCTTGTCCACATAGAACGTGATCCGCATGTTTTTCGTCATGGATTCCACCATTCCGATGTACATCGAATCCGACGTGGTCAGGTTCGTTTTGGAATCGATCTCATCAATGATAGCGGCAACTTCCTTCTTGTAACGCTGCACCATGAACCGGGAAAGCTTGTCGGAAGTCAGCGCTTTGCTTATGGCGTCGATGCACATTTCGCTGCGGAAATGGATGGACATGAACAGAGAATCAGAGAAATCAATGCTGCTGAGGAAGGCGCTGCCTTCATTGAACCGGCTGAAGATCATCTGGTTGCTCGGATCGCCCACAAAGCTCACCAGCTGGTCAAAAATGTCGCTGCTTATTGCCTGATCAAACGCGCCAATGGTGAAGAAAACGTCCTTGGGCACCTTGGTCTCGCCGTTGCCGCTGACGGATATGGTCAGCTGATAGTTGCCCGTGGGCAGCTGCGCAAAGCTGATGCCGGTGGTGCCGGTCAGCGAATACGAAAGGGTATTGGGCGCGCAGGTGAAGTTTGCGCAGACCTTACCGGTGCTGACGTTCTTCAGCGTCACGGTGACATTGGTCATAGGATAGTTGGAATAGATCATGCCGCCGAAGGCAAAATCATTTCCAACCGCTCCGGTCAGTCCATCCAGACCGGTGACGTAGACTCTCAGCGGCGGCGGAACAATGACGAAGCTGGTGTTTGCCCAAAGCTCCTCCGAGACATCCGTTCTCGCATTGAGCGTGAAGCGGTAGTTGCCCAGCGGCAACTCAGAGAAACGCAAGCTGGCGTTTACCGTGCCGGCCATGTTGTAATCCAGCACACCGGGGTTCACAGAAATCGTCTGGATCACATTCGTGCCAGTACCGTCCCAGATGGTTGCGGTCACATCCGTGAGAGGTACGCTGGCGCGGGCATAGCCATAGAGATTATAGCCATCGCCCCTATAGAGCGTACCGGAGGGAATGTTCACACCATCGGGCGTGAGATAGTAATACGGGATTCCCCGCTTGATGGCATGCTGGAGAGCGGTAGCGCCATACTCTGTCCAGATGGTCAGCTCAGGACAATGGTCGAAAGCATTGTCCCAGATCGTGGTCACCGCAGGAGAGATGTAGATTTGCGGCATAACGGCGCAGCCCGCGAAGGCCGTGCTTCCGATTTTCGTCAGCGTAGAGGGAAGGGAGACGCTCAGAAGATAGTCCGCGCCCTCAAACAAGGCAGCCGGAATGTGCTGGACGCCCTCGGGTACGACAACAGAGGTCAGGCTCTCGCAGCCGGTGAAGGTGTTGCCGCCGTAAAGATGACCGTTTTCATAACGGCTGCTTACGTAATCCAGGCTGAGCGGATAGTTGAAATGCGTCAGCGATACGCAGTTGATGAAGCATTCCTCGCCGACGGTCTTGACGCTGTTGGGCAGATCGGCATCCAGAAGCTTGGGGCAGTTGCCAAAGCAACCGGCATGGATTTCCTCCAGCCCTTCAGGGAAAACCACGTCCTTGAGCTTTTCGCAGCCATGGAACGCGCGCAGCCGCAGGCTCTTCACATTGGCAGGCAGCTCCACGGTTGTCAGCAGCGGGCAGTATTCAAAGGCCCACCGGCCAACGACCTCCAGCGTCGAGGGAAGAGATACCTCCTCCAGGTAGGTGGAAGCCGCGAAGGCATAATCCGGAATGGCCGTTATGCCCTCGGGAACCGTGATGCTGGTCAGGCCGGGGCAATTCTTGAACGTACCGCCGCCATAGAGCGCACCGTTGTCATAGCGGCTGGTCACCCTGGCCCAGCTCATCGGATAGTGGAAGGATTTCAGGGCCGCGCAGCCTTCGAAGCACAACTCGCCGATCTCCTGCACGCTGTCGGGCAGATCAGCATCAACAAGAGAAGTGCAATAGGCAAAGGCGCCAGCCTGCACGCTTTCCAGCCCATCATTGAAAATGACGTCCTTGATGCCGGTACAGTCGCGGAACACGTTGAGGCGGAGCGTCTTGAGGTTTGCGGGCAGTTCAATAACAGTGAGTTTCGTGCAGCCCTTGAAGGCGTCACAGCCAATCGTCTCCAGCGTGGAGGGGAAATGGATTTCCTCCAGGCTGGTCGCGCCCTCAAAGGCGCTGTTCGGAATCGTGGTCACGCCCTCGGGGATGGTATAGGAGGTCATTTTTGTGCAGCCGGTGAAGATATTGCCGCCGTAAAGCGCGCCGTTGTTGTGGCGGCTGGTCACCTTTTCCCAGCTCAGCGGATAGCGGAAGGTTTCCAGCCCCGTGCAGTTTTCAAAGCACTGCTCACCAATCTCCTTCACGCTGTCGGGCAGGTTGATCTCCACAAGCGAGGGACAGTTGGCAAAGGCGCCCGGCCGGATCTCCTTGAGGACCTCGTTGAAGACAACCTCTTCAAGATTCGTGCAGCCGTTGAACGTCCAGAAGCCAATGGTGATAACGTTCTGGGGAATCACAACCTTGGTAAGCGACTTACAGCCCGCGAAGGCATCGCTGCCGATGACTTCCAGCGTGGAGGGGAAATTGACCTCCTTCAGATAGATATTGCCGGAGAATGCTCGCCTCGGGATTTCGGTCACGCCCTCGGGGATGGTCACGGAGGTCAGCTTTTCGCAGCCTTCAAAGATGTTGTTGCCGTTGACCGTTGTCCAGCTGAGAGGATAGTCAAAGCTTTCCAGAGATTTGCAGTTGTGGAAAGCATACTCATTGATGGTTCGTACCCCATCGGGCAGCTTGATGGATTTCAGCTTTTCGCAATTGCAAAACGCATAGTAGCTGATCGTTCTGACGCTTTCGGGGATCTCAATTTCGACAAGGCTGGTGCAGGTGTGGAAGGCGTCGCGTCCGATTTCCACCAGGCCCTCGTGCAGGCGCACATCCTTCAGCTGCTTGCAGCCGTGGAAGCCGGACAGGTAAGTTACGCTTGCAGGCACGTCGATGGCTGTCAGCGCTGTGCCGCAGAAGGCGTTCATGCGAATTTCTTCCAGGCCGTCGGGCAGATTGATCTTATTGAGCCTGACGCAATCGTAGAAGGCGTCCTCATTGATCACCTGCATCGTGGAGGGGAAGACAACTTCCCTGATGAACCGGCAGCTCCTGAAGGCATCGGCGGGAACCTCCTTCATGCCTTCGGGCAGCTCAATGCGGGTCAGGCGCGGACAGGTGGCAACAGTTTCAACATCCGCGTTCGTCCAGTTCACCGGGAAGCCCACATAAGAAAGATTGTCGCAGTGGCGCAGCACCCGGTCGCCCAAGGTGGTCACAGAATCCGGGAAAACAATGCTGCGCAGCTCATCGCAGTCTTCGAAGGCCCGATAACCCACGGAAACCAGGCCCTCTTCCATATGCACAGCCTTCAGCGCATCGCAGTTGGAAAAAGCATATTCATGGATCTTGGTCACCGTTGCCGGCAGCGCTATGCTGACCAGCGTCGCGTGATCGGCAAAGGCGCGGCTGCCGATTTCCGTGACCTTGTAGCCGCCCACAGTTTCCGGCACGATTACGGTCGTGTCTTCACCCGTGTAGCCGGTGAGGCGCGCATCCAGGCCGTTAATCGCCTCATATGTGAAATCAGCTTCCGGCGTCGCGTCCTGCGCGGCAGCTCGTACCTTGCTGGTCTGGGCCTCAAGCTCATTGCCCTCAGCATCTCTGGTCACAACGCTCAGGGTGTAATCGCCGGCCTCCATCGGGATATACGTAATCGTATCCGGCCGGGTAACAGAACCGGTATACTTGGTTTCCCCGTTCAGTGTGATGGTGTAGACGTAAGTAACAGGCCAGTGGCCGCCCTCGGTCTCCAGCGTCCATACGATCGGTTCGCCGACCTTGGTCTTTGCCTTGTCCACCGTCATGGAAACAAAGCTCATCGGGCCGGGCACATACTTTTCGATATTGGTGATGGAAAAACCATAGGCCGTTCCCGCATTGGGAGCATTCAGGTGAATAGTAAACGCATTGCCAATGATCTCAAGGGTTTTGCCGGCCAGATCCTTTCCGGCATATGTTTTGACCAGCGCACCATCCTGATCATAGACCGCGAAATCGCTCCACTTGTGGATTTCGCTCTCCTCAGAGAAGGTGACCAGCAGTTTCTGAACATTCTCCTCCGCCGCATAGAACCAGCGCCCCTCCCACCGCGGAGGATAGGGATGCTTGGATTCCGGGTATACGGCGCTGGGTGCCGCGGTCACAACTTCGCTCATTACCGCAGGAAGCGCCACATCATTGCTGTCCCGCACGGCAACAGACAGCCTGTATTCGCCCACCTTCATGGGCACGTATTCGATTGCGGCCGGCGTCTCCATGGTACCGGAGGCTATTTCTTCTTCGCCCCGAAGAACGGTGTAATCGCAATATACAGGTTCCTTGCCGCCGGTGGTCGCAACCGTCCAGCGGATGGTCTCGCCCGCAATCACGGTGCTGTTTTCCGCGGTAATGGATTCCAAAGCCAGCGGCACAGCCAGCTTGGGCACGATGCTCTCCAGCCTGAAGCCATAGTAGGCATTGGGTGCATCCCAGGCTTCATCGCTGGTCAGGCGCAGCTTAAAGCCGGTGCCGTCAACGGTAACAGACTGTCCGGCCAGTTCCGTGCCGGTATATTTGCCGACCTCCACGTCATCCAGCGTATAGATGTAGACAAAGTCATAGCCGTCTTCCGTTTCGGTCTCGGCCGCAAACGTAATGGTGACGCTTTCAGTGCCTTCCCCGGCATCGTATGTCCAGGTGTAATCGAAATTATCCGCATAGGGATGCTCGGATTCAATCCAGGAAAGATCCGGGTTTCCCAGCGTGATCAGGCCAAGCTCAACACACCTGTCATAGGCATAGCAGTTTTCCGGAACAACAACGGTGAATTCACTGCAGCCCTGAAATGCATCTTCCGCGATCAGGGTCAGCGTATCCGGCAGAACCAGTTCTGTTATGGAACTACCCGCAAACGCACGGCTGCGGATTTCCGTTGTACCGTCCGGTACAACAACCTTTTGAAGCGCGTTGTCGCCGTAAAACGCCTCCACGTCAATCACCTGCAGCGCAGAAGGTAAATTCAGCGCCGACGTCGTCTCAGCGGCAGCGCAAATGAAGCTGCCCAGCAGCGCCAATGCCCCAAAGATCACAAACAGCCTTTTCAAGGGTTTTCTCATTGTTCTGCTCCCTCTCCTATCTATTTCATAAGAACGTATCAGCTTTCATTTCACTATATAGTATAATGAATTTCTCCGTTTTTTCAACCAAAAGAAACCTGTTCTTGAAGGTTTTTCGCGCAAAAAATGGTGCCATATTACGAAAACACCGCGTGTACCAAATGGTATCGTCAGCAGAAATGTGTTTTTCCATAGCGTTCAGGCAACTAGTTTAAGATATTCCTGACAAAATGCAAAAAATCACGCAGACGTTGTAGCAACATCTGCGTGATCGCTGGCTCCCCAGGTAGGGCTCGAACCTACAACAACCCGGTTAACAGCCGGGTGCTCTGCCATTGAGCTACTGAGGAAAATAGAATCCGGCAGCGACCTATCCTCCCGGGCCGTGTCCAGCCAAGTACTTTCGGCACTGAAGGGCTTAACTTCTGTGTTCGGGATGGGAACAGGTGGGACCCCTTCGTCATTGCCACCGGAAATGGTGAGCTATGTAGGCAGTGCCCACGGCCTTTTCCGCCAATCTGGTCTTTCGCCCAGCTCGGCCGCCGCGCGCCTGCTTGTCTGTTCGCATTATAATGGTTTCTCTTTGTCCTGTCAACCATTACTTTGCGTTTCCTACACCTTGACAACTGCACAAGAATGATTCTCTGACTGACCGTTTTCCAATTAGTCTCTTTTCAAGGACTTTGCGTTAAATCAAGCCCTCGACCTATTAGTATCACCAAGCTGCATGTGTTACCACACTTCCACCGATGACCTATCTACCTGGTAGTCCTCCAGGGGTCTTACTTCTTTCGAATGGGAATCTTATTCTTGAGGTGGGCTTCACGCTTAGATGCTTTCAGCGTTTATCCCATCCGCACTTCGCTTCCCT
>JAFVVG010000046.1 GCA_017502305.1 Clostridia bacterium | reverse complement strand
GCCGCCATGCGCATGATCATCTCCGCCTGGGAGGATCAGGTGCTGGCCCTGTGGAAGTACCAGCGCGTGAACGGCCTGTACACCACCCTGATCGACGTGGAGGAAACCTACTGCGAAACCTCCGCCACCGCCGCCATTGCCTACGGCGTGATGAAGGGCGTGCGCATGGGCATCCTCAAGGATGACAAGTACGTGGAAATGGGCAAGCTGGCCGCCCAGGCCGTGCTGGACCAGATCGACGAGACCGGCGCCGTGCAGGGTGTTTCCGGCGGCACGGGCATGGGCTATAACCTGCAGCACTACAAGGATATCATCGTCACCCCCACCGCCTATGGCCAGGGCCTGACCTTCCTGATGATCACCGAGCTGATGCAGGGTGTTATCAAGCTGTAAACTCCTCCCTTTTCTCCTTCCCGGTGCGGCGCAAGCCGTGCCGGTTTTTTTTTCATGCCCGTTTCCTACACACAAAAACCGGAGTCCTTGCGGACTCCGGCTGTTTTGTTGCCTGTGAATTACTTCTGGGGCAGCTTGGTGGTCTGGCCGTTGTTGTAGGCTTCCAGACGCTCGTCGATGATCTCCTGATAGCCGGCATCCAGGTATTCCTGGCTCAGCTGCTCGTACAGAGCATCGAACTCGGCGGGATCGCACTTCACCAGCTTGGCGTAGAACTCCTGCCACTTGGACAGCAGGGTAGCGCTGTACTCGGACTCGGACTCGATAGCCACGGCGAAGATGGGATCGGAGTAAGCATTGCCGCGGTCAGCAATGGCCTTGGTGCCGGTGGTCCAGGAGTCGATCATAGCCTGAGCGAAGTCCTGAGGCAGGCCCTGAGGAGCCACAGCCTTGATGGAATCTTCCACAGTACCCACAACCTTAGAGGCGTGAACCAGGCAGGTCATGTCGATGTTCATGTTGTGGTTCAGCATGCCGTCACCCATGTAATCGCCGAACACAGAGGGCTTGCCGTCCACCATCTCATAGGTGGTGCCTTCGATGCCGTTCTCCAGCACGAACAGGTTTTCAGGCTGAATCATCCACTCCATGAGCATCCAGGCAGCCTTCAGCTGGTCTTCGGTAGCATAGGAAGAGAAGCCAACGATCATGCCGAAGGGGTTGTCAGCACGGTTACGGGCGGTAGCAACGCCTTCTTCTTCCACAGCGTAGGCGGAAGCGATGGCCAGCTCAGCACCGGGGTTGTTGTCGTAGAAGGCCTTCAGCCAGTCCACGTTGGAGGCCATGTAGCCGCCATACTGATAGATCTTGCCGTTGATGAAGTCGGTCTGCATCTGGTCGGCAGCAGCACCGGCGGTGTTCTTGTCCAGGTCGAACTCAGAGGAGTACCAGCCCATGTGGTATTCGTCGTTGGTGCGCTTCAGCAGGCGCTTGGTGGGCTCCCAGGTCATGGAAGCGGTGCCCAGAGAGCAGTGCTGCGCCCACTCGGCTTCCACCAGGTCAGCATCATGATAAGCGAAGTTAGCCACATAAGCGGCGGAGGGGATGCCCAGACCCAGAGGAGCCTGGTCGGTCAGGCCGGCCTGGATGATCTTGTTGATGGCATCCTTGTGCTCTTCGTAAGTGGCGGGCACATGGTCATAGCCCACAGCACGCAGCCAGTCCATACGCACAAAGGTGAAGTAGGTGTAGTTGGTGTTGTAGTAGGGACGCTCGGAGAGGACGAAGTAGGTCTCACCGTTGATGTCGGTGTAGCCCAGCTGGTTGTTTTCCACCATCTTGCCGTAGTAGGTGGGAGCAACAGCAGCGAACTTCTCCAGCTCGATGGTCTGCATGGCACCGTCGGTGGCCCACTGGGCAACCTTGGGATAGTCATACTCCATCATGATGGTGGGGGTCTGCTTATCGGCGATGAGCAGGTTGTACTTGGTCATGACGTCGCCACGGGGGATCGCCACGTAGTTCACGTCGATATTCCACTTGTCGCCGAACTCCTTCTGGATCCACTGGGTCCAGTAGTTGTCGTCAACGGCGGGATAGCCAGCCTTGGAACGATCGTACACGGGAACAGTGATGGTCACGGTCTCCTCAAAGGGAGTCCAGGCGGCCATGCCGGTAGCAGCTTCAGCATTCGCCACGGCGAACATGCTGAGAACCATCACCAGCGCCAGGATCATGGAAACGATGCGCTTCATAGTTTGTTCCTCCTAATTTGATTTATGATAATGGCGAGATCAAACAACCGCCACTATTCCAAGGGAATTGTGAATTAGGAATTGAGAGTGCGGACGGCGGGCGATCGCAGATCGCCCCTACAGGTGTGCGAAAATGCAACTTGCCCCGCGTCGCGGCGCGCCCGTTGCGCGGCGTGACCCCTGCTCGGAGACCGCCCTGCAACGCCCTCCCCGCATGGGTTTCGAAAGGGTCGAAGACCCTTCGTAGGGATTCTCAAGGGGCAAAGCCCCTTGAGCGGGGATTCTAAAGGGGCAGAGCCCCTTTAGCCCTTCACTGCACCGATCATGGCGCCCTTGACGAAGTACTTCTGGACGAAGGGGTAAACCATGATGATGGGCAGCGTAGCGAACATGATGGTAGCAGCCTGGAGGACTTCCGGGGTGGAGACCACGGCAGCATTCTCGGAAAGGCTGATGGCATCGGAGCCAGAGGACAGCACCATGTTGCTCAGCAGGTACTGCAGGGGTTGCAGCGCCTTGGTGGTGATGTAGTACTTCGCGTCCGCGTAAGCGTTCCAGCGGCCAACGGCGTAGAACAGGCTCAGCGTGGCGATGATGGGCTTGGACAGGGGCAGCACGATCTTGAACAAGGTCTGGAAATGGTTTGCGCCGTCCAGCTTGGCTGCCTCGTAAAGGCTGTCCGGAATGGTGGATACCAGGAAGGAGCGCATGATGAGCATATTGTAGGGAGAGAACGCCAGGGGCAGCACCAGCACCCACATGGTATTCAGAAGGCCCAGGCTGCTCATCAGCAGATATTCCGGGATCAGACCAGCGGAGAAGTACATGGTGAACATCAGGAAGAAGGAGAAGAAGGAACGTCCCTTCAGGCCCTTGATGCTCAGGGGATATGCCGCGCAAATGGTGACGATCATGCCAATGAGCGTGAACAGCACCGTAACCAGCACGGTATAACCCATGGAGTAGGTCAGCTGTCCATCCTTGAAGATGGAGGCATAGGCATCAAAGTTGATGTCCTTCGGCCACAGATAGACCGACTTGGACATAACAGCGGTGTTGGAAGAGATACTCTTGGCCGCCACGTGGATAAAGGGCAGAATGCAGGTCAGGGAAAGGATCAGGATCACGAACGCGATGACAAAATCGCTGACCCGGACACGGTTGATGCCCTTCCAGAGGGATGCCTTTTGTTCCTGCACAACTTTGGTCGTATTCTGCATGGATGCGTCCCCCTTTCCTTACAGCAGTCCGTCTTCGCCCAACTTCTTGGAGACCCAGTCGCTGCCCAGCACCAGCAGTAGACCCGTCAGGGACTGGAACAGACCCACGGCCGTAGCTCGGCTGAAGTTAGCGCCGGCCAGGCCCTTTTCATAAATGTAGATGGCCAGCTGGTACTGGAATTCCTTCACCTGCACGTTGCCGAAGGCATCCAAGCGCTCGAAGTTGGAGCCCATCACGCGGCCCAGATTCATGATCAGCAGGGTGACCATGGTGCCGCGGATGCAGGGCAGCGTAACGCTCCAGATCTTGCGCCAGCGGCCCGCGCCGTCGATGGTGGCGGCCTCGTAGAGCTCCGCGTCAATGCCGGTAATGGCCGCCAGGTAGATGATGGAGCCCCAGCCCATGTTCTGCCATACGCCCAGAACCAGATAGGTCACCGCCCAATGCCACTTTTCGGTAAGGAACGGTATACCCTCCTCAATCCATCCGGCGTTTTTCATCATGATGTTGATCAGGCCGGTCTCCGGCTTGAAGAGGTTCAGCGCCACCGAGGCAATGATGACCCAGCTCAGGAAGTGAGGCAGATAAAGCACCGTCTGAGAGATCTTCTTGTAGCGGGGGAAGCGCAGCTCGTTGAGGAGCAGGGCCAGGATGATGGGTACCGGGAAGCCCACCAGCAGATCCAGGAAGTTGAATACCAGGGAGTTGCGCAGCGCCCGGTGGAAATCCTTGTCGCGGAAGATCTTCTCGAAGGTCTCCCAGCCCACCCAGGGACTGCCGTCGAAGCCCTTGGCAGGCTTGTAATTCATAAAGGCGATCCGCAGGCCGGGGTACGCCGCGTACTTGAAGATGATAACGAACACCACAGGAATCAGCAGCAGCAGATACAGCTGCCAGTTATTCCGAAAATAAATACCAAACGCCCGGAAACCTTTATTGGGGCGATTGATCACGGCTTTCTGCGCCATCTCCATTCCTCCCGTTCGGATCATATTGTCCCATTTGCTCAACTCATCTTGCTTTTATTATATAGAAACATATTGTCTGAACCTACCACAAAGCAACTGTAAACCTCTTAAAAACGACCATTAAACCGCATTTTTTTGTTTATTTTTTTGTGAATATATGATATACTGGTCACGAACAGGTCAAAAAAGACATTCGAAAGGAGTTTGGATGGACAAATGGCACGCAACAAGCACAACGTAGTCGAATACCGCATCTACGAACTGCCGCTGGACTTCCCCGTTCTGTGCCTGACTGGCGAGAGCTGGCGCATTTCTGATGTGCCTTCCCACCGGCTCCACTTCCACAACTGCCTTGAAATCGGCTTCTGCCATACCGACAGCGGCACCCTGACCTTCGAGGACGGCGCCGTGCCCTTTGCGGCAGGCGACATCTTCATCATTCCCCGCCATGTACCCCACACCACCTGCTCCACCCGGGGGTGCAAGAGCATGTGGAGCTATCTGTTTGTGGATTTTGACGCCTTGGCCGCCGATGTACTCCCCTCCGGCGAGGCTTACGAGAACAGAAGCCTCACCCAGCTGGGCAAATACCTGAAGATCACCGCCAAGAGCGACCCGCGGCTGCATTTTCTGTGCAACACCCTGCTGGAGGAGGCCAAGAAAAACGACGCCGATGCCCAGCAGATGATCCGCCTCTACTCCCTGACCACCATTGCCGAGCTGCAGCGGCGCAAGCTGGAGGAAGCCAAGCCCGCGGCCAAGAACAGCAAGGTCTTCCCCCTGAAGCCCGCGCTGGAGTACATCCACGATCACTACACCGAACCCTGCGACGCCGAGACCCTGGCCAACCTGTGCTTCCTGAGCCAGACCCACTTCCGGCGGCTGTTCCTCTCCTGCATGGGCTCCACACCGCTGCAGTTCGTGATCTCCACCCGAATTTACCAGGCTTGCATCCTGCTGGTGAATACCGACGACCCGGTGCTGAGCATTGCTCAAGCCGTGGGCATGTCCTCCGTATCCAGCTTCAACCGCAACTTCCAGCAAGTTATGGGCATGAGTCCCCGCCAATACCGGGAGACCGCCCATCGCCCCAGCCCGCGCAAGGGTTCCATTCTTCCATATCGCGGATGGATGGTGCCGGACAAGTAATATTCATACATCAAAGCCCCGATTCCAGTTGGAATCGGGGCTTTGGCATTACAGCTTCATCAGCCTGGTTTCCATGGGAGCCAGCGATACCTTCACATCACCGCCAGGCGTACGGATCACCGTATCAACGGCCGCCTCAGCGTTATTGAGCACCGCCAGGACGCCATCCGCCGGATACCAGGCAGTCTCCACCATGGCGCTGTCGGACAGGTACAGCTCTTCGGCCTTCATGCCGGTGAGGTGCATCAGCAGTTCCAGCAGCATACGGTTGCTCTCCTGCCCCACCTTGAAGTCGCTCATGTACACGCCCACGCCCTTGCCGAAGCGGTGCATGGTCATCTGAGGCACGCCGTTGTGGTCGGCATAGACTTCGGCCCTGCCGTCCGTCAGATACAGGCCCTTCTCCTGCCCCAAAGCTTCCGTATGCAGGGCAAAGGGTGCATCCTGCACATCATACTGCCAGCGTCCGTGGCACACCCGGGCGCCGGTATCCTTATCGATGCCCAGCACATTCGCCATGCGGAAGAAGGTGTGATAGCCCGGCACCGCCGAGGGTTCCTTCACGCCGATGAACGCGCCGCCTTCATGCACAAAGCGGGTCAGTTCTTCCACCAGCTTGTCGCTCTTCCAGGCATCGCCGCCGGACCAGGCGTCCCCGGCGCAGCCGGCGTTGATGACCACATCCACATCCTTCAGCGCACCGTTTTCCACGTCCTCAAAGCTGAGGTATTCCACCTCCACCGGCAGGCCGGAAAGGGCTTCATTGATGTGGATCAGAGCGTGCTTGTCAGTCTCATGGAAGTGGCCGGACAGCGTCCAGGAGCGCAGGCTGCCCCAGGTGTGGACCACCGCCACCCGGCATTTGCCCGCCAGGGGTGCGCCATGGCTGTGGAGCTCCTTGAGCTTGCGGAAGTCAATGGCCATCTGCTCAATGGCATCGTTGAACTCCGGGAAGCCGATGGTCAGGTGCAGGTAGCCGCCCAGGCCGATGCGTTCCACGCATTGCCGCGCCAGGGCACGGCGCACATTGCGCCAATACATCCAGGCGTCGTGGGCCGGATCGCCGCCCTCGGCAAAGGTGGGCAGACCGCCCAGTCCCACCGGGAACAGGTAGGGATGGAAGCGGATCTCGTGGGTGGGAACATCCACATTGGCGCACAGGCGGCACTCAAATCCGGAGAACACGCACTTGATCAGGCCATCAAAGCCCACCTGGTTGAAATACTTGCCGTAGGGCTCCATGCCCACCCAGCTGTCATCGTAGAACACATAGGCCTGCTTGCCATGCTTGTGGATGATATCCACCAGCACCTTGGCCTTTTCCGCCACAAATTTCTGGATGAAGGCCATGTAGTCCCGCTTGGTCCTGGTGGGCGGCATATGGGTCACCTGCAGCTTGCGCTGATTGATGAAATCCTCTGCCGTGAGGGCGTAGCCGTACTCCGCCTCAAAGGCCTTCAGCGCCGCCGGGCTGACGGTGAAATCATAGCTCGCCCAGTCGGTGAAGAGGCTGCGGTTGCGCATATCATCGCCAAAGAACCAGGCGAAATTGTAGAACAGGCTGGTAAGGCGCACCACATTAGTGGAAGGATTGGCCACGCACCAGTCCTCCAGCCATTGCTGGAGATAGGCCCAGGCCCCTTCATGGCGGGGATCCAGCTGGCGCAGGTGTTCGCTGGTCCAGCTGTTGGTGGTGTGGTTGTACATGTTGATCTCTTCCCAGATGCGCCAGCACAGGAAGGACACGGTGTATTCATGCCAGGGGGTGCAGCCGGTGATGGTCACTTTCCCATCGGCATAGCGCCACTTCTCCCGCGGCACCTCCGCATTGGTGGTACGGTCGTACACCTGCCAGTAGGGCATGGCATCGGGGGAATCATTCAGCTCGAACTGCTCGGTAAAGTAGCCCTTCATGGGGTCGATCACCAGTTCATCGCCCTGGGCCACCATCGGCTGCGAGCAGAGGAAGGCCTGCTGCTGGCTGTCCGGGTGCTGGGCGGCAAAGGCGTTGTGCTGGCGAATGATGCATATGGTGGAGTAAATGCTGTAGCCCGCCTGGATGATCTCGTCCGAGAGCTTGGTGCCATCGCTGTCGCGAATGACATCGGCGCCCCACTTGCGTGCCAATTCCAGCGTCAGCTGCTCATAACCAGCCTCGCCCGGCAAGGTGAATCCGCCCTGTCGATACTTCTGTTCCATATGCCCACTCCTATCGGGTTTATTCTGCTGCATATCAGGCGGCGCTCCGCCCTGTAATCGCAGGCATGGCCTGCGTTGCATTCAAAGTCAAATTCGGATCGGAACCTGTTGCATCCTTCTTAAGTGATAACAAAAGAATGAAAATGAACACTTTTTGCTCGAAAAAAGGGAGGAATTTTTTACAAAAGGGGCTGCCGGGGGTACCGGCAGCCCCATGGGGTTGGTAAAGGGAAATTACTTCTGGGCAGCGGCATAAGCAGCGTTGTACTCGTCGATGATCAGAGCGCCGCCCTCGTCGTACCACTGCTGCCAGGCAGCCTTCAGCTCGTCCTCGTTGATGATGCCGGCGATGTACTGGGTAGCAGCGTCGGTGAGGATCTGCTTCAGCTGGGTGCCGAAGGCCACGTTGGTCTCAGACACGAAGGGATAGCAGGGATCGGAAACAGCGTAGGGAGCCAGTTCCTGGTTCAGCTGAGCATAGCGCAGACGCAGATCGCTCTGGCGCAGCGGCACGCACAGGTCACCGGGCAGGTTCATGCCCAGCTGGTTCAGGCTATGCTGAATGGTCTGCACCTGCAGGGACATATCCTCGCCGGAAGTGGGGTTGGTCAGGCGATAGCCGTCCTCGTCCAGCCAGTAGGTCACGTCGGCCAGGCCCCAGTTGACCAGCATCTGGCCTTCGGCGCCATTCACCCAATCCAGGAACTTCATGACCTTGGGCAGGTCTTCTTCCTTCACGGACTTGGTCACAACGATTTCACCGGAGAAGCCGGCGTTCTGGGGCCACACAGACACGGTGCCGTCAGCCTTGGCGATGGGGCCGCAAATCTGGAAGATCTGCTCGGTCACGCCAGCGTTCTTCTCGAACCATTCCTGCTGACGATAGCCGTTGTCCATGCAGTCAAAGCGCATGAAGGCCTTGCCGGTACGCTCGATGTTGTCCCACTGAGTGGAGTCGATGGTGGCGAAGTTGGGGTCGATGCCGCCGATCTCGCGCAGGTGACGCAGCCAGCTCAGGCCTTCCAGGTAAGCAGGATGCTGGTGAGCGGGATAGATCTTGCCATTCTCGTCGATGCCCCAGGTGTTGGGAGCGCCAAAGGCCACGGTGATCACGTTGATGGTGCCTTCGGTGTAGGAGCACATATTCAGGGCATAGGTGTCAGGGCTGTACTTGGCCAGGGCTTCCGCCAGCTCGGTCAGGTCGTCCAGGGTCTTGACTTCCTTGTCGAAGCCCATTTCCTTGGCGATGTCGGTGCGGTAGTAGATACCGGCACGGGGGTAAGCACGGGTACGATACACACCAAAGATGCGGCCATCGATGGAGATGTTGTTGTACACGCCTTCAGAACCAGCCAGGTTGGGATAGGTGGCGGTGTCCTTCACGTAGTCGGTCAGGTCGTGGAAGGCGCCAGCGCGGGCATTGTTGATCATGGTGGTGCCGCGGCCGTCGGTCATGACGATCAGGTTGGGCAGCACTTCGTCGGTCATGGTGGTGTTCAGGGCATCACCATAGGTGGAGTTAGCGGTCCACTTGATGTCCAGGCGAACGCCAGTAGCTTCTTCGATGGCCTTCAGCACGGGATTGTCCTCATACTGGAAGTCCACGGTGGGGTAGAAGTCGGGCAGCATGACGGTGAGAACGAAGGGTTCTTCGGCAGAGGCGAAGCTCATCACAGAGAGCATCATGACCAGCGCCAGGAACAGGGAAACCAGTTTCTTCATGGATGTATCCTCCTTTTTTTTATCGATCATCGCCGATCATCATCGGCGCTGATTACACTTCGGTCAACGCAAGCGTTGCCCTCGTTAGTCGGGGCAAGCTGCCCCTCCCTTGCTATCGATCATCACCGATCATCATCGGCGCTGATTACACTTCG
>JAFVVG010000045.1 GCA_017502305.1 Clostridia bacterium | reverse complement strand
GGATCAAACTCTTCCGTTTAATCCTTTATCTTATCCAGCCCCTAAGGGCCAGACTAACTCATTCGGAATCATCTGTCTACTATTTCTTGCGTTTCTCGTTTCTGTATCGTTTTCAAGGTTCATCCGCCGTCTGTGCTTTCGCAAGACAGCTTAGATATAATATCAAATATCCAAGCATTTGTCAACACCTTTTTTGAATTTTTCTCAATCTTTTTTGCAACTTGAAACCCTTGTGGCGCAAAGGTTTCCGAACCCTTTCCTTGTGGTTGGTGTTTGACCAGATTATACATCTGTTGCACTGTTTCTCCATCTCTGCTATAATCAGAAGCAATCAGAAAGGTGGTCGGATCATGCGAATTAACCTCTCGGTGCAGTTTTGAATCTGATAACAGATTGCATCGAGTATCCATGTTATCAGTTGACTGCACCGCTTCGTGCCCCACATGAACGAAAAGGAGTAGTTATCATGAACCGCAACGAGCTTTACCAGCATTGGCTGGCAGAAGAAAAAATTGCCCACATCCATGGCTGGGATTTTTCCCACATCCTTGGCAAGTACATCGAGGAGACCGACCTGCCCTGGGACTACCATAAGCTAATTCTTCATTATATAACGCCGGAAACCAGATTGCTGGACATCGACACCGGCGGCGGAGAGTTTTTGCTTTCGCTGGGGCACCCCCGTCACCTGCTGGCGGCTACGGAGAACTTTCCACCCAATGTGCGGCTGTGCAAAGACACACTGCTGCCCTTGGGGGTTGATTTCCGCCCTGCCGACGGCGCCGGCACGCTGCCCTGGCCGGACGCCTCCTTTGACATGGTGATCAACCGCCACGGTGATTTCAACCCGGCGGAAATTTTCCGTGTGCTGAAGCCCGGCGGGGTGTTCATCACCCAGCAGGTGGGCGCGGACAACGACCGTGAACTGGTGGAGATGCTGCTCCCCGGCACGCCTTTACCCTTCCCGGAGCAGCGCCTGGCCATTGCCCGGGAGAAATTCCTTGCGGCCGGCTTCACCATTGAGCGGGAAGCCGAGGCCTTCCGCCCTATCCGTTTTTATGACGTGAGCGCGTTGGTGTGGTTTGCCCGGATTATTGAATGGGAGTTTCCCGGCTTCACGGTGGATGGCTGCCTGGAAAGGCTGTTTGCCCTGCAGGAGGTCATCGACCGGGGCGGGAGTATTGACGGCATGACACACAGGTTTATGCTGGCGGCAAGAAAGAGTGTTTTCCGCGCATAAACACCAGGATAAACAACACGGCAGAGAGCATCGCTCTCTGCCGTGTTGTTTATTTATCCTGCATTTTCTCAAGGATTTGACGGTTCAACTGATTTGCCTTCTTTAATTCGATGACAATTTCACCATAAGCGAAGGTCACCAGGGAATTGACCCACATCGACAGGCATCCCGCCGCTATGATGATAATACCCTGGAAGACATTGCCCGTAACAGCCAGCCCAATCCCCAGCATAATCATCGAGATCACACCCAGAACGAAGAGAACCTTGGTGACTTTTTTCAGTTTTTCTCCGCTGTTGGCAAAAATTCCTGCTTCCTCTTCCTCTTCCTTTTCGGTTTGCGGCGGCTGCGGCTCCTCACTTTCCTCCACCAGCAGGTGTTCGTCTTCGCCCTCCGCCAATTCCTTCAGATAGCTGTTCTTGACAAAGCCAACCTGTTCCCCGTAAACAACATAAGCCCACTCCGGGTTTGTATCCCAGTCAATGACATTAACAACATGCGAGTACGGTATTCTGACGAGGGTTTCGCCACTCGGCTTATCCCGCAGATTCAAAGATGGATGCGCGATAACACGAGCCTTTTTTCGCTGAATTTCTGTCATTTTTTTCGCCTCCTGATTTCATTATATTCTCTTTTCTTTTTTTGTCAATCAGCGTTGTGGAGCGAGGCGGTCGTCGTTTGTTTCGCGGAAAAACCCGTTGCCTGATGTTGATTTTTATCCATTCCTGTGATATGCTTTTTCCAAAAGACCGCAGCGCGCGGCAAATCGTACAATTGAAAAGGAGGATACCACATGAACCTCCTGAAGAAGTTTTTCGAAACCGACGCCGGCCTGAACAACCCCAGCAAGAGCATCAAAACCATTGCCAAAGCCATTTACTGGCTGTGGCTGATCATGGGCGTTTTCGGCTTCCTCTATTCCATCATCGGTATTTTCCAGGATGGTGAAATCTGGTACCTGTTCCTCGGTATTCTCTTCCTGCTGCTGGGCAAGCTGATGGGCTGGCTATCTTCCCTGGGCCTGCGCTGCTTTGCCATCATTCTGGAATCCCATGAGAAGCACCTGAAGGTAGAATAATCCTTCTCTACCTGGACATACAAAAACCCCCTGAACCTTTCGGTTCAGGGGGTACTTCATTAGCGGAATTAGTCCACCGTGAAGGGCAGCAGCGCGATGGCACGTGCGCGCTTGATGGCCTCGCTCAGCTGACGCTGATGCTTGGCGCAGTTGCCGCTCATACGACGGGGCAGGATCTTGCCGCGCTCGTTGATGTAACGACGCAGACGGTTGATATCCTTGTAGTCGATGTATTCGACCTTATCCACACAGAAGCTGCACACCTTCCGGCGGGGGCGACGGCCTCCACGCGGACGGGGCCTTCTCTCAGTACGTTCTTCAGACATTGGGATGGCCTCCTCTCAATCAAACTTAAGCGTAAACTTAGAAGGGAAGTTCGTCGGTTTCCACGGCAGTGAAGCCGCTGTTCTGCGCGGTGACGCTGGGCGCGGGAGCGTTGTAGCTGCCGGCGGCCTGGTCGTCATTGCGGCTGGACAGGAATTCGACGTCTTCGGCGGTGACTTCCAGAGAAACGCGGGTGGTACCGTCATTCGCCTGGTAGGTCCGGGCGGACACGGGGCCAATCACGCAAACCTTGCGGCCCTTGGCCAGATACTTCGCGCAGTTTTCGCCCAGCTGGCGCCATGCCGTGCAGCGGAAGAAATCCGTTTCAGGCTGGCCGTTCTGAGCGTTCTGGCTGCGGTTGCGGCGGTTCACGGCGACGGTGAAGTCGCACACGCTGATGCCGCTGCCCACAGTGCGCAGCTCGGGATCGCGGGTCAGGTTACCGATGATCGTCAGTTTGTTCATCGCTTTTTCCTCTTTGGAGTCAATTACTCAGCGGCTTCCACAGCGGGAGCGGCCTCAACGGCAGCTTCCTCGGCAGGAGCAGCCACAGGAGCGGCAGGACGGGCAGCGCGGGGCTTCACGTTGCTGCGCTTCTCGACAAGCTTCACCACCAGGTAGCGGAGAACGCTGTCGTAGATCTCCAGGTTACGCTCGAGTTCCTTGGGCAGTTCGGCGGGAGCCTTGAAGGTCACCAGCACGTACCAACCTTCGGTCTTGTAGTTGATGGCATACGCCAGGCGGCGCTTGCCCCAAGTCTCGTCGACCTTTTCTACCTCACCACCGTTAGCAGCGATCAGGGCGGACACCTTCTCGATCAGTTCCTTACGAGCGGTCTCCTCCAGCGCAGTATCGATGATGTAGGTCAGTTCATACCTATTCATCATTTTCACCTCCTCTTGGACTTATGGCGATACACTTGCGTATCGCAAGGATGTGCCGATTAAAGATTATATCAGACAAATCAAGAGTTTTCAAGGGTTTTCGCAATGTTTTTTGAAATTTTTATGCATGTCTGTATGTTGTGGCTCAAGCTCCGCCCCTCCACCGTTTGTAGGGGCCGGTCCGCGCCGCTCCCGCCATCATTCCCGTGACAAACCAATTTCGCTATGCTATAATGGAAAAAAACTGTTCAGGAGAAATCCATATGTTGAAGCGTTTCCTGGCTGCCCTTTTATCCTTTATGCTGGTCTTTGGCGCCTGCTGCCCCGCCTTGGCGGAGTATCCGGCGGTGAACGCTGTGATCACCATCGACGGCGTTCGCGCGGCCTTTTTTACAGAGGAAGGCACTTATCTGCCCCCTGTGGAGGTGGATGGCCTGGTGTATGTGCCCGTGCTTTCCCTGAGCGAGAGCCTGGGCCTGGATGTGACCGCGGATCCGGAAAAGCTGCTGGTGACCATCGACGGCATCCGCACCGCGTTCTTCTCCGATGACGGCGCCTTCCTGCAGCCGGTGCTCATCGACGGCCTGGTATATGTGCCCCTGGAGAGCTTCATCATCAGCGCCGGCCTGTTTGTGACGGTGGAAAACAACAAGATCACCATCACCCGCAAGCAGCCCGAGCCCACCGCCATGCCCATGATGCCTTACGTTATGGTGACGGCGGAGCCCGTGCCCGCCTACGGCCTGGTACCCCTGGACGAAAATAACTTTTGGGACTACTTTGGCTATTCCGTCAGTTCTTCTGTTCCCAGCAGCTTTAATTCCCCTATCAAAATTTACTACTATGTCAATTTCGGGCCTCTTACGCCCTATGAACCAATCAATGTGACCTTCTCGGTGAAGGTGGGCGACCGCAACTTCGGCAAAGCCGTTATGTCTGGCAGCGGCGAAGTCAAACTGAGCGATGTTGAAAGCCATTATGGTGATACCACGGAACTTATGCGCGTACAGACCAACGCCATCATGTGGGAACTCAATACGCCTGTTATTTCCAACGTTTCCGGCAACCTGCGCATGTCCGGCATGGAAGCACAGATGATCAACGGCCAGGATTACGACCAGGCCATGGAGTATATGGAAAACGAACTCTACGACCTGGCGGAGCCTATCTTTGTGCGCCTGTCACGTGTGGATTTCAAGGACAGCAAGGAGCAGGTCAGGGTGCTGCGCCAGAAGCAGCAGGAAAAAAACGACCGGGAAAACGCCCAGCGTGAGGCCTCCTATCAGGACGCCCTGAAAAAGCAGGGCGAAGGCCTGTATGACGAGGCCATCGCTATCTTCACGGAGCTGGGCGATTATTCCGACGCGGCAACCCAGGTCCTCAAGTGCCATTACCTGCAGGCGGAATTCCAGCTTGGGCTGAAAAACTACGCCGCCGCGGACGCCGCCTTCAAGGCCGCCGGCGAATACAGCAATGCTGCCGGAAGAATCGGCGAGGGCTACTACACCCACGCGGAAGCCCTGCTGACCGAAAATAAATATGACGAAGCCTCCACTGCCTTCAAATCCGCCGGCGCCTACAAGGACGCCGCCGACCGTGCGAAGGAAGCGATCTACCTGAAAGCCGAAGCCCTGCTGGCTGAAAAGAAATACGATGACGCCTCTGCCGCCTTCAAATCTGTCGGTACCTACAAGGACGCCTCCAGCCGTGTGAACGAGCCGTACTACGTGAAGGCACAGGATCTGCTGGCTGCCGGCGATTACGCCGGCGCGGCCGAGGCCTTCGGGAAAGAGGGCAACTATTCCGACGCGGCTGAGCTTGTCACCATGCCCTATTACGCCCAGGGCGAAGCCCTGCTGGCAGAGGGCAAGCCCGACGAGGCCATCGAAGCCTTCCGGCGCGCCGGTGACTATTCCGACGCTGCCAGCCGCATCACGCAGATTCACATCAGCCTGGCGGAAGAAGCCATTGCCCAGGGAAAATGGGATGAGGCCAGCGCTGCCTTTGACCGGGCCGGCCTGACGGACCGCCTGGGCGACCCCTATATCATCCAGGGCAACCAGCTGCTGGCCGCCGGTGAAAAGCAAAGCGCCATTGCCGCCTATGCCACCGCGCAAGAAAAGGGCAGCCAAAGCGCTGAAGAGAAGATCCGGCAGGTTCACGCCCTGCTGGGCAGTGAGGCGGAAGCGGCGCTGAACTGGTCCGCCGCCCTGGAGGAATACCAGGCCGCCGGCATGGAGGATCAGGCCATGAACGCAAAATATCGCCTGGCGGAGGAACGCCTTTCCTCCGGCGATTACACCCAGGCGCAGAGCCTTTTTGCCGAGCTGAAGGATTATGCCGACGCGCGTTCCCGCGGCCTGGAGGTTCACTTCCGCAAGGGCGAAAAGGCCCAGGCAGAAGGCGATTACGTTCTGGCACAGACGGAATACCGGCTGGCTGGAAACCACACCGGCGCTGCCGGAAAGCTCCTTGAGACCATCCGCCTGCAGGCGGACAAACTGACAAGTGAAGAAAAATATGATGAAGCGTATCTGCTTTATCTTTCCATCATGGATGATTCCATCCGTGAAATGATCAAGAACAACGCCGGATTGAAATCAGCCGCCGCGGACTGGAAAAGCGGCGTGCAGACGGGCAAATTGATCTCCTTTGGCTCCTACCCCACCAATACCCCCGGGAAGCACGAAAGCCTGCAGTGGCTGGTGCTTTCCAGGGAAAACAACAAGGCGCTTCTGTGGTGCGTGTCAAACCTGGGCAAGCAGCCCTTCCAGAATAACTCCACCTATGTCACCTGGGGGCACAGCGATCTGCGCTACTGGCTGAACAACTCCTTCCTGCACGCTGCCTTCTCCCCCGCGCTTCAGCAGGCCATTGTGCTCACCGATATGAAAAACAAACAGCCGAAGGGCTCCGCCGCCAGCCCTGGCAACCACACGAAGGATTATCTCTTCTGCCTGGATAACAGCGAGCACGAGAAGTATCTGGTAAAGAACACCAGAAACGCCAAGCTGGTGGAAGAAATGATTCTCTCGGATTTCTGGCTCCGCTCCATGTACACACAGTTGATGCCCTTTACCGCCGATCCTCAGGGCGAACGCCTCTACATACGCTGCAGCAACAAATATGCCGTGCAGCCCGCCATGTGGATTGACCTGAACAGCCCGCTGTTTAAATAAGAAGGGAGGCGTTTCCATGAAAAAAAGCATTGTTCTTTGCATCCTTCTGCTTGTGATGCTCTGCGCCGCGCCTGCCTTCGGTGAAGGCTACGATACCGGCAGGATGAAGGATTTCCCCCTGGCCGCTCCGGGCGAGGCGGGCTATGATGTGCAGCGCGTGCTGGCCGTGGCCAAAGGCACCGGCTTCCTGAAGGAGCTTTCCACCGGCGAGGAAACCTACCGCGACAAATATGTCGACGCCATCAAAGCCATGGAGCAGGCCTACGACCTTACTGCCGACGGCACCGTCATGTACAGCGAAATGAAAGCGCTGGATCTGCTGGTGTTCCCAGGCAAGAAAAGCAGCCGTGCCAAGGTGATCATTGAAAAGCTCTGCGACCTGGGCTACATCAGCGGCCCCCTTCCGGAGACCCACGATCAATACCTGCAGTCCTATGTTTCCGGCGTCAAAAAAGCCGAAAAAGAACTCAAGCTCACCGAGGACGGCATCCTTACCGAAACGGAGTACAACAGGATCAAAAGCCGCAACGTACCTGCCCCCGCCAAGCCCACCAACGTGAAGGTCAACGTCAGCGGTACCACTGCCACCATCTCCTGGAGCAGCGTGAAGGGCGCCCGGTACTATGAGGTATACGAAAGCTCACGATACCTCGGCACCACGAAGGGTACCTCCTATACGGCAAAAAATCTCGAGCCCGGCTTCATCTACGCTTTCACCGTCAAAGCCTGCAAATATACCGTAAACAGCCAGGAATCCGACTATGCCTTTGCCGATATCTTCCGCAAGCCCAACGCCCAGGAGCTTTCGGAAAATTTCAAAAGATGGGCCTGGCAGTATATCAAAATGAACGACGCCTACTATGTCAGCAAGACCTGGGAAGGCTCCGACCTGTATTATCTTGTGAAAAAGAGCTACAACGGCAGAACCTATTATTTCTACTACCGGCTGACAGACGCCCGGTCCTGGAACTGGCGCGACGGCACCCCTATTTACAACAGGAAGCCCACCAACATCGATATTGAAGGCTACTGCACCGAAACAAGCAAATCTTCCAGCTACGGTACACTTCCGGTTATCGAAGTAACCAGCATCTCCTATTCCTATTGATCCGAAGCAAAAACTCCCCCGGCTGAGCCAAACGGTTCAGCCGGGGGTTTTAATGATGGATATCATTTTTTCCTACGGGTTATTTGAATATCATCTGATGACGGATGCCATTTTTCTCAATGCATCCTTTGATAAGTTCCTTTGTTCTTCGGGTATAAACCAATCGAATATACTCTCTGGATCCATTTTGATAATTTACAAGCACGATCATTTTTACCAAACTTATGGCGCAAAAGCAGCTATCTATTTGCGTCCACCCCAAAACCATGCTCTTTCCGTTTTTATTGATGAGGAGCTCTTGCTCATCTCCCCATACGGAATTGCGGGCATCTCTTACAATGCAGAAAATCCATAAAAACAGCAACAGAACAAGAATAACAACGCACACCGAAATTGTATTTTGATCATTTTGCCTTATCAATGGTAAAAACCCGAACAGAAAGATGAACAGATAAATAATCGAATAAATGCCTGCAAGCCATTTGATCGATAGGCTGAGCTTTATCTTTTTTGTTGATTTGTTCATGGTTATTCTCCCCGGGCGAAGCACCCAGCAAACGCTTCTATATTCTCCACCGCTTCATCCACATCAGCCGGGTGCCAATGCTTCCCATCGCTTTTCCCAGCATTCATCACATCCAGCACAAAATCTCCACCATATTCGTACAGCCAGAGAGTCCGGCCATGAGCCTCCATTGTCAGGATCGGGCAATCCACCGTGAATCCGTCATCCACCGCAGAAGCGTTTGTAAGCATAACAGGATACCGCTCCTTCAACCGGCGGTAAACCTCCATCAAGTCATCCGTTGTTATCCAATCGGTCATCTCTCGTTCTCCTTCACAAACAGCGCCACGTTTTCCACCCCCGAGGTCCACGCGAACATGTCCACGGGCTGCACTTTCTCCAGCTTGTAACCAGCATTCTGCAGCAGTTCGGCGTCACGGGACTGGGTGGCCACGTTGCAGCTGACGTACACAATCCGCCGGGGGCCGGCCTTGGCCATGGCGTGGATGACCTTCTCGTCCAGGCCCTTGCGGGGCGGATCCACCACGATCACGTCCGGGCGGAGACCTTCCTCCACCAGGCGGGGCAGCACGTCCTCAGCCGCGCCCACACGGAAATCCGCGTTGGTAATGCCGTTGCGGCGGGCGTTCTGCCTGGCGTTGTCGATGGCCTGGGGCACGATTTCGATACCCAGTGCGGTTTTGCAGTGGCGGGCCATCATCAGCGTGATGGTGCCGGCACCGCAGTATACGTCGCAGAGCGTATCTTCAGGGGTGATTTCAGCAAACTCCAGCGCAGTCTTGTAGAGCACCTCCGTCTGGGTGGGATTCACCTGGAAGAACGCCGCCGGGGAGAGATCAAAGGTCAGCCCGCAAAGCACGTCCTCCAGCGTATCACGCCCGGCGATGGTGCGGAATTTCCGGCCCAGAATCACATTGGTTCTGTCGCGGTTTTCATTGAGGATGACGCTGACCGCGCCGTGCTGCATCAGGGCCGCGGCAAGCTCCTTCTCCCGGGGCAGGGCGGTGCCGTTCACCGCCAGGGTCACCATAGCCTCCCCCTTGCGGTTCACACGGATCACAATATGCCGCACCAGGCCGGTGTGGGTTTCTTCGATATAAGGAGCCACATGATTGCGGCGCATCCAGTCCAGCACGGTTTCGCAGAGCCTGTCAGCAGGGAGCATGGCATTGGGGCAGCGGTCGATGGGAATCAGCGCGTGGCTGCGGGGGGCGAAGAACCCCACCCGGGGCTCCTGCGCCTTGCCGCCCACTGGCAGAGCGGTTTTGTTGCGATAGGCGGAGGGCTCGGCCATGCCCAGCACCGGGGGTACATCCACCTCGATGTGGCCGATGCGCTGGAAGCAATCCTTCACCTGGCGGCGCTTGGCCTCCAGGGTGGCCTGATAGGTCATGTGGCGGCAGGTGCAGCCGCCGCACCGGGGATAGGCGGGGCAATCCGGTTCCCGGCGGATGTCGGCAGGCGTTTCTGGCTTTCCTTCCATGCGGCCAAAGGCAAAGCGCTTCTGCTCCTTCACAATGCGCACAGGGGCCGTTTCGCCCGGAAGCATGCCCGGCACAAACACCGCCATACCCTCGTGGCGGCACACGCCCTCCATATCGGCGCCCAGGGCGTCAGCGGTAAGGGTCAGCACATCGTTCTTCTTCATAGCCATCCTGCCTTTTGTTTGATGATGGTATGGTATCATGTTTTTTCGATTTTCGCAATGTGAAGGTATGAGAAGAATACCGCTGTTGGTGCAGGGGTGATAAATCAGCCACAGAACCACTCCTTCAGCCGCTTGCGGCTGAGGGAACATTTGCACAGCTACGCAGTACATGCAAACAAAACCGCCCCCACATACTGTGTTTGATCGCTCCTTCAGCCACAATTCGTCATTTTTTTCACAAAAAGAATAGGAAAATGCTGTTTACCCTATTGCAAAATACAGGGAAATTGGGTAAAATATTAGACGGAACAATCCGCGAACATATTAAGGAGGTATCTTCCAATGGCTGTTAAGGTTGCTATCAATGGTTTCGGCCGCATCGGCCGTCTTGCTTTCCGTCAGATGTTCGGCGCTGAGGGCTACGAAGTTGTGGCTATCAACGACCTGACCAAGCCCGAGATGCTGGCTCACCTGCTGAAGTACGACACCGCCCAGAAGGGCTACTGCGGCGCCATCGGCGAGAACAAGCACACTGTCGAGGCTACCGAGAATTCCATCATCGTCGACGGCAAGGAAATCAAGATCTATGCCGAGAAGGACGCTGCCAACTGCCCCTGGGCTGCCCTGGATGTGGACGTCGTGCTGGAGTGCACCGGCTTCTACTGCTCCAAGGAAAAGTCCATGGCCCACATCAACGCTGGCGCCAAGAAGGTCGTCATCTCTGCCCCCGCTGGCAACGACCTGCCCACCATCGTGTTCTCTGTTAACGAGAATACCCTGACCAAGGAAGACAAGATCATCTCTGCCGCTTCCTGCACCACCAACTGCCTGGCTCCCATGGCCAAGGCCCTGAATGATACCTATCCCATCCAGACCGG
>JAFVVG010000044.1 GCA_017502305.1 Clostridia bacterium | reverse complement strand
TGATATAGATTTCAAACGCAGTAGTTGATTCAGTTCCAATTTGCAGAGCAGACGAAATCCCTCTTTCCCATCGATTTGGGAGGGCGCAATTATACGCACCATTCCGGTGCATTGCGTTTGAGGACTACATAAACAAACGAGCATCCAAACACGGATGCTCGTTTGTTCGTTGCAGGATAAATTGTTCCTTAACAATCCTCCCACCAGGATGGCTCTTTTCTTTTACACTTCTACGTACTGGAAGGCCTGCTCCATATCGGCCAGGATGTCGTCGATATGCTCGATGCCGATGGACAGGCGGATGGTGCTGGGCTTGATGCCGCAGGCAGCCATCTCTTCCTCGTTCAGCTGGCCGTGGGTGGTGGTGGCAGGGTGGATCACCAGGGACTTGGCATCCGCCACGTTGGCCAGGTGAGAGAACACCTTCAAGTGGTCGATGAACTGCTGGGCGCCCTTGACGCCGCCTTTGATCTCAAAGGTAAAGATGGACGCGCCGCCATTGGGGAAGTATTTGCTGAACAGGGCGTGGTCAGGGTGGTCGGGCAGGGAGGGGTGGTTCACGTGCTCCACCTTGGGATGCTTGCTGAGGTAATCCACCACACGCTGGGCGTTGTACATGTGGCGCTCGATGCGCAGGGAGAGGGTTTCCGTTCCCAGCAGGAGCAGCCAGGCCGCGAAGGGGCTGATGCACGCGCCGGTGTCACGGAGGATCACGGAGCGGATATAAGCCGTCAGCGCTGCCTTGCCGAAGGTATCGGCGAAGCACACGCCGTGATAGCTGTCGTTGGGCTTGGACAGGTTGGGGAAAAGCCCGGTGGCCTTCCAGTCGTAGGTGCCGCCGTCCACAATCACGCCGCCCAGGGTGGCGCCGTGGCCGCCGATGAACTTGGTGGCGGAGTGGATGATCACATCCGCGCCGTGCTCCACGGGCCGCAGCAGATAGGGCGTGCCGAAGGTGTTGTCGATCACCAGGGGCAGGCCATGCTTGTGGGCGATGGCGGCAATGGCGTCGATATCCGGTACGTCGGCGTTGGGGTTGCCCAGGGTCTCCAGGTAGACGCACTTGGTGTTGGGCTGGATGGCGGCCTCCACTTGATTTAGGTCACGGGTATCCACAAAGGTGGTGGTCACGCCGCTGAGGGGCATGGTATGGGCAAGGAAGTTGTGGGTGCCGCCGTAGATGGTGGTCTGGGCCACCACATGGTCGCCCATGTGGCACAGGGCCTGGATCACATAGGCGATGGCCGCTGCGCCGCTGGCCACAGCCAGGGCCGCCACGCCGCCCTCCAGGGCCGCGATGCGCTCTTCAAACACGGCCTGGGTGGGGTTATCCATGCGGGAGTAGATGTTGCCGGGCTCCGTCATGTCAAAACGGGCGGTGGCGCTGGCGGCGGAGGGGAACACATAAGAGGTGGTGGCGTAAATCGGCACCGCGCGGGCGCCGGTGGAGGCATCGGGCTGCTCCTGACCGGCGTGGAGCTGCAGGGTTTCGAACTTGTAGGGCATGGGAACGCCTTCTTTCATAGCAATATTGGTTCAGGTGATGCTGGCGCCTTGCGGCGGCTGCCATGGGGGCGGGGAAAGCAGCGTGGTGCGGCCGATGTCCGGCAGCACATCGTAGATGGAGCAACCCATGATGGTCTCGAGCTCATCCTTGATGGCAAAGGTGCGGTTCCAGCGCTCCACGGTGGTGGGCCACACGCCATAGCGGCGGGCCACATCCACAAAGCGCTTTTCAAGGATCACAAAGCCGTAATCGGTGGCGATGCTGTCGCACAGCTGGATGAGCTTGTCGTAGGCATCGGGCAAGCGCCCGGCAAGATAGGCGCGGATGGCCTGCTCGTCGGCGGACGGGGTGGCGGGGTCGATGTCGCGCTCCATCAGCACATAGGAGTGGGTCATGCAAATCTGCGCTACTTCCTCCCAGCAACGGGAAGTGGCATATTCATAGCCGGCAAGCACGTGCCGGGGGATGTTTACCACGCCCACGCGCCGGCCGATATCGTGCAGGAGACCAAGGATATGGGCCTTCTCCGCGTCCATGCCGCTGATCTTTTCGGCAATGCTGCGGGCAGCGAGGCCGACGTTGACGCAATGCTTGACCCAGGGCCCGGGGTTCATTTCGCCGGCAAGCCGAAGCTCTTCCACGGCCTGTTGCATGCTGGGGAACATGATATCCTCCTGAATGGTTTATCAATGCAAACATGATACCATCCGGCCCGCGGGGGTGTCAACGCCAGGGACAGAGGAAATACAACCGGGCAACTGTACATTTCCCCGCCCGTCCTGTATAATAAATGTAATTTGCGCTGGGAGGTGGCCGGGAGTGATTGACGTGAACGAAGCGTTGCGCTACCTGGGCGCGTCCGGCGCGGATGAGGAGCTGCGGCAGCGGATGCAGACCATTGCCCGGGAGGCCGGGCAAAGCTTCGCGCCACGGTATACCTACCGTGTGTCGGTGGTGGAGCACCGTGCCGAAGGCCAGTGGCTGGGCGATGTGCAGCTGCTGCTGCCGGGCAATTCAGCCAGGAAGATGCTGGCGGAATGCCACCACGCGGCGATCCTGGTGTGCACCCTGGGGCTGACCTTTGAACAGCACATGCGGAGCATGCAGGCCCGTGACATGGCGCAGGCTGTGCTGTTGGACGCCTGCGGCAGCGCCCTGGTGGAGGCCGGGTGCGACGCTGCGGAAAAGGAAATCGCCGCGCGGTTCCCGGATGCGTACCTGACGGACCGCTTCAGCCCGGGGTATGGCGACTTGCCGCTGGATCTGCAGCCCGCCATATGCCGTGCGACAGACAGCCAAAGGCGGCTGGGGGTATATGTGACCGACAGCTGCCTGATGAATCCGCAGAAGAGCGTGACGGCTATCATCGGCCTGGCGGATCAGCCCCAGAGGGCTCGTATCCGCGGCTGCGCATACTGCGCGATGAAAGATACCTGCTTATTACGAAAAGGAGGCCATTCCTGTGAAGATTGACCGCCGGAAACTGATATTCCTGGACGGCGCCATGGGCACCATGCTGCAGGCAAAGGGCATGCAGGCGGGGGAGAACCCGGAGCTGCTCAACCTGACCCGGCCGGAGTGGATCCGGGATATCCATGCCGCTTATGTGGACGCGGGCAGCCAGGTAGTGTATGCCAATACCTTCGGCGCCAACCGCCGCAAGCTGCAAAATACCGGCCATACTGTGGCGGAGGTGGTCTCCGCCGCTGTGCGCAACGCCAAGGCCGCTGTGGGTGACCGTGCGCTGGTGGCGGTGGATATGGGCCCCCTGGGCGAGTTGCTGGAGCCTATGGGTACCCTGACCTTTGAGGACGCGTATGATCTTTTTGCCGAGGTGGCCAGGGCCGGCGCGGAGGCCGGGGCCGACCTGGCGGTGATCGAGACCATGACCGACCTGTACGAAACCAAGGCGGCGCTGCTGGCGGTGAAGGAACAGACCAGCCTTCCTGCCTTTGTGACCATGACCTTCGACGAGAATGGCCGCACCTTCACCGGCTGCACCGTGGCCTCCATGGCACGGACGCTGGAGGGCCTGGGCGCTGACGCTATCGGCCTGAACTGCTCCCTGGGGCCCAAGCAGCTGCTGCCTATTTTGAAGGAGCTGTGCAGCCAGACCCGCCTGCCGGTGATCGCCAAGCCCAATGCCGGTCTGCCCGACCCCGTGGATGGTCACTACGACCTGACGCCTGCTGAGTTTGCCCAGGCCATGAAGGACGCTGTGGCGGCGGGTGTGAGCGTCATCGGCGGCTGCTGCGGCACGAACCCGGCGTATATCCGCGCACTGTATGATGCGGTGAAGGATATGCAGCCCGGTGAGCGGAGCTATGAGGAAAAGAGCTTTGTGTGCACGCCCACCAATGCCCTTTTCCTGGACGGCCTCAACGTGATCGGCGAGCGCATCAACCCCACGGGCAAGAAGCGCTTCCAGCAGGCACTGAAGGAAAACGACCTGGATTACATTGTAGATGTGGCCATCCAGCAGGTGGACGCCGGCGCGGCCATCCTGGACGTGAACGTGGGCTATCCCGGCGTGGATGAAGTTGCCATGCTGCCCCGGGTGGTGAAGAAGCTGCAGGCTGCCATCGATCTGCCCCTTCAGCTGGACTCCACCAACCCCGCCGCCCTGGAGGCGGGCCTGCGGGTGTATAACGGCAAGGCGGCGGTGAATTCCGTGAACGGCGAGGAGAAATCCATGGCCGCCATTCTGCCCATTGTGAAGAAATACGGCGCCTGCGTGGTGGGCCTGACCCTGGATGAAAACGGCCTGCCCAAGACGGCGGAGGAGCGCATCGCCATTGCGGAGCGTATTCTTGACCGGGCGGAGAGCATGGGCATTCCCAGGCAGGATGTGTGGATCGACTGCCTGACGCTGACGGTTTCCGCCCAGCAGGATCAGGCGGCGGAAACGCTGAAGGCGGTGCAGCATGTCACTGATGTGATGGGGCTGAAAACCGTGCTGGGTGTGAGCAACATTTCCTTTGGCCTGCCCAACCGGCTTTTGATGACGCAAACTTTCCTGATCCAGGCCATTCAGTGCGGCTTGAGCCTGCCCATCGTGAATCCCAACCAGAAGGAGATCATGGACGCCATCGCCGCCTGCCGGGTGCTTTCCCGCCAGGACGGCGAGTGCCGTGCCTATGTGGACCGATTCGCCGGCGAGGTGGCCGCCAAGCCCGTGGCTGCCGCCAGCAGCCTGACGCTAGGCGAGGCCATTGTCCGTGGTCTGCGCAGCGATGCCGCCAGGCTGGCACGGGAGGCGCTTCAAACCGAAAGCGAGCTGCAGCTGGTGGAGGGCCATCTGATCCCAGCCCTGGACAAGGTGGGCGCTGATTACGAAACCGGCAAGGCTTTCCTGCCCCAGCTGCTGGGCGCTGCCCAGGCGGCGCAGAGTGTGTTTGAGGTCATCAAGGCATCCCTGGCGGAAAAGGGCGGTGATACGGTGAAGAAGCACCGCGTGGCCATCGCCACCGTGCAGGGGGATATCCACGATATCGGCAAAAACATCGTCAAGACCGTGATGGAGAATTACGGCTATGAGATGATCGACCTGGGCCGTGACGTGGCCCCGGAAACCATTGTGAAGGCTGTGGTGGAGGAAGATATCCGCCTGGTGGGCCTTTCCGCCCTGATGACCACCACCCTGCCGGCCATGGAGGAAACCGTGCGGCAGCTCAAGGCTCTTGAGAATCCGCCCTGCATTATGGTGGGCGGCGCTGTGGTCACCGAGGAATACGCCCAGCGCATGGGAGCCGACGCCTATGCCAGGGACGCACGGGCCGCTGTGGAGATCGCCCGGCGGCTGTTAGGAGGTAACTGATATGCCCATCATGATTTCCAACGATCTTCCCGCCGCTGCTACCCTGCAGAGCGAGAACATCTTTGTGATGACGGAGAAGCGGGCCACCACCCAGGATATCCGCCCGCTGCGGATTCTGCTCCTGAACCTGATGCCCACCAAAATCGCCACCGAAACCCAGCTGGCGCGCCTGCTGGGCAACACGCCCCTGCAGGTGGAGCTGGTGCTTTTGAAGGTGGAAAGCCATGTTTCCAAGAATACCACGGAAGAGCATATGATCAACTTCTACCAGACCTTCGACAGCGTGAAGGACCAGACCTTCGACGGCATGGTCATTACCGGCGCGCCGGTGGAACGTATGCCCTTTGAAGAGGTGGACTACTGGCAGGAGCTGTGCGAGATCTTCGAGTGGTCCAAGACCCACGTGTTCTCCACCTTCCATATCTGCTGGGGTGCCCAGGCAGGCCTGTACTATCATTACGGCATCGAGAAGAAGCCCCTGCCCAGGAAGCTTTCCGGCGTGTACCGCCACAGGGTGACCCACAAGGGCTCCATCCTGTTCCGGGGCTTTGACGATACCTTCATGGTGCCCCATTCCCGCTACACCACCGTGGATAAGGAAGATATCCTGGCTGTGCCCGGGCTGAAAATCCTCTCCGAGAGCGACGAAGCCGGCGTGTACGCCGTTTCCAACAAGGGCGGCAGCCAGGTGTTCATCACCGGCCACAGCGAGTATGACGCCGAAACCCTGCTGGGCGAGTACCTCCGCGACAAGAAAGCCGGCATTGACCCGGACGTTCCCGTGAACTATTTCCCGGATGACGATGACCGGAAGGCACCCCTGTGCACCTGGCGCTCCAGTGCCAACCTGCTTTACTGCAACTGGCTGAACTACTTTGTTTATCAGGATACGCCCTATGACCTTAAGCAAATCGGCCTGACACGAAAGGATTAAGGAGGAGAAGAACATGTTGCTGATCAAAGGCGGTACCATTAAGACCATGGCGGGCGAGGACATCGTGAACGGCGAGATCCTCATCGACGACGGCAAGATCATTTCTGTGGGCAAGGACCTGGTGGTTCCCGAGGGCACGGAGGTCTATGATGCTTCCGGCTGCCTGGTGACCCCCGGCCTCATCGACGGCCATTGCCACATCGGCATGCACGAGGAAGCCATCCGCTGGGAGGGCAACGACACCAACGAATACTCCAGCCCCCTGACCCCTGAGGTGCGGGCCATTGACGCCATCAATCCCCTGGACGAGTCCTTCCAGAACGCTCTTCGCGGCGGCGTGACCACCGCTGTGACCGGCCCCGGCTCCGCCAATGTGGTGGGCGGCACCTTCGCGGCCATCAAGCTCCACGGCAAGTGTGTGGACGACATGGTTATCAAGCAGCCCGTGGCCATGAAGATCGCCTTTGGCGAGAACCCCAAGGGCGCCTATGGTCAGCAGGGCAAGAAGCCCCCGTACACTCGTATGGCGGTGGCCTCCATGCTCCGTGAGATCCTGCAAAAGACCAGAAACTACGCCGCCGATATCGAAGCTGCTGAAAAGGACGATACCAAGAAGCGCCCCTTCGATTTCCAGCTGGAGGCCATGCTGCCTGTGATCCGCAAGGAGATCCCTCTGAAGGCCCATGCCCACCGGGCGGACGACATCCTCACGGCGCTGCGCATCGCCAAGGAATTTGATGTGAACATCACCCTGGACCACGTGACGGAAGGCCACCTCATCGCCGATAAGCTGGCGGAGGCCGCCAAGCCCGTGCTGGTGGGCCCCTCCTTTGGCAGCAAGACCAAGTTTGAACTGAAGGAGAAGTCCTTCGCCACCCCCGGCATCCTGAACAATGCCGGTTTGCCGGTGTGCATCATTACCGACGCGCCGGTGATTCCCCTGTACTATCTGCCCCTGTGCGCCGGCCTTGCCGTGCGTGAGGGCCTGGACGAGAACGAGGCCTGGAAGGCCATCACCATCAACCCGGCCAAGGTGGCGGGCATCGACAGCCGCGTGGGCAGCCTGGAAGTGGGCAAGGACGCGGACATCGCCATCTTCACCGCCGACCCGCTGAAGGATATTCAGGCAACCGCCAGGCAGGTGTTTGTCAGCGGCAAGCCGGTGCTGTAAGCACACAAAAAAAGAACCCGTCTCGGGTTCTTTTTTATTTGTTTTATTTGCCCACGCAGAACTGGCTGAATACTTTATCCAGCAGCTTTTCCTCCACCTGGTCGCCGGTGATCTCGCTCAGGGCCATTTGGGCGGCCTGCAGGTCAACGGCGGCAAAGTCGATGGCCAGGTTCAGGGATTGCGCGGCCTGCCGCAGGTGGGCGGCGGCCCGGCGGGCGGCTTCCAGGTGCCGGGGCTGGGTGAGAGTCAGATGGTCGGCTGTGGCGGCTTGCCGGCGGAGATAATCCTTCAGGGGTTCCAGGGAAGCGCCGTCGTGGGCGGAAACACTGATGACGGTTGCGCCGGGCAGCAGGGCGGCGGCTTCCTCTGCGGTAAGCACGGCGGGCAGGTCCGCCTTGTTCAGGACGATGGCCACGTTCAGACCGTGGAGCTTGCCCAGCAGGTCACGATCCTCCTGGGTGAGGGGCATGCCGGCGTCCAGCACCATGAGCACCGCGTCTGCCTGGCGGATGGCGTTTTCGGCCCGGGCCACACCCAGCTGCTCCACGGGGTCGTCGGTGGCGTGGAGGCCGGCGGTGTCGATGAGGTGGATCACGCTGCCGGAGAGCAGCATATCACCGGTAACCATATCGCGGGTGGTGCCGGGGATGGGGGTCACGATGGCGCGGTCTTCGCCCAGAAGGGCGTTGAGCAGGCTGCTCTTGCCCACGTTGGGCCGGCCGCACAGGGCTACGGTGAGGCCGCTGGTAATGATGCGGGCAGCCTTTTCGTCGCAGGCATTATCGATGGAGCGGGCAAGGGCCTCGATGCGGGGCAGCAGGTCGCTGGCGGCCTCTTCTTCGGAGATTTCTTCGGGGTAGTCAATGCAGGCGGCGGCCCCGGCCTGGATGGCGTAGAGCTCATCGGCAGCCTGGCGGATGAAGCTGGAGGCGCCGCCCTGCAGCTGGTGCATGGCTGCCTGGTGTGCCCTGTCGCCCTGGGCGGCGATAAGGGACATGACCGCCTCCGCCTGGCTCAGGTCAATGCGGCCATTGAGGAAGGCGCGGCGGGTGAATTCGCCGGGCTGGGCCAGGCGGGCGCCGTTTCGCAGGCACAGCGCAAGTACACGCTGGCAGGTGTAACCGCCGCCGTGGAGCTGCAATTCCGCTACATCCTCACGGGTGTAGCTGCGGGGAGCGTGCATGATCACGGCCATGCACTCGTCAATGGTTTCATCGCCGTCAACCACGTGGCCGTAGGTCAGCATATGACTGGTGAGAGGAGCAGCCTTGGCGGGGCGGAACACACGGAGGAGCACCTTTTCCGCTTCAGGGCCGGAAACGCGCACAATGCTCACGCCGCCCTGGCCGGGGGCGGTTGCAACGGCGGCGATGGTATCGTTGGTCACAGCAGTTCCTCCTCAAGATTCTTCCAGTATTCGGCGGTGGAAAGGCGTTCGCGCCAGGGGTAGAGGGCGTCGGCCTTCTGCCAGACGGCCTCATTGCCCAGATCGCCCAGGGAGGCGATGAAGCGAACCATTTTCAGTGTGGCCTGGTATTCACCGGTGAGCATGGTGTGCAGCACGATGCGGGCCATCTGCGGGGCCGCTGCGGCACAGCCGGTGGTGATAAACGCCCGTTTGAGGGCGGCGGTATCGTAGGGGATTTTGTGGCGGGTAAGGTTGATGCGGTCACCTTCCTCCTCCATGACGACAAAGGGAGCGCTGCCTCCGGTGCCGTCCTCCAGCATGCCCAGGGAACCTGGGTTGCAGGCAGTGCGGCCCCGGTGCTCTACCAGCCAGGGAAAGTGGTTATGGCCGGAGAACAGGTGGGTGACGCCTGCGGGCAGCTGTTCCAGCTGGGCGGGAACTTCGTGGGTTTCGATCAGGTGGAAGGGCTCTCCGGGGGTGCCGTGGGTGAAAAGCTTGCGGCCCTCGGCATAGTCGATGGGGTGATCCAGCGGAACGCCCGTTAGCTGCCGGTGGGTCCAGCGCTGCAAAACCCAGTTGTAGCCCGCGTATTCCGGGGCGTTCACCTGGAGCAGACGCTCCTCGTGATTGCCACGCAGCATGATGGCATTGAGAGCTGTGAGCCGGGCCATGACCTCACGGGGCTGGGGGCCGAAGTTGACCTGATCGCCCAGGGAGATAATCCGCTGGCAGGCGGCGGCCTCCGGCGTGGCCAGCACGGCTTCGAGGGCGGGGAAGTTGCCGTGGATATCGGCAATGACAAGCGTGCGCATGGTTTCCTCCTGTGAATGGAAAGAGCCTGATGCAATCAGGCTCGGTGCGTGTCAAAAAAGTGACGGAGCCACTTTTTTGAGTTTGCAAATCCAGCCAACCAAAGGTCGTCTGGATTTGTAAGGAATTGATTTTGCAAGCAAAATCAACAACCCGCGAAGCCGGCAGAGCCGGCTTACACCATTTCAGTCCTGCGGACAGCTGATTTACTCACCCTGTAAGATGGTTATTTGAACAGTCTGAGAGTCTGATTCAATCAGGCTCGATGAGGCTTTTTCTCTAAATATTCCGCGCGGATCATGCTGTCCTTGTAATCGGTGGTGATCATATATTCATACCAGTCGGCTTTCAGGCCATTATTGCGGGTCTCCGTGCGGGTGTGGAAGGTATAGCGGGCGTTGTCCCGCAGGAGGGGGAGATCTACTGCCACGGCCTGGGCCAGGGCGTAGAGATATTCTTCCTTCAGGGGATCGAAACCGTGCTTCTCAAAGGTATATACCAGGGTACGGCCGGCGGGCTTGTACAGACGGATGCACACGGAATCCGTTTTCAGGGCGATGGACTCCACACACCGGCGGTTGCAGCGGAGCAGCAGGGGATACAGATGACCATACAGGTCCGAGGAGCGGACCCGCTGTACAAGATATTCCTGCTTCTGCCTGCGGCGGATGATGCCGAAAAGCACCAGTGCACAGACGGCGGCAACGATAAGAAGCAATGTGCTCAGGGTGATGCTCATGCCTGCACCTCGCTGGTTTCCTCAGTTTCCTGATGGGCGATGAGGCGGTTCACGGCGTTGAGGTAGGCCAGGCAGCTGGCCTCCAGCACGTCGGTGGAAACGCCGCGGCCCAGCATGGATTCGCCCTTGTGGCGGACGCGGACGGTGACCTCGCCAAGAGCGTCCTGGCCTTCGGTGACGGCCTTGATGTTATAGCTCTCCAGGGAACAGGGCATATCGGTGATGGCGTCCACGGCGTTGAAGCAGGCCTCTACGGGGCCAACGCCCCAGGCGGCCCGGGTTTTGGTTTCGCCGTCCTTTTCCACGGTGACGGTGGCGGTGGAGGTCATCTTGTTGCCGGTGAAGATCTGGAAGGCGAACAGCCGGAAGGAGCCTTCGGGGGTGAGCCGCTGCTCGCGGAGAATGGCCAGCACGTCTGCGTCGGTGATCTCCTTTTTGCGGTCAGCCAGCTCCTTGAAGCGGGTGAAGGCGTTGTGCAGGGCCTCGCCCTCCAGGGTATAACCCAGCTGGTGGGCACGGTCGGCCAGGGCATGGCTGCCGGAGAGCTTGCCCAGGGCCAGGCTTTGCTGGGGAATGCCCAGATCCTCCGGCTTCATGACCTCATAGGTTTCCCGGTTGGCCAGAATGCCGTGCTGGTGGATGCCGCTCTGGTGCTGGAAGGCGTTGGAACCCACCACGGGCTTGTTGGGGGCAGGCTCGATGCCGGAAAGGTTGGCGATCATGCGGGACACACGGTACAGGCCCCGGGTGTTGATGTTGGTATCGCAGGCATAGTAATTGCTGCGGGTGCGCAGACCCATGACGATTTCTTCCATGGGGGCGTTGCCGGCACGCTCGCCCAGGCCGTTGATGGTGCATTCGACCTGCCGCGCGCCGCAGCGGATGCCCTCCAGGGAGGCCGCGACGCCCAGACCCAGGTCGTTGTGGCAGTGAACGGAGAGGATAACCTGACCCGCGCCGGGCACCTTCTCCAGCACATCCCGGAACATCTGGCCATACTCGCTCACGGCGGCATAGCCCACGGTGTCCGGCAGGTTGATGGTGGTGGCCCCGGCCTTGATGGCGCCCTCCACCACACGGTAGAGGAATTCACGGTCGGTGCGGGTGGCGTCCTCGCAGGAAAACTCTATATCGTCGCACAGGTTCCGGGCCTGGCGCACGGAACGGACGGCAGCCTCGTATACCTCGTCCGGCGTCATGCGCAGCTTGGCGGACATGTGGATGGGGCTGGTGGCGATAAACACGTGAATGCGCTTGCGGGCGGCGGCTTCGAGGGCCTCGCTGGCGGCTTCGATATCAGCGGCCACGCAGCGGGCCAGGGAACACACCGTGGCCTGCTGCACCACCTGGCTGATGGCGCGGATGGACTTGAAATCACCCCTGGAGGCAGCGGCCATGCCGGCTTCGATCACGTCCACGCCCATGGTTTCCAGGGCACGGGCGATCTCCAGCTTCTCCGCCCGGTGAAAGGACACGCCGGGGGTCTGCTCGCCATCCCGCAGGGTGGTATCGAAAATGATGATCCGATCTGCTGCCATGCCGCAGCCTCCTTATCATAAAAGCCCCTGGACGGATAGCGTCCCGGGGCTTTTGTCGCATCATTGGAAGGGGTTACGATAAGATAGCCCACAATGCCATAATGATAGCAGTACGGGCGGGAAATGTCAAGCGTTACAGCGTATCCTTGGCGGCGGTCACCCGGCCCAGGGCAATGGGCAGATTGCCGTTGCGGCAGCGGATCTCGTCGAACATTTCCTTGGTGGGGGCGTTCTTTTTCAGGGTGACGTGGAAGGTCAGCTCATACAGGCTGCCCATGTTAGTGGTGCGGACGCGCTCCAGGTGCCAGGGCCTGCAGTATTTGTTGAGCAAATCGTCCATCAGGCCGTCGTAATCCAGGCTTTCCGGGATGGAAATCTTCAGCTCCTTCACTTCCTTGGCGGGGGTGCCGAAGGGGGTGACGCTCATCAGCAGCATGGCGATGGCTATCACAGCCAGGAAAACAAAACCCAGCACCACATAGCCGCTGCCCACAAACAGGCCCAGGCTCATGGCCAGGAACAGGGAGCCGATCTCCCGGGCGGAGCCGGGAACCGAGCGGAAGCGCACCAGGCTGAAGGCGCCCATGATGGCCAGGCCCGTGCCCACATTGCCGTTGACCAGAAGAATGATCATCTGGGTAATGGCGGGGAGCATGACAAGGGTCATCACAAAGCTTTTGGTGTAGGTGTTCTTGTACATGTACACCAGGCTGACGATCAGGCCCATCACCAGGGCGCACACCAGGCCGATCAGCACGTGGTCAGCGCTGGTCATGCGCAGGCAGAACATGAGAGAATCAAAGAACTTGTCCATAAGTCTGTTCCTTTCTGATGGCGGCAGGCTGGAGCGCTGCGCGGGGGTGAATGTGCTCCATGTACACAGTGCCGTATTTGGAGAAGCTGCGGGAGTGAACGCCGCATTCGGTCATCAGGTCCACCAGCCACAGGGGCAGGGCAAAGGGAATTTTGACCTCCATGAGGTACAGTCCTTCATCCAGCAAGGGGGTGCCCTCCGGTGGAAGAGTCATGTCCCAGCCCTCCAGGCGGAAGCGGATGTTCTCGTCGAAGGTGATGCGCACGTCCTCGGTATCGGAATAGAAGGCCTCCCGCTCATAGCCCAGCCAGCAGGCGGGGTGCAGGTCGTAGCGCTGGAGGAAGAAGTTGACCTCGCGGCCGATCTGCCCGTGGGTGTCGCTGAAGCGGCCTTCATACAGGCCCTGCACAGCCTCGGGCAGGGGAGCGGCGAAGCGGCGCTTGTACACAATGCCCTTGAACTTCTTTTTGATTTCCACATAGGCGTCGTCGCCCGGAAGCACCTGGCTGCCGTACGCCCTGAGACGTAGCTTTTCCTTATACACGGGTTTTTCCAGGGAGTGCTGGATCAGCCGGTAATCCGGTGTGTCGTAATACAGGCTGGCAATGGTGTGCAGGCCGAACTCGTCCGGGTGCATGCCGTGGGCGATGATTCCCTCGCGCATGCGGCGGTACTGCAAGGCGGTAAGCATGTATTTCTTTTCCTTGCGTTTGAATACATCCTGATACCGCATGGCCTTACCCCCTTCCGTGCCGTGTTCATACGTTCGACAATTATAGCACATAGCGGCAGTAATGTCCATACAGGCGGAAAAAGGGAACACGCAAAAAACCGGCGCGGGTGCGCCGGTGAAGGTGCGGGGGATCAGGTGCCGGAGGCGTTGATCACATCGCTGACAAAGCGTTGGAAAACGCCGGGCTCCGTCGCGTCCTCGACGCATTTCTTAAAGGCGTTCATGGTCACCTCGGGCTCCCAGTAGTCATAGCCGGCGGTGGCGGCGTTGCGCATGATACGGGCGCCCACGTCGCTTCCATAGGTATCCACCAGGAAGCTGTAGAAATGATAGCCAATGAAGTAGGTGCTGATCCGGTTGGAGGATTCGTAGTAGAAGCGGAAGAAATCCTGCCGGTCTTCCTGGCTGACCAGGCTCCAGTCCGCATCCTTGCCATCGCCGTAGGTGGAGGAGGTATAGGGCAGGCCAAGCTGGGCGCAGAATTGCTCGGAAATGTATTCCGCGCGGCCTTCCAGCCAGGGCGAGGGGAAAAGGTTGTAGCCGTTGCCGGGGAGCCCCTGATCAATGGCGTGAACCAGCTCGTGGCTGACGGAGCAGGCGTCATATTCGTCAAAAATGAGATAGGCGTTATCCAGCGAAACAATGGAAAGGAAGGCGCTGGGATACTGGCCGTTGATGCGGACCTGTACAGGAGACACAGCCTGATCCGCGGGATAATGGCCGCCGCTGAGCATGATGCTGCGGGTGTTCTGGTATACCTGGTAGAGGGAATCGCCCAGGTTGGGGGAGCGCTCCTGCAGGGTGGTGGCATAGCAGGAGAAGTGGTCGTTGTGCATAAGACACTCCTGCCTGTCAAGGACGATGGTAACCACGCCCAGCTGATCGGTCCGGGTGCTGTCGTAGGTATTGAAGCCAATGATGGTGTAGCCTTCCGACATCTGGAGCGAGTCCTCGTTGCTGCGGCCGGTGATGGCGTTCTTGGAGAAATAGCCAAGGATGTTCAGGTGCTGCGGGAATTCAAGGTGATGCGTGGGCATGTGCATTTCAAGAATGTAATACTGATAGATATTGCCCTTTTGCCACCGGTGCCAGGTTTCGGGCTGGACGGGGTAGCGCCCGGGGGAGGAGACGAAGACCGGCTTGGTGGGAATGACGGAAAGGACGGTGCCGCTGCCGCCTGCCACGCCCAGCTTTCTGGCGCCGTCGAAGCTGAAGGAGAAATGCCCCTGGACCTGCCTGGCGCCAAGAAGATTGTTCTGCTCGTCGTAAGCGCGCAGAATGGCTGCCTGGGCGGTATAGCCCGCGCCGTACAGGCCGGTCTGCTGGGATCTGCCCTCGTAATACTTCACGTTCCGCCATTGATCCTGGATCTCCAGCAGCACCTCGGATACGCCCGCTTTTTCATAGGCGGCAAGCTCATACCGGGCAACAGAGGTATCGAGCCATTCGCAGTTGACTTCCGCCAGTTCGGTCATAAGCACCCGCTTGCTTTCATCCACGGCGGGGAAATCGGGTACAGCCGTGGGCGCGGGCGTGGCGGTCGCCTCGGGCAGGGGCTCGGGGGTGCGATCCATATAGACGCCGCAGGGAATGTTGTATTTTTCGGCATAGAGGGCAGCGGGGGAATCCCAGGAGGGGGCGAAGAAGTAGCCGTTGCTGCGCTGGTTCTGGAAAAGGCTGGTGCCGAACACGGATACCTGATCGGTCATGAATACGCCCAGCTGATACTGGAGGCTGTAGAACGCGCAATCGCCGATGGTGGTCAGGCTCTCCGGAACGGTGATGTAGGAAAGCGTGCACTGGGAGAAGGCGTAAGCCGCCACGTCCAGCGTGCCCTCGGGAATGTAGAAATGGCCGTTGGGCGCGTGACGGGCGGGATAGCACATCAGCGTTCTGCGGGGCAGGTTGGCATAAACGGCGCCGTCTTCCATATACAGCACGGTATGACCTGCCTCCAGCCGGATGTCGGTAAGCTGGCTGCAGGCCTTGAAGGCGCCGGGAACAATGCCCACAACGGGCAGGCCGTTATACTGGGCGGGGATGGTTACGCGCACGGCCTCGGCGGAGCAGGCGCTGACAAGATAGCCGGCCTTGTCTGCCGAAAAGGTATAGCTGAGGCCTTCAGAGGTGTAATGGGCGCCTTCGATGATCAGCATGACGGAGGTGCGCACACCTGTGGAGGGGCTGTAAACCTCAATGTATGCATAGCCTGCCTTCAGAGGCGTAACCAAGCCTGTCTGATCCACGCTGGCGAGTTCGGGATCATAGCAGGTCCAGACCAGATCGTTTTTCGCGTTCCAGGGGGAGAGGGTATAAGGAATCCGATAGGTGGAAGTGACGTCTATAGTGGCCTGATAGGCGTTGTGGTTGTAGGAGAGCGTGGGCAGGTCCACCAGGATGCCCTCCAGCTTCTGGGTGCCGATGTAGCCGGTGCGCACGGCCCAGTTATAGGCATAGGTACCCTTGCTCGCACTGATGAAGATGGTGTAGGGGCAATCGGCAAAGGCGTCATCGGCAATGTAAGTAAGGCTTTCGGGCAGGTTGATGGCTGTCAGCGAGCTGCCGGCGAAGCTGCGGGACTCAATGCGGGTAATACCCTCGGGCAGAACAACCTTGCCCAGGGTGGCGCAGTTGAGGAAGGCCTCGGCCTCGATGACGGTCGTTCTGCCGGGCAGTACAAGCATGCTTTCAGCGCAGGCGCAGCTGAACAGAAGCAAGCCGCAAAGGATCGCTGTCAACAAAGAACGCGCGTATTTCATATACAATTCCTCCTGACGATGGAACGATGTATATATTTTACATGACACGGCGGCGAAAAACAAGGGGAGAAAGCCGGGACAGAAAAAAAGCCAGCGCTCTTTGAGAACGCTGGTTTTTTACTCTTTACCGGAAGGACGAAATACCGAAGCTGTTCACCATACCGTCCAGCTTGATGCCAGCCTTGCACAGGGGGCATTCGGTGGAAGGGGTGCTCTCATAATCGTCCAGGTGATCCTTCTTGGTGAAGATGCTGGTCACCGGGAAGCCGGCGCACTCGTCCACGCAGGAGAAGATGGAGCAGATGCCCACGGGCTTGCCGCTGTAATAGCGGATGGCTTCCACGGCGGCCTGGACGGTGTAGCCCGTGGTGACGGAGGCCGCCAGCACCAGCACGTGCTTGCCCACGATCATGGGGGCGATGTTGTCGCGGAAGATCAGCTGGCTGCCGGAGGTGTGTTCGGGGGTCACCACATAGATGGTGCGATGGGCGTTCATGTTGGAGAAGCCGGCCTTGGTCAGCTCGCTGGCCATGCAGGCGCCGATGACCTCGGTGCCGTCCAGGCAGAGGATGGTGTCGATCACCGCGGAGGCGCGGAAGCCGACGCAAAGGGCAGCGGCGGCCTCGCGGGCCTCGGAGAGGCGGTGCTTGGTCATGGTCAGGTCGATATAATAGTTGATATGGCTGTGGCTGGTGGCAAAGTGGCCCTTGGCAAGGCGCAGACGCACGTTGCTGGAGGTGTTGGGGAGGTCAAAAAGCTGAATGGCCATGGGTCATCGCTCCTTTGAATTTGGTTTTGTACACGAATGTGGTTGGCATGTGTATTATACAGGATGATGGAAACGTTTGCAAGGGTGGTTTACATTTTTGTTAAATTTGTCGGAAATGGTTTGACTTTGGCCAGATAAACGTGTATAGTATAAACAGTAAATCTCGTTCAACCAATTTCATAAAGGAGGCTATCCCCTATGAAGAAGCTTGTATCCCTGCTGCTGGCCCTGATGCTGGTGCTCACCAGCACCTTTGCCATGGCCGAATCCGTGGCCGACCTGGTCAAGGCTGGCGAAGCCCTGACCCATGACGAACTGGTGGCCAAAGCCATGGCCGAGGAAGGCACCTTCGTGGTTTACGGCAACACCAGCCGTATCGTCACCGCCGGCGAGGCTTTCGGCGAACTGTACGGCATCACCGTGGAAGGCAGCAACCTGAAGGACGCTGAAATCTACGAGAAGCTGGAAAACGAAAGCAAGGGCAACGGCGCTGACATGGTCATGATCCAGGACGGCGCTTCCCTGCGTGACAGGGCCATCGCCCAGGGCTACCTGGTGAACTTTGTGCCCGGTTCCGTGAAGGCCAGCGTGGCTGAAGGCGATCAGGATCCCCTGGTCCATCAGTACATCAACAAGGTTTTCATCTGGAACAACAAGGGCGAGAACGTGCCCGCCATCACCAACGTGTGGCAGCTGACCGAAGAGCAGTTCAAGGGCAACATCGTCTTCAAGACCCCCGACGCCGAGCAGGTCAACATGAACTTCCTGGTGATGCTCACCAGCGAAGAATGGTCCGGCAAGCTGGCCAAGGCCTATAAGAACCTTTACGGCAAGGAGATCGAGCTGGGCGAGTATGAGAACGCCGGCTACAAGTGGATCGCCGAGTTCCTGGCCAACTGCGTGTTCGGCAATTCCGATACTACCCTGGCCGAGGAACTGAGCCAGGAGACTGCCGCCGGCAAGGCTGGCCTGTTTGTGCTCTCCAAGCTGCGCTCCTCCTCTGTGTACACCGAGAACCTGACGGTGGGCCAGTACGAGGCGACTGCCAACGGCACCGCCATCGAGCCCTTCTCCGGCTTCATGTATCCCATGTATGCCATGATCACCGCCAACTCCTCCCGTCCCTATACCGCCATGCTGTTCATCGAATACCTGATGGGCGCTGACGGCTTCAAGCCCTGGGGCAAGAGCATTGGCGCTTACTCCTCCAACACCGAGCTGGCTCCCCTGGAGGGTGACTTGGGCCTGGACGTGTGGAAGGCCTCTCTGGTGATGGAAGATCCCGAGTACATCCTGGACAACTACGAGGACGTGTACTCCTTCGTGACGCTGCATATCCAGTAAGCGCTGCGCTTTCCCCAAAAACGGCTTTGCCGCTTTGGGGAGTTTGCGCTTCGTCACTGTGGGCCGAAGCCCACGGCCGTTCCTTCGCGTAAGGTATGTTTTTCGCAGGGCGAAAAACGCTCCGCCCCGGCGGCAAAGCCCCCGGATGCGATTGCAGTCAGAGGGCCTGCGGGCCCGACCACACCTCCCGTGGAGGCGCACAGTTATGGGGCTGTAGAGCTTCGGCTTTACAGTCCCTTTTCTTAACAAAAGCAAAAAGCAGGTGAATTGATGCTGAATCCCTTTACGGCCAAACAGCGGGCCAGGCTGCGGGCGTTTTTCAGCAAACCGGCCAATATCATCCTGGTGAGCTTCTGCCTGGTGCTTTGCGTGCTGACGCTCTATCCGCTGATCCTGCTGATGGTGGAGACCATCACCGTGCACGCGGGCAAGGAAGCGCGCGCCACCAAGCTGGGGGCAGGGGAGCTGACGCTCTACAGCCTGGGGAAGATCTTTGCCGAATCGAAGAATTCCTACAGCCAGCTGACCTTCTATGAGCCGCTGCTCAATACCCTGGCGGTGGCCATCACGGCCTCGCTGATCGCCATCCTCTTTGGCGGCGGCGTGGCCTGGCTGATTACCCGCACCAATCTGAAATTCAAAAAGTTCATTTCCACGGTGTTCGTTTTCCCCTACATCATGCCCGCATGGACGCTGGCCACCTTCTGGCAGACCTTCTTCAAGAACGTCAACGTGGGTACCGGCACCTCCAACGGCATTATGGCGGCGGTTTTCGGCGTGTTCATGCCGGAGTGGTTCGTGTATGGGTATTTCCCCATATCGCTGGTGCTGGGGTTGCACTACGCGCCCTTCGCGTACATCCTCATCGGCGGCATCCTGCGCAACATGGACGCCAACCTGGAGGAAGCGGCCACCATCCTGAAGACGCCCCGCTGGCGCGTGATGCTGCGCATTACCCTGCCCATTGTGAAGCCGGCGCTGCTCTCCACGCTGCTATTGGTGTTTGCCAGCTCCATGAGCGCCTACTCGGTGCCCGTGTTCCTGGGCAGCCCGGTGCGCTACTACGTGCTGTCTACCAAGATGATGTCACTGATCAACAACTATCCCGGCCAGGGATACATCATCGCCGCGGTGATGATCATCTTCGGCGTGAGTATCCTGGCGGTGAACCAGCGCATCACCGGCAGCCGCAAGAGCTACACCACCGTAACGGGCAAGAGCAGCCAGATCTCGCTGGTGAATCTGCGCAAGCTGAATGTGCCCATTGCCCTGATCCTCACCGTGGTGATGGTGATGGTGGCCGTGGTGCCGCTGATTACCTTCGCCCTGGAGTCTGTGATCATCAAGGCTAGCGACTACTCGCTTTCCAACATGACGCTGGATTTCTGGATTGGCCGCAACCTGGATTACCTTGACCAGGGCGACAGCACGGGCATCCTGCTCAGCGCCAAGGTGCTCAAGGCACTGGGCTTCAGCCTGCTGCTGGCGGTTACCTGCTCGGTGGTGGCGGGCACCAGCGGCGTGCTGGTGGGCTATGGCATTGTGAAGCGCCGGGGCAGCAAGCTGGCCACGGCGGTGAGCAACCTTTCCTTCTTCCCGTACCTGATGCCCTCGCTGGCCTTTGGCGCCATTTACCTGGCCATGAGCAGCCGCATCCCCTTCCTGCAGGGCTTCGCGGTGCTGGCGCTGATCGGCTCGGTGAAGTACCTGCCCTTCGCCTCCCGCTCCGGCGTGAACGCCATGCTGCAGCTCTCCGGCGAAATCGAGGAGGCGGCCGTCATCGTGGGCGTGCCATGGTACAAGCGCATGCTGAAGATTCTCTTCCCCATCCAGAAGAGCAGCTTCCTTTCCGGCTATCTGCTGCCCATGGTTTCCTGCATGCGCGAACTTTCGCTGTTTGTGCTTCTGGTGCCCACCAGCAACACGCTGTTGACTACCATGCTCATGCAGTACAGCGAAAAGGGCTGGGCCCAGTTTGGCAACGCGATCAACCTGCTGATTATAGTGGTGGTGCTGATCGTGAATTTCACTGTGAACAAGCTCACCGGCGCGTCCATCGACAAAGGCGTAGGAGGTTAAGCCATGCCTGAGATTATCCTGAAAAACGTCACCAAGCGCTTCGGCAAGTTCGTGGCGGTTGATAACCTGAACCTGACCATTCCCACCCGTTCCTTCATCACGCTGCTGGGCCCCTCCGGCTGCGGCAAAACCACCACCCTGCGCATGATTGCCGGCTTGGAAACACCCACCGAGGGCGAGATCATCATTGACGGCGTAACGGTGTTCTCCAGCGAGAAGGGCATCAACGTGCCCCCGAACAAGCGTGACGTGGGCTTCCTTTTCCAGAACTACGCCCTGTGGCCCCACATGACGGTTTACCAGAACATCGCCTTTGGCCTGGAAAACCTGAAGTGGGATAAGCAGCGCATCCGCAAGCGCGTGGATGAATTGCTGGCCATGCTGAAGATCGAGGAATTCGAGAAGCGCTATCCCAGCGAGCTTTCCGGCGGACAGCAGCAGCGTGTGGCCATTGCCCGCACCCTGGCCCCCAACCCCAAGGTGCTGTTCATGGATGAGCCCCTTTCCAACCTGGACGCCAAGCTGCGTACGGAAATGCGCACGGAACTGAAGCGATTGCACATCGACACGGACTCCACCTTTGTTTACGTGACCCACGACCAGCTGGAGGCCATGACGCTTTCCACCAAGGTCTGCCTGATGGAGAAGGGCCTTCTGCAGCAGTACGCCGCCCCCCTGGAAATGTACCTGCGTCCGGCGAACCTCTTCGTGGCGGACTTTATGGGCAGTCCCACTATGAACTTCCTGAAGGCCAAGGCCAGGAAGATTGGTGAAAGCGCCTGCGAGGTGAGCTTCTGCGGCCTGAAGCGGACCTTTACCGCCAACAAGCCTTTGGGGGAGGTGCCCGAGAACGTCACCCTGGGCGTGCGGCCGGAGTTCATCACCATCCGGCCTGAAAGTGATGTGAAGGCCAGCGTGTATTCTACCTTGCCTTCTGGCATGGAGACCACGGTGAAGCTGCGCCTGGGCGAGGAGATCATCACCAGCGTGATCTTCGGCAGCGTGGACTTCCCGGTGGACACGGAGGTCTGCCTTGCCTTCAATGGCAGCGACATGCTGCTCTACGACACACAGAGCGGCAAGCTGCTGGCGGATGGCAGCCTGTAAAGGAATAACAAAAAGGATCAGCATGGTGTGCTGATGCCAGCGTGTCAAAAAACTTGCTCATTTTTCGGGTCGTGAACTCTCTCGGGTCGGGCTGCCTGTTTGCGCGAGATGCCTTTGGGGGAGCAAAATCCCGTGAGAACCGCCGAATCTGATACATCCAGGCAAGGCAGGTTCGCAACGAATTTCGAAACGGACGGAAATGACCATACAGGAATACTGACTCAGTTTTGCCGATCTTCTCTATGCAAGAAGGTCGGCTTTTTTCGCTGTGAATGTGATTCCGGCAGATCATCTCAGCTTTCGCAAGCCGCGTGCCATATGCTGCAAACCCGTCATGCCCAAAGCGTGATGGATTCGCGGTGTCTCTGTGCAGAGGAACCGTGTCTGGCAGAAATGTGTTAGAAAGATGTAACATTCAATAAAGGGACAAAGAGATATGCCTATGGTATAATTGAGTAAAAGTATATCCAGGAGGGATATTGTTGTATGAAGCATATGCGTAGGCTGAGGGTGTTGGTTCTGTTGGCAGCTATTCTTTTTGTGCTGCCGAACATTGCATGGGCCGCCAGCAGCGGAACTTGCGGCGACAACCTGACCTGGACGCTGGACGACAATGGTCTGCTGACGATCTCAGGCGCGGGGGAGATGACGGATTTTCATTGGTCCAACAAACTGTGGGGGACAGAGGTGATTGATGTCGTCATTGAGGATGGAGTTACAAGCATTGGTGATTATAGTTTTTATCAGTGCAGCAATCTATCCAGTGTTACACTGCCTGAAAGTATAACTGATATTGGTGAAAATGCATTCAGAGAATGTTCGTGCCTGACAAGCATTATACTTCCGGAGCAGGTAACTGGCATTGGTAACGGAGCATTCTATAAATGAACCAGTCTGGCTAGTGTGACCATCCCTGAAGGCGTGACCGGCATTGGCGACGGAGCATTCTACCAATGCACCAGTCTGACCGGTTTGGAACTTCCGGATGCGCTTCAGTATGTTGGCTCTTATGCTTTTGAATCGTGTACCAGCCTGACGGAACTATACTTCCCGCCGAATGTTTCAAGTGTTGGAAGTGGTGTTTTCAATTACTGCGAAGCTACTGTCCATGCTGCCATGGATAGTGCCACTGCCCAAAGCCTTTGGGAAAAAGGATATGCGATTGTTACGCCGGAGTATCCGGGATTGTTTCTGAGAGCCACGGAAACAGAGGGCGGACAATGGGCTTATACCGTTTCAGACTGCAAGGAAGACACTGTTCAAGTGGTTATTCCGGAGGGGACGACCGCCATCGCTTACAACGCTTTCAGAAACTGCTCGCGTCTGACCAGCGTTTCTGTACCAGATGGTGTAACAACGATTGGTGGGTATGCTTTTGAATCGTGCAAAAGCCTGACTTCCATTCATCTTCCTGATGGAATGACGAGTATAGGTGAATGTGCGTTTCAGTTTTGCGATAAACTGCTGGGCATCAATATTCCCGGGGGCTGCACAACCATTGGCGCACGGGCCTTTGCCAACAGCGCCAGGCTGACGGCCGTCTACATGCCTGACACCGTGACGAGCATTGCCCGGGACGCCTTTGAGGGCTGCGCAGGGGTGACCTTCCTGTGCGAATCCCAGAATGCCGCTTACCAGTTTGCCCAGGCAAATGGGATTGCGTGCAGGGTTGAATGATGCTTTCTGAAAAAAGTTTTTCCGCGTGCTTCTGATGAGGCACGCGTTTTTTTGCTCTTTCGGGGTAGGGCACGGCGGCGTTCGGCGGCTGTATACCTGAAAATGCTGTTTTCCTGACTGCCGAAAGAAACCAAGCTGAGGAATTCTCCTGGTAAAAAAGAAAAAATGAACTAATTTTAACAAATAGGAAAAATAAGTAAGCGCATATGGACAGTGAACTGTAGATATGGTAGAATAAATTTGGTTTGGTATATTCTGGCGCGGGACAGCCGCGCTGCGTTTGGCGAAAACAAACGATAAGGTATTGATTATAGAGGTGTTATCATGAGGCGCACCAAAGCAGCCACATGCAATCGATGGCTTATTCGATTGCTGGCTCTGGCGCTGCTGATCGGACTGGCTGTTGCTCCGGCGCTGGCGGAGCAATCATCTCTGACACCGGATCCTCTGGTGTACGAAAACGGCAACATCACCCTGAGCAAAAACGCCGTACAGGTTGGCGCGGATGAATGGGAGGTGACTGTTGAAGCCACGATCGGCGAAGTGCCGGTGGAAAAACGAAAAATTGAGGTTGTGTTCGTGCTGGATATATCTGGCTCCATGGATGCAACGGCACACACACATTCGGACGAATGTCGCAAACTGGAATGCGGCAAGTCGGAGCATCAGCATGAGGGCGATTGTTTTGACCTGGATAATCTGAAGTGCGGAAAAACGGAACATGAGCATTCAGATGCATGCAAAAAGATAACCTGTGAGAAAACGGAACATGAGCACACCGGATATACTGGCAATTGTTATGAGGAATGTACTCAGGAAACAAATGGTTCTCACTGGAAACGAAGCGGAAATAGTCAAAATTATAAGCATAATAGCAATGAGTGCGAGTCATCGAATGGAAGGTATTACTACCTTGTCTGTGATGAGGAGGAACATACGCATATAAATTCATGCTTCATTCTGAACTGTGGAAAGGAAACACACGAACACACGGAAGAATGCGCTGACTTGATTTGCACGGAAGAAGCACACACTCATTCAAGTGAATGCTACGGCGGCGAGTATGCCTGCGGCTTTACCGATACCACCCGGTTCGGTGTTGCGGCACGAGTGGCAGAAAGGCTGATTGCCAACCTTCCGGAAGGGACAGATATTACTAGATTGGCCTATGATAGGGACTTCTATGACGGTATCAGCAACTACTTTGATTTGGAAACCGGCAGCGGCACCAACACCTGGACGGCAATCACAAAAGCATTGAGCAATGGCTATTTTTCCCAGGATGAGAGCAAGAAAATTCTTGTGTTGCTTAATGACGGCGCTGCTGATGATAGCTCGGGCACTGCAAAGGAGTTGTTGGCAGAGTTCAAAGATCCCGAGGGAACCGATGGCATGGTGTTCACTGTAGGCTTTGCGTATGACGGCGAAATGCTTGCTGAAATAGCCGGCAACGGCGGTTACTATATGTATGCCGAAAACGCCAGCGATCTGACAGTGGCATTTGATAAACTGGAACAAACGCTGACCGCCATGCTGGAAGATCCCATGGGCGCTGCTGTGGGCTTTGACAAGACGACAATTTATGAAATGCAAACCAGCGGCGGTGTGATTTCCAGTAACGAGAATACCATATACTGGAATCCCGCCGAGGACGGCAGCGACACCGTGCGTAACTCCACCATCAAGTACAGCTACAAGGTGAAGCTCAACGCCCAGGCTGATTATTCCAGCGGCTCTCATACGGTGAAGCTGAACAACCCTACCTATTTCCGCTATGGCTTCAAGGAAGGTGCGAGCGAACCGACCCAGATGAAGGAGGCTCAGTTCCCCATTCCGGAGGCGACCTACGCCGTAAGCACCATGCAGACAAAATGGCAGGCGGACGGAACGGACATTCAGACGCCGCTGGAGGTGGAAGCGCTGATCAGCAACTATGCCAGCGCCAGCTACATCCCCACCTTCAAGCAGGATTACCGGACCATTACGCCCATTATCCCCATTGAGAACTCCAATGACTATTACCGCTACATTGGAACTACCGTAACAGCGGACGGCACGGAGATCCCAGGTGTGGACGCTGTGGACGCCTCAAAGGCTGTGGCGTATGTGGTGGTTCACCGGTATGAACGGGTCAATTCTCACGAGCTGACGCTGGGCGGCACGAAAACACTGGTGGGCCGCGACTTTATGCAGGGTGACAGCTTCACCTTCACGATTGCCGCCGTTACACCCGACGCGCCCATGCCGGCGAACAATACGGTGCCCATTACACCCACCTCGGGCACCAGCGTGGCGTTCGCGTTCGATACCATCAGTTTCCAGGAAGCCGGCAAAGAATACACCTATACCATCCAGGAGCTGGAGGGCAGCCAGCAGGGCGTGATCTACGATACCACAAAACACACCCTGGTGGTAAAGACGGAGGAAATCAACAAGGAGATTGTTGTTTCCTACACGCTGGACGGCGTGGAAAATGGTTTGCTGACGGTGCGCAACCAGCTGGACACCGGCTCGCTGAAGATTGAAAAGCGAAGCGTGACCAGCCACCTGCCGGAGCATCAGGAGAAGCTGTTTGGCTTCCTGGTCAGCGCCAAGGATATGTCCGGCCGACCCATCAACGGTGAAATGGAAATGCGCCTGGACGGCGGCGAAGCGCAGCCCATCAGCTTTACCAACGGCTATGCCGCCCTGAAACTGAAGGCAGGCCAGTCCGTGGTGATCGATGGCTTGCCGGACGGCGCCGCTTACACGGTGACCGAGGACGCGGCGGGCGGATTTACCCCCACTTCCTCCGGCGACACGGGCGTGATCGCTGCCAACACGCAGCAGACCGCCGTCTTCGATAATGTATATCAGTCCTCGGGCTTGTATCAGTTCCTGGCTACAAAGAAGCTGGAAGGCGGCACGCTGGAGCTTGACCAGTTTACCTTCTCTGTGCTGGACGAAACGGGTCAGGTGGTGTCGGAGGGCAAGAACAATACCGACGGCAGCGTGTTCCTCAATACGCTGCATTTCACCCCGGAGGACATCGGCACCAAGACCTATACCGTCATCGAGAACCCTGGCACGGAGCCGGGCGTCCTCTACGATAGGACAAGGTACAGCGTGACGCTTACCATTGCCGACAGGGGAGACGGCGTACTGACCGTGACCGATGACCTGGAGGGCGCGCCGATCGTGTTCACCAATAAGGTGATCGAGAATCAGTTTGTCGTCAGTAAAACGGTGGCAGGATCCATCGGCAGCCGGAACAAGGATTTCACCTTTACCATTGTCCTGGAGGACATGGCGGGGAAAACCATCTCGGTCAGCAGGGACAACGGCGACACCTTCGAAAGCGTCACGCTGAACCAGAGGGGCGAAATGTCCTTTACGCTCCGGCATGACCAAGCCATGATTTTCTTCCCGGTTTCCGGCAAGTACACCGTAACGGAAAGCGACGCCGGCGGCTACACAACCGCCTACTCCATCAACCAGGCGGAAGCGGTGACAGGCGTAACCGCCACCGGGGAGCTTGACGCCGACGGAGGACACGTGGCCTTCACCAACACCTTGGATATTCCACCGCCCACCGGTGTGCATGATTCTGTGAGCTGCGCGCTCGCAGGACTGATGCTGGCGGCGGTGCTGATATCGATTCTGCGGATGGGAGGTGGATGTGCCCGTCATGAGTGATGAAAACAGGAGAGCGGAGACGCTCCCGGTGGAACCCACGGGTGAGAAGGCACGTGCACCTGCCGCCCGGAAAAAGCCGCCCGGCCCGCTGATGCAGCTGCTGATCAAAATCGCGCTGCTGGCTGTGCTGGCGGCCATCGTGCTGACGTTCGTGCTGGGCATTCATGTGCAGCAGGGCAACAGCATGTACCCCTTCTTGATGGACGGTGATCTTCTCATCACCTACAAGCTGGATCCATACCGCGTGGGCGACGCAGTGGCCTATCGGGATCCGGAAACAGGTGAGACCGCCGTTTCCCGCATTGTTGCCGTTGGTGAAAACACCATCCAGGTAACCGATTACGGGGAGCTGCTGATCAACGGCATAGCGCCGCAGGAGAAGGTGTTTTACCCCACCTCGCCATTGGAAGGTTCCAGTGTGGAATACCCTTACATCATGCGGAAAGGAGGGTATTTCGTGCTGGATGACTACCGGACCGAAGGCCGCGACAGCCGTCAGTTCGGCCAGCTGCTCAAGGAAGAGCTGCTGGGAAAGGTTGTTTACGTATTCAGGCGGCGCGGAATCTGACGCCGATTGAAGACACCCCTGGCGGAGAGACGCCAAAGATGAAAAAGAAAGGAAGTACCCACATGAAAAAGTTGTTTGCATTCCTGCTGGCATGCATGATGCTGCTGAGCGTGACGACGGCATTCGCGTATGAAGTGAAAACACCGACCAATAATACGCCGGAAATCACCCATACCCTGACTCTGACTGAGGATGGTGTTGCTGAACTGCCTTATGAAATCACATATGCTTTTAATGTAACAGGGGGGCCGCAGATCATTGATCCTCTTACCGGTGATGTGAATAGCAGCGTTGTTAACCCCACCTATGCGGTGGAAAATGCCCCTGACATTTCCTCCATCGAATATGGTCCGGAAGATATTTTCACAAGCAGAAGTTGCACCAAGCCTCTGCAGATTGATTGGAGTTCTGTAAAGATTAAGGAACCTGGTGTGTATCGTTGGACGGTGGAAAAGTCTGTGACCCATACTTCTATCACAGGCAATCCTTCGAACACAAAAGATACTACTTACTTGTATGTTTATGCCACCGATAATGCAGGAACACTTGTTATTTCGGGCGTGTATATGACGACTGATGGAACAATGAAAGATGAAAGCAAGAAGGGTAATTTTGTTGATGAATACCCTGCCAAGACCCTGAATCTGTCAATCAATAAAACGGTAAGCGGTAACTATGGTTCCAAGGATCAGTACTTTGCAATGGCAGTTACTCTGACTGCGCCCAGCGGAGCCGCAAGCAAGAGTGTTATCATCGAAGGCGTTGATACCTCTGTACCTGCGACTGCCTACCATCAGGAACAAACAAATGTGACGAGTGTTACTTTGAATGGTGGCACTCCGGTTACGGTCAATCTGTGGTTGAAAAACGATCAGACGGCTATTTTCAAAGATTTGGTTTTTGGCACTGCTTACAGCATCACGGAAAGCGCTAATGATGGCTATACGGTGACTACTGCTGTTGATGGCGATACTGAAGATGTGAAAAAGGAAAATGCAACGGTCAGTGATGGTTCGCTGGAACAGAGTACTACGGTTGCCTACACCAACACCAAGGAAGCCACCGTGCCCACCGGTATCGACCTGCAGACCGGCGCGCCCATCATGGGTCTGCTGATGGCTGCTGCCATGATGCTGATGCTGTTCGCCGGCAAGCGCAAGGAAGCTGCTGAGTAAGCATAGCCTGACGGCTTGACGGGATGGGGGAGCGCATCCCCCTCCCGCCGGCCGGGGCAAGGAGCAATACTGTGAAGAAAACTGGGGATAGAATCATTCGCGCGGTGGATGGTCTGATCAACCTGATGGTTGGGCTGGTGTGCGTGGTGATTCTGTTTGTCAGCTGTTATTCCCTGTGGGATAACTACCGCATGCACCAGCAGGCCAATGATCCCTCACTGTTTATTTACAAGCCCGCCCTGGAACAGACGGGTCAGGAGGATGAGGGGCTGCTGGCGCTGGAGAATCAGGCTGCCTGGCTTTGCATTGATGGGACGTACATCGATTACCCGGTGATGCAGGGCGAGGACAACTTCGTCTACCTGAACAAGGACCCCTATGGCGAATACCGGCTGAGCGGCTCCATCTTTCTGGATTACCGCAATGCCCGTGATCTCAGCGACCCGTTTTCCATGATCTATGGTCATCACATGGATCATTACAGCATGTTTGGCTCGCTGGATCTGTTTGCGGTGGAAGTCTATTTTGACAACCACAAATCTGGCTGGATGGCCACGGAAAACGGCATGTATCAGCTGGATCTGTTTGCTGTGGCCTGGGGCGAGGGGGATGACTGGATTATCTTCAATCCCCAGGGGAAAACGGCGGAGGATGTGCTGCCCTATATCCGGGAGCATGCTGCGATTTACAGGGAATATCAGCCCGGGCGGCGGATTGTGGCGCTGTCCACCTGTGCCGGCGAAACGGCCAACTCCCGGCTGATTGTGTTTGGCATGCTGGGCAACGAGCCCATGACCATGGAATAATGCTGCGTCTATAACGGTGGAAAGGAGGGAATGGAACATGAATCAACGCAATACTTTTGCTCGCTGCTTCGCGGCGCTGGTCCTGGCTGTGCTGATGCTTTGCGGCATCCACGCGTCTGCGGACGAAACGATTCAGGTGAACATTCCCGCCATTGCCACCGGCGCCAATTGTACGGCTGCGCTCTACGACAGCCTTGGGCAGCGTATTCAGCTGCTGGACCTGGAAAAGGACGTGGGCAATGCCTTTGTGCTGAGCTGTACCGGTCTTTTGCAGACCAGATACAAGGTCAAAATGTACAGCGAGGACAACGAGCACGTAACATATGACCGCACCGTATATAATATCTGCATTGATGTGTATTACGGCGCGGAGGATCAGCTGCAGGCCTCGGTGATCATTGAGCGGCAACCCTCGGCCGACGGAAGCGCGCCCGGCGGCAAGGAAGCCATGGTGCGCTTTGAGAACACCCCCAATCTTCCTCCGGCTACGGAAACGCCCGTGCCGACGGAAACGCCTGAACCCACGGCTACGCCCGTTCCCTATACAGAGGTTTTTACCTTCCGCAAATAGTGGAGCGGCGACTATGAAAACAGCATCGATTGGGTGATGTATAACGGCGACGGCAGCGTCCGTTCCAAGAAGTTCAACAAAAGGGTTGTCAGCGAAAGCGAATGGCACTACGAGGCGTATTTCCAGGAAAACGTGGATGATTGTTATATCATCGAGTATGTGCCGGACGGCTATACGGCCTATTACGAGAATGTGGGCAGGTACGCCGGCGTGACGGACCGCTGCTACAACGGCGGTACCATCATCAACCGGAAAGTACCCCAGACGGGGGACTCGCTCCCTGTTGGGCTTCACCTGATCTGCATGCTTGCCTCCGGCGGGGGGCTGCTCCTGCTGGGGCTGAATGGGCGCAGACGGCGTGCCGGATAACTTGAAAAAACGATACGAACAGGCTGGTCAAAGAGATGCTGACCAGCCTGTTTTTTTCCTCCTGTGGTGGGTGACGGAGCAAGCCAATATTGCAAGCGGCGCGGGACGGGAGTATAATATTCATATTGCAATTGCTTACGTGTTTCTGATGACGGGAACTTCCGGAGAAGGAAGTATTACGCTTGTCGGCGAGCCTGGCGTATGTGGATAAAGAGGAGAGAAAAAAGATGAAGGAAACCTTCCGGTTGAAGACGCTGCATCACCAGGGGGAAAACAGGTGCGACCTGGCGTTTCTCAGCATGGCGGAGGCAGAGAAGATCCGCTGTTATCACGCAACGTTCCCGATGTATGAACCTACGCCGCTGGTTTCCCTGGAGGATACGGCCAGGGAGCTGGGGCTGGGAAGCATCTATGTGAAGGACGAGTCCAGACGCTTCGGGCTGAATGCCTTCAAGGTGCTGGGCGGAAGCTATGCCATCGGTCATTACCTGGCGGATAAGCTGGGCGTGCCTGCTGAGAGCATCAGCAGCGGTATGCTGACATCGCCGGAGACCAAAAGGCTGCTGGGAGACATCACATTCATCACGGCCACAGACGGCAACCATGGCCGCGGCGTGGCCTGGACGGCGACCCAGGTGGGCATGAGATCCGTGGTGTATATGCCCAAGGGCTCTGCCAAAGAACGGCTGAACAATATCATTGCCGCCGGCGCGGATGCGTCTATTACCGAGGTAAACTACGACGATACGGTACGCCTGGCACGGGCTCATGCGGAGAAAAACGGCTGGGTGCTGGTGCAGGATACCTCTTGGGAGGGCTATGAGGAGATCCCCAGGCGGATCATGCAGGGCTATTGCACCATGGGCCTGGAGGCCCTGGAGCAGATGCCGGAAAAGCCCACGCACGTGTTTCTGCAGGCAGGCGTAGGCTCCATGGCTGGGGCTGTGGCGGGGCTGCTCGCCTCCGCTTATGGCGAGGAGCGCCCGAAGGTGATTATCGTGGAGCCCAATAAGGCGGACTGCATTTTCCGTACTGCGGAGGCGGACGACGGTACGCTGCGCTGTGTTGGCGGCGATATGGATACCATCATGGCGGGCCTGGCCTGCGGCGAGCCCTGCTCCCTGGCGTGGGATATTCTCAGGTATTGCGCGGATCATTTTGTTTCCTGCCCGGATTATGTGGCAGCGAAAGGTATGCGCATCCTGGGCAATCCGGCGGGGAAGGATCAGCGGATCATTTCCGGCGAGAGCGGCGCCTCGGCCTTTGGGTGCGCCGCGGAGATCATGACCAATCCGCAGCTTGCCTGGATGAGGGATGCCCTGGAGCTTAATGAACACGTGCGGGTGCTGTTCTTCAGCACAGAGGGAGATACGGACAAAGCGAATTACCGGGCGATAGTTTGGGATGGCAGGTATTCTGCAGAGTAATCCGCAGAACAACCCGCGCTGCGAGCAAACGTGAAAAGCTTCAGAACCGGACTGTTCACCGAAAGGTACAGCCAAGGTGCGGATGGAAGAGCGAGACCGGTATAAGCAATCGCGTATCAAAACGCCCAAAAAGTTTGGATGACATAGTGCGGCTTGTGTGGTATAATCAACGAAACGTTTTCCACCAAAAAAGGAGATAGGCATATGTTCAGGAATAGGATGCGTCTTGTTGTTCTGATGTCGGTTCTTGCGCTTTTGTTTGCGCTGCCTGCCATGGCCCATGCCGCCAGCAGCGGCACTTGCGGCGACAACCTGACCTGGACGCTGGATGACAATGGCCTTTTGACCATTTCCGGCGAAGGTACGATGGATAACTTCACATGGGATACGCTCCCCTGGGGGAATGCTATCAATCAGGTTGTGATTGGGGATGGCGTGACAACCATTGGTGACTATGCTTTTCATAATTGTCAGTCTTTGACCAGTGTTTCTATCGCGGACAGCGTTAGCGGCATCGGCAATAATTCCTTCAGCTATTGTCAGGGCCTGGAAAGCATTCCGCTTCCTGAAGGTCTTGTCAGCATTGGCCCGCAGGCCTTCTATTATTGTACTAACCTGCGGGAGCTGGAGATTCCCGCGAGCGTTACCAGCATTGGTGATTATGCCTTTGTGGCGTGCGACAGCCTGGCAAGCATTACGGTGTCTGCCTCCGTATATGCGAACAACCGCAATGGTTTTGAAAACTATCCGGGAACGGTTTATTTCACCGCATCGGGCGCCTGTGGCGAAAACCTGACTTATTCGTACATGAACCAGAACCTGACCATCTCCGGTACAGGCCCTATGTTTGATTATTCGGAAGGCGGCGCTCCATGGTATGAGCAGGAACTTACCATCAGCAGCGCTGTGGTTGAAGAGGGCGTAACGTACATTGGCAGCTACGCGCTTACGCGCATCCCGAAGGTTACGCTTCCACAGAGCATTACCGGCATTGGCAGTCATGCCTTGCAAGGTTCCACCCTGGGCGACTTGACCATTCCGGCCAATGTTACCACCATTGGCGATTATGCTTTTATGGGCTGCGGAATCGACACCCTGACCATCGAAGAGGGAGACGCGCTGGACATTGGCCGTGGCGCTTTTTCAAGGTGCTATGGTTTGAAGGAAATTGCCTTACCCCACAGACTTTCCTATATTGATTACGGGACCTTTTCCTTGTGCACAGCCATTGAGACAATAGAAATGTACGAGGGGACAATCATCCATGATGATGCCTTTGAAGGTTGCTATGGTTATGACATTCTCCCGTGCTGCGGCAGCGGTACTTGCGGCGAGAATGTGACCTGGAAGCTGGAGCACGGCGGCGTGCTGACGATTTCCGGCGAAGGAGCCATGACGGATTATGCTCCTCAGCCGCCGGCTTGCGTCCTTTCCCCGTGGCCTTACACCGTCAGAAAGGTTATCATTGAAGACGGTATAACGCATATTGGCAATTATGCGTTCAATCAATATTCTGATTGTTTCGAAAAACTGGTTGACGTTGTTATTCCGGAAAGCGTGACATGGATCGGTTCGGGTGCTTTTGAGGGATGCGGAGCGCTGCGGAGCATTGACCTGCCGGAGAAACTGACCTTTATCGGAAACGAGACGTTCGATGAGTGTGCATCCCTGCAAAGCATTGAACTGCCGGAAACCCTGACCATTATTGGCTTCAACGCATTTTCAGGCTGCGACAGCTTGCGGCGCATTGACTTGCCGGAAAGCCTGGAATACATCGGTGAAAATGCGTTCAGTGGCTGTGCTGAACTGGAAAACATCATGCTCCCCGGAAGCCTGAACACCGTTAATGAGGGCCTTTTCTCGGACTGCCCCAAACTGACCGGCCTTCCGATTCACGATGGCGTGACCAGCATTGGTGCAAGCGCTTTTGAGGGCTGCACCGGATTGACGGACATTGCAATTCCGGAGTCTGTGACCAGCATTGGTGCAAGCGCTTTTGAGGGCTGCACCGGATTGACGGATATTGCAATTCCGGAGTCTGTGACCAGCATCAGCAGCTATACTTTTGCGGAGTGCACCAATCTGACCGACATCACGCTGAGCAGCAAAACAACCAGCATCGGCGATTACGCGTTTTCCCTGTGCGAGAAGATGAGCGGTATCGAGCTGCCGGCTGGCTTGGAATCGATTGGAAATTACGTTTTTGACAGGTGTTATGGCCTTACTGCCATAAGCCTTCCGGACAGCGTGACAAGCATCGGGGACTATGTATTCACCAATTGCACCGCCTTGACGGATGTAACGCTTTCGGAAAACCTGCTCAGCATCGGCAGCCGTGCGTTCACAGGCTGTTATGCGCTTGGAAGCATCACGATTCCGGATAGCGTAACCAGCCTGGGCGAGGGTGCGTTCAACTGGTGTACCGGCTTGACCCGGGTCAATGTTCCTGCGGGCCTTACCGCCATCGAGGACTATACGTTTGGTGGCTGCACTGGGCTGACTTCCATGGAGATACCGCAGGGCGTCGTAAGCATTGGGAAAAGTGCTTTTGAATCCTGCAGCCGCCTGAAGAGCGTTGTGATTCCGCAGAGCGTAACAAAAGTTGGCGACTATGCCTTTAATGGCTGTGAAGTGCTGACTGGCGTTACCCTGCCGGACGGATTGACCGGCATTGGCGATTACGCCTTTGCAGGCTGCGGCTCAATAACTGAAATCATTATCCCGGAAACCGTTGCGACTATTGGTATCGGGGCATTCAGCAACTGTTCCAGGCTGACCAGCGTGTATATCCCCGACAGCGTGACCAGCCTTGGCGAACGGGTTTTCCAGGGCTGTATTCGCCTGTCTGCCGCGTCTGTTCCCGCTGAAATCAATCGGCAGGCGGTCCAGAGCGCGTTCAGCGGTCTGATAACGAAAATTACATATCGCTATACCCCTTGCGGTACCGACCTGACCTGGGAAATGGACGATACTGGCGTGCTGACCATTTCCGGCACCGGTGAGATGAGCAACTATTCCGTTCCGGACGAACGCTATGCGCCCTGGCACCAAAACGATATTACTGGCATCGTCATCGGCGAGGGCGTGACCAGCATTGGCGATTATGCCTTCTGCGGACATCCTTACCTGGCGAGCGTCAGCATTCCCGAAAGCGTAACCAGCATTGGAGCTCACGCCTTTGAAGGCAGCATCGGCCTTGCGGAAATTGACCTGCCGGAGAGCCTGACAAGCATTGATGCTTATGCCTTCAATAACTGCGCATGCCTGACTGGCATTGTTATTCCGGAGAGTGTGACCAGCATCGGCGATCATGCGTTCAGCGGTTGTACCAATCTGCAATCTGTCGAGATCACGGAAGGTGTGACCAGCATCGGCGCTTATGTGTTCAGCGGTTGCACCAATCTGCAATCTGCCGAGATCCCGGAAGGTGTGACCAGCATCGGCGATCATGCGTTCAGCGGTTGTACCAGTCTGCAATCTGCCGAGATTCCGGCGGGCGTGACAAGCATCGGCGCTTATGTGTTTAGCGGCTGCTCCAAGCTGCAATCGATTTCGCTTCCGACGGGCCTGGCCAGTATTGGCGATTACGCGTTCAGCGGCTGCGGGTACCTGACCGGCGTGATCATTCCTGAGGGTGTGACCAGCATTGGCGCATATGCTTTCAATCAATGCAGCAGACTGGCCGATGTCAGCATTCCGCACAGCGTTGTCAGCATTGGAGAGCGCGTCTTCTATTCCTGCGATTATTTGCTGAACATCATCCTTCCCGGCAGCGTGGCGCAGCTGCATGCCAACACTTTTGAGGGTTGCGGTGCGACCATCACCCGCTGCTGCGGTACCTGTGGAGAAGGCGTGTCCTGGTCGATTCACGAGAAGGATGTGCTCAGGATTTCCGGCAGCGGCGCCATGGCAGACTACGATAGGGCAGGGGAGACGAATCCTCCGTGGTTCAACCTCAGCTTTACCGCTTTGGTGGTGGAGGAGGGTGTGACCAGTATTGGCACGGACGCCTTCGCAGGGCACCGCGCACTGGCTTCCGTCGAACTGCCTGCGGGGCTTGCAGTCATCGGCCAGCAGGCATTTAGCAGCTGTTACGGGCTGCAAACGATTACCCTTCCCGACAGCGTGAACCATATTGGGAACAGCGCGTTCGCCAATTGCTCGGGCATCAGCAGCGTAAGCATTCCGGCGGGCGTGAAGGAAATCGGCGCAAGTGCGTTCCAGAGCTGTTCCAACCTGACCAGCATCAGCATTGCCCATGGGGTTGTCAGCATTGGGGATTGTGCCTTCGGCCATTGCAATAACCTGAGAAACGTTATGGTGCCGGGAACCGTGACGCAGCTGCACCAGAACGCCTTCTACGGTATTCCTGGACCTGTTATCCGCTGCTGCGGCACCTGCGGCCCCAACCTGACCTGGAGCATGCATGAGCCGGCTGTGCTGAGGATTTCCGGCACGGGCGCGATGGACAACTATTCTGCGTATACCAACACGCCCTGGTACCAAAGCAAGGACACGGTTTACACACTGGTGATTGAAAACGGCGCCACAAGCATTGGCTCTTCCGCTTTTGAATGCTTCTTTAACCTGATGAATGTGACGATTCCCGCAAGCATTAATAGCATTTCTGAACGTGCCTTCGCGGATTGTGTGAACCTGACCAACATTACCCTGCCCGACAGCCTGACGGATATTCACGAGACTGCCTTTGCCGGCTGCCCGACGAAGCCTGGCCCGCAAAGCGGCGCCTGCGGTACAAACCTGACCTGGACGCTGAGCGGCGACGGTGTGCTGACCATCTCCGGTACGGGCGAAATGGAGCTCTATACGATAGCAGGCGGTCTCTATCCGCCGTGGTACGACAAAAATGTGGTCAGCGTAGTGATTGAGGAAGGCGTGACCACCATTGGCAATTCCGCCTTTGAAGGCTGTACAGGTCTGACCAGTGTGAGCATTCCGGCCAGCGTAACCAGGATTTTTGACCGCGTGTTTGAGGGCTGCACCGGCCTGAGAAGCGTCTCGATTCCCGGCAGCATGCTGGATCTGGACAGCTCTGCGTTCAAGGATTGCACCAATCTGACAACGGTGACGCTGGGAGAAGGCATGAAGACCATTGGCGTCAGTGTTTTTGAGAACTGCGTCAACCTGACCGATATCAATATCCCCAGCACGGTAGATTACCTGGGGGAGGCGGCCTTCAAGGGCTGCGCCAAGATGAAGGATATTGCGCTGCCCCGCAATATCTGGACTGTCTACCCCTCCACGTTTGAAGGCTGCGCCAGCCTGACGGAGGTTACTTTCTACGGTAAGGTTTCGGTTGTTCAGAATCGTGCCTTTGCGAACTGCACCGGCCTGACCGAGGTCACGATCTTCAACAAGGATATGGCCATTCAGGATTATGCCTTCGCGAATTGCACCAGCCTGACCAGCGTGACCATGCCCGATACCCTGGCGAACATTGCCGATACGGCGTTCACGGGATGCCCTGTGACCTTCAATCGTATTCCCTTCTGCGGCCGGTACCTGGCCTGGGACCTGACAGACGGCGTGCTGACCATTTATGGCGAGGGTGAAATGTACGCTTTCGGTTTCAGCTCTGAACCCTGGTATAGCAGGCGCAATGAAATCACCAGCGTTGTGGTTGAACCGGGTGTAACCAGCATCGGCAGGTATGCGTTCTATATGCAGTATCCGAACCTGACCAGTGTTGCCTTGCCCGAAGGCCTGACGAGAATTGATGAGCAGGCATTCTATGAATGTGGGAATCTGAAGCATATTGTTTTCCCGGAAAGCCTGACGACCATAGAACCGTACGCATTCTGGAACTGCAGCGGCATAACGGAGATTACGCTCTCCGGTAATATGACAACCCTTGGCTCTCACGCTTTCTATGGCTGCTCGGGTTTGGAAAGCGTTGTGATTGCAGAAGGTCTGACAGCGATTCCTGATTCCTGTTTCCAGGAGTGTACGAATCTGAAAAATCTCACTATTCCAAGCAGCGTGGGATCCATTGGCTTTGGCGCATTCAGTCACTGCGACGCGCTGACGAGCGTGGTGATTCCCGAAGGCGTAACAAGCCTTGGCAGAGAAGCGTTCAACAGCTGCGATGGCCTGACCAGCATTGTATTGCCAAACAGCCTGAAAGAAATGGGGTTGTCTGCGTTTGCTCAATGCGTGAATCTAACGGAGGTGACTATTCCCAGCGGGCTGAAAGTCATTCAGGCCGGGGCCTTCTATGATACCGGTCTGGTGAATGTGGTTATTCCTGAAGGCGTGGAACAGATCGGGGATGAGGCTTTTGGCTATTGCCATGACCTGGTCAGCGTGACGATCCCTGCCAGCGTTGTGTACATTGAAGAGGATGTATTCTTGTCCAACCCGCCGATTCATCCCACCATTCACTGCTATGAGGGCTCCTATGCCCACAGCTGGGCTGTTGAGCACAAACTTCCTGTTGTGCTGCTGGCGCCTCCGATGCCGGTTTTTGCTACGCTGTATCTGCCGGCGGGCCTGAAGGAGATCGGGGAGGAAGCCTTCATGGGAACCGTGACGGAACGGATCGTTGTGCCCCAGGGATGTGTTTCCATCGGCAGCAAGGCCTTCGCGAACTGCGAATACCTGATGCGTGTGGAGATTCCTGCCAGCGTGACCAGCATCGCGGCTGACGCCTTCGGAGACAACTGGTGGGTGACCGTCGTTGCTCCCAGCGGCAGCGCTGCACATCAGCTGGCAACACAGCTGGGCCTTATGTGGCTCGAAAAGTAAATATGGCATAGGCGCCTGTGTCTTGCGGCACGGGCGCCTTTTTGCCGCCTTCGGGTGTGGCTGCGGCAGGTGAACAAATGTGGGGGAAAGGTGTTGCAAGCCGGAACAGGAGAGCGTATAATATTCATATTGGTATTGCAGAACATTTCCTTTACCGGGAGGTATATTGATATGCGGAAACTATTGTGCTTGCTGGCGGTTCTTTTATGCGTTGCTTTTCCGGCCGGCGCTGCGTTTGAGTTTCCAGCCGACCTGACATATATCGGGGAGGAGGCGTTTGCGGGCAATCCTGGCATCCAGGGGGAAGTGATTATCCCCGAGGGGGTGACGACCATTGGCCGGGCGGCCTTTCAGGGCTGTACAGGAATGACGGAGCTTGTCATTCCCGAAAGCGTGACCACGATTGAGGCGTATGCTTTTTCGGGCTGCGTGAATCTGCGTACCAGCATCAAAGCCGAGGGGCGCGTCATTGCGGACACGGCTTTTGAAGATTGCCCCAAGGCTGTGGTGATCCCGCCCAGGCCCGAGGACAGCCCGGTGGAGAAATTCAAATACACGATTGCTGACGGCCAGGTCACGATCAGCCGGTATACCGGGTATGAATCCACCGTTGTGATACCGGCGGCCATTGAAGAAATGCCCGTAACGGCGATCGGCAAAGAAGCCTTTACCAACCAGAATTGCAGGAATGTGGAGATCATTTACCTGCCTGATACGGTCACGGCTATCGGGGAGCATGCCTTTCTGGAGTGCTTGAACCTGCAGGCCGTGTATGGCAGTGAAAACGTTGTTGACTATGGGACGGGGGCGTTTGCATTATGTGAAAAACTTGCTTATATAGACGTCAGCGGGGAAGTGAAAAAGCTGAGCAGAAGCTGCTTTCAGGATTGCTCCGCACTGGATATGAAGCTTTATCTGACGGAAAACTGCGCGCTGGATCTGCCAACCTCGATCATTTCAGGTTCCTCTGTTTCCCTCTTCGTTTTTGCCGAAAATGGAGAGGAAGCTACGTTGGTCCGCGCCTATCTCAATGAGGATACATTGCGGGTCCCGGATACGTATAAGGGTCTTCCCGTGACGAGGCTTGGAGAAAACTGCATAGGAAGCATCAGGCATCTTACTGTTCCCGGGTCGGTTAAGGTGCTGTCGAACAATTTCGCCTATGGCGATGCAAGCCATGGGAGCATATTGGAAACGGTGACATTTGAACAGCCCAGTTCGCTTGTGACGATTGAGCAGTTCGCGTTCTCGAGTCAAACATACCTGCGGGATATCGAGCTTCCGGACTCGGTTACCAGTATTGGTGATGGCGCATTTGTGGGCTGCGAGAGCCTGAAAAGCATTACACTGCCGGAGGGACTTCAGCATCTGGGCGAAAACGCTTTCATGAGATCGGGTATTACGGCCATCAATATTCCCAAGGGCATCACTTCGATTCCGGCGTATTGTTTCGATGAAAGTGACCTGGAGGTTTTCACGATTCCGGAGCACGTTACGGCCCTTGGTACGGCTTCGCTGAGCGGGACAAAGCTGAAATCCATCGTTATTCCTGAATGGGTGACGGAGTTTGGTGATTACCTTTTCACCGGCTGTTCAGAACTGACGGATGTCACGCTGCCTGGCAACATGACCTCTTTGCCCTTGTGCATGTTTGCGAATTGTACTTCGCTTACCACCATTGATTTGCCGGAATCCATCGAATCGTTCGGTCTGGCGGTGTTTGAGGGCTGCACAAATCTGGAATATGTTGAGCTTCCCCCCAGGCTTACGACTGTGCTGACCTGTGCCTTCAGGGACAGCGGTCTCCGGGCAAAGGCCATAGAGCATGTTGTGGCCCAATGCATCAAGCCGGGTATGAGCGATTTTGAAAAAGCCCTGGCGCTGCATGACTGGCTTATCCATAACGCGGATTACAGCACTAAGCGTACCTTCTTTGGCGCAGAGGGCGTGCTGGTTTACGGCGAAGGCGTTTGCCAAAGCTATACAGATGCTTTCGGCATGCTGCTGAGCGCTGTGGGCATCCCTTACGGCATTGTGGTCTCCAACGACATGGATCACGCCTGGAACCTTGTCCTTCTGGATGGCGAATGGTACCATGTGGACTGCACCTGGGATGATCCAACCGGCGGAGGACAGGAGAATCACCAGTATTTTGGCCTGAACGATGAACTGATGAAGCAGGATCATACCTGGGAACTGCCTGATTTCTATCCCGTGGCTACGGGTACACGCTACCGCTATGGCGTGGATCATGCCCCCGCTGCGACGCCCAAGCCTACGCCGCAGCCAACAGCCACACCTGCGCCCACGCCTGTTCCTACGCCCGTGCCTGCGCCTGACCTGCCGGAATCCCCGGTGGAGGACTTTGAATACAGTGTGGCGGATGGGGAGGTTACCATCACAGAATACTGGGGTAAAGACACGGTTGTTGTTGTGCCGGCAACCATGGAAGGCCTGCCTGTGACGGCCGTTGGCTATAATGCGTTCAATGGTCAATCCAGCATAGAAACCGTGTGGCTCCCGCCGACGGTGCATTCCATTGAGATGCAGGCGTTTTTCGGGTGCAGAAAGCTGGAGGCTGTCTATGGCGCGCAGAATGTTATCCGCTATGGCGAGTATGCGTTCCAAAACTGTCCGAAGCTTGCTGTGATCCATTTCAGCGACAGTATCGTAGAAATGGGGTACGGCGCCTTCGAGGGGTGCGCCTTGCCCCCAACGGTGCTTTGCTTCCCCTCGGATTCTCCTTTGACGGAGGCAAGGCACTATGGCGAGATGATCAGTATGTATTTCTTTGACGTGGAAAACGGAGAAGCCATACTGACACACGCCCATTGCGGTGTTTTGAATTGGAAGGTCAATGTTCCCGGCATCTATCGGGGGATGCCCGTTACGGCCATTGCCCCTAATACCCTGCGCGACAACTGGTACATCGAGGGGCTCACCCTGCCTGACAGCGTGAAGGTTATTGGCGAAAACGCGTTCAATAACTGTGCTGAGCTCAAAGCAACGATTTATGCCAAAGGACGGATCCTCTGGTATGGCGCGTTCGCGGATTGCCCGGGCGTGACGATTACACAGCAATATCCTCCGACAACTACGGAAACGCCTGTGCAGCACGAGAGTTTCGAGTGCAGCGCCATGGGCGGAGAGGTGACGATCACCAAGTATACGGGCAGCGATGTGAATGTTGTTGTGCCCGATACCATTGCGGGGATGCCTGTAACGGTCATTGGCCGCAATGCGTTTAATTCCCGCCATACGCTGGAAACAGTTACTTTGCCACAAACGGTGCATACCATTGGAGAACAGGCCTTTACCGGATGCAAAAACCTGACTGCTGTTTATGGTACAGAAAATGTTGTCTGTTATGAGACCAGCGCATTTTACGGCTGCTCCAAACTCAGCACGATCGAGATCAGTGAAAACACTGCAAAGATGGAACCTGGCTGTTTTAGCCAATGCTCCGCGCTTGAAAGAGTTTTGCTTCTCCCGGCGGATTCGCCGCTGACCTCTGCTTATAGCTACGGCGAGAACATTACGATGTTCTTCTTTGACGTGAAGGATGGGGAGGCTATTCTGACAGAAGGCACGCGCGGAAGCAGCGACCAGTGGGATGTTTGCGTGCCTGAAAGCTATCGCGGCATGCCTGTTACCACCATTGGCGAAATGGCGTTTTACTGGGACGCGAGCATCCGGGGCCTGACACTGCCTGACACGGTAAAGGTGATTGAAAGAATGGCGTTTCATTGGTGCTCCAATCTCCGGGCGACCATATATACAGGAGGCCTTGAGATCGGGGAAAATGCGTTTGGCGGAAGCCCGGGCGTTACCCTGATCGATGGGATGCCTCCGGCCGCGACACCCGAACCCACCGCTACGCCGGAGCCTACCACTACGCCCGAACCCACCGCTGTGCCCGAACCCACCGCAACGCCAACGCCTGATTCCTCGGGAAGTCCTGTGGAGGATTTCGGATATTCCATTGAAAACGGAGCGGCGATCATTACCGAGTATCGGGGCAGCGACGCCAATGTGGTGATACCTGCCACCATGGAAGGATATCCCGTGACGGAGATCGGGTTCAATGCGTTCAATCAGGTTGTGTGCTACACCGCGCTTGAAACAGTGTCCTTGCCGCCAACGGTTCATACCATCGGTCGGCAGGCGTTCTGGGGCTGCGAGAACCTGACGGCGGTTTACGGCGCTGAACAGGTCACCAGTTACGAGGATTTCGCCTTTGGCAATTGCACCAAGCTGGCTTCCATTGCCATTGGTGAAAACGTGACCAGGATGGCCTACGGCTGCTTCATGGGTTGCCCCTTGCCGGAAACTGTTTTGTGTTTCCCGGCGGATTCGCCTATAGCCTCTGCCTATGATTACGGCGAGTCCCTTTCGATGTGCTTCTTTGAGGAACGGAACGGAGAGGCTATATTGGTCAACGCACACTGCGGAGGCGGTGAAGTGTGGCATATACGCGTTCCTGAAACCTACCGCGGGATGCCTGTGACCACCATCGGAGAGAACGCGTTTAACCAGATCGCGTGCTACACGATGCTTGGAACGGTTTCTCTTCCGCCAACGGTGCATACCATCGGGCGGCAGGCGTTCTGGGGCTGCGAGAACCTGACGGCGGTTTACGGCGCTGAACAGGTCACCAGTTACGAGGATTTCGCCTTTGGCAACTGCACCAAGCTTGCTTCCATTGCCATTGGTGAAAACGTGACCAGGATGGCTTATGGCTGCTTCATGGATTGCCCCATGCTGGATATTGTGCTCTGCCTGCCCGCCGATTCGCCGCTGACCTCTGCTTATGAATATGGCGAGAATGTTTCGATGTACTTCTTTGAGGAACGTAACGGTGAGGTAGTTCTGGTTGGCGGCAGCTGCGGCACAATGGGCACCTGGACTGTTTGTGTTCCCAGCGTTTATCGTGGGATGCCTGTGACGATGATTGGCGAGGAGGCCTTTGGCTGGAACCAGAACATTGGCGGACTGGTGCTGCCGGAGAGCGTGAAGGTCATTGAAAGTAATGCGTTCATTGATTGCACCAATCTGGTTGCCACGGTCTATACCGGGGGACTGGAGATCGGCGCCGGCGCGTTCTACAATTGCCCGGGAGTAACTCTTCTGAATGAAGTGCCTCCGGAGAACTGAAGAACATCGCCTGCTTGCCTGGATGTATAGGTGAGAGGGTTTTCCGGGGGCTTTGGGGGCGCGGAGAATTCTACCCTCAATGAACTCATGGCAAAAAAATTAAATGAGTCTTCTGTTTAAGGCGGAGCTTCTTCGGAGGCTCCGCTTTTTGCTTACGCCCAGCCATGGGAGGGTGCCAGCAAGGCGCTTGCGGTGCTTGTTGACAGGGGTGGGACGCAGGTGAGGCGGCAACGATATGATGAAGCCGTGTTTCAACAAAAAAACCAGCACCTTCCGCTGATAGCATTCCGGAGCTGCGCGGGGCATCCGGGCTGAGTCAATCAACAGAAAAATGCTGGTCATTCCGATGAGGAAGATTGATAGGGAAGCGGCAAAATAGCGAAGTTTCATTTACATTATTTTGCGCTGCAAATGAAATACGGGAATCATTGCACCACAAGGTTACGCGCTCTGCTGTTCCAGACGGAATTTATCACTAAGCATGGCGATGAATTCCCCATTGGTGGGCTTATCTTCCTTGGTGGCCACCTTGCAGCCAAAGGCCTTGTTCAGGGTGTCGATGCGGCCGCGGCTCCAGGCTACCTCGATGGCGTGGCGGATGGCACGCTCCACCTTGCTGGCGGAGGTGTTGAAGCGCTTGCCGATGCCGGAAGACGAAAAACAGGATTGATCGGAATGAAAAAGCGGTGTTGATTGGCTTGTCAGGATAAAGTATAACACACGTTTACAGGGGTTTTGGTTTACAAAATTTCATGGAACAAAGGAAGCTGCAATTTTTTTTGCTTGTTGCAGTGGGGACTTACCTTTGGCCACCATCTTTTTCAATTGCGCCTTCGCTGACGCTTGGCTCAAATTGAAAAACCTGCGCCCCAAAGGTATTCCCCACACCCCTTCACCAAAGCTCGCCTTTGGACGATAAAGTGAAAAATAGAAAGTGAAGAGATGAAATGTGCGGGGGAGAAATGTATAAATATATAAGAAAAAGTACGTTTCTCCCACTGGAAACGCGTCAGCTGGCCTGTTCGATGGAAACGGAATTTGACAGACCGATCAGTTCCCAAAGATGGTAGGCAGGATGATCTTTCTTCTTGCTAAGCTGCTTGAATTTCAAACCGACTGTATTGAGAACACGGTTGGGCTGCGGAGCGGTTTTGCGGCGTTTTTTCTTGCGGGAATCAGTTATCAGCGCGTCCAATGTTTCGATCAATGCCGTTTTTTCTTCGTCAGAAAAGATATTGTTGCCTCGCTTCATAAGAAGCTCAAGAACGTATCGGTGGCCTGTCTGGGACCGAGATTCCAGCGGATGAATTTTTGTGGCAGGAAAGTATTTATGGAAGGTTTCAACGAGATCGTGGGGATCAGACACAGCTGCGTCGAAAGATGACATTTCCGCATCCTTGAAGTCCTTGCCGGTTTTGCGAAGCGCGTAGTATTCATAACGATTGTGGATGAAGTTGAACCCTACATAGGGGAACTTGGTCAGCGTTGAGGCGATGTACTTCATAATATGTGGATGTTTGGGATTGTCGATTTTCATGGGATACCTGGCATTGTTAACGAGGTTAGGCATGCCATGTTTGCTGGAAAACTTGTCGAGCATGCTGTTAAGCGTGTTGACTTTGATCGGTTTGGAGGGATCACAGGGGTTGCTGAGCAAAAGCGAAAGGAGCATATGGTCGATTTCATGCTCATAGGGAAGCTCTTGCACGTTATGTCCCCTGGAATCCAGAATGATATACGCATGTTCTGCACCATGACGGATGCGTCCTGCCATTTGACGGATGTCGGTGAAGCTGTGCGACTCGATGTATACATGCTGGATATCGGGATCGTTGATGTTGATGCCTTCTTTGTTTTTTGAGGTTGTGACAAACAGAGAAAGCTCTGGTGGAATACGCGAATGGGTTTCCAGATATGCCTGGGCATTCTTTAGCCGGGTATACTCGCTGCTGGTGTTATCTTCCATCTCGTCGTGCTCTTTTTTCATCTTTTTCAGCCGGTCTTCATCGCTGAATACCATCATGACCTTATCAAGTGGAAGATCATATTTTTTGGCAAGCTCTGGGGCGGGGGTGACATGGTTGGCAAAATAGATGATCCGCTGCCCTTCTTTTATTTGGGACTTGATTTGCGCTTCAGCCTGTTGTGAGTCGACGAAATGCAGGTTTTTAGGCGCGGTATTGAGACACACGTCCATGAAGTCCAGGATGTGGATGCCGGGAATAGATTCGAAGGAGGCTACGGCTTCCCTGGTTCCGGTCATAAAGATAACGTTCTGGCAAACGGGAGCCAGGATATCTGGATTGCGCTCCTCGGGTGGAAGACTGGCATTGCGACGCGCAGCACGAATACGCGTTACGGTCTCTTTAACCAGTGCCATTGTTGCGAATGGTGCTGGTTGGTAAGTGGCATCGGTGACCAAGGAATGGACTTCATCAACGATAATGACATCAAAGCGATTCCAAAGATGGGTAGCAGAATCGATAGGCGAGTAGATATGCTTGTGGTATACATCGATGAAGGCGTTCGTGCATGCCACGCTGCGTTGCAGGATTGTGGAATTACCCCATTCGTCATCCTCTATCTCGCGCGTGTATGGATTCAAGCCGAAAGACGTGTTGCACACGATATCTTCAAGGGTGGCTGAGTCGCCAATACATTTGCTGATGTCGATGCTTTTATCACTGAGCGTTTCGATAACCTTTGATTTGCGGGAGGTAATGAGCAGTACCGTTTTCTTGGGGATGCCCTTCTCTGCGTTACCGGTCATAAGGCAACCGGCAAATTGGTTTTTACCTGAGCCAAGCCCGGCGTAGATCATGGAGAGGGGATAAGGCGCGATGTCTTTCTGGTAGTTGAGGACATCAGAGAGATAGGCGGTTCCTACGGAACATAGTGGACTGCAATCGGTCATAGGCATTGTTCTCCTTTTTGAATTCCGTCCAAAACAACAACCAGCCCCGTAGCGGGCAAAAGCCATGCTGCGGGGCGACAAAAAAGAACGTCACAGGGGACGTCTCTCGAACAACGCGATCTTATGAGAGGCTCACAGGATGACGAGGGGTCTGAAATGGCTGTTCTTCTGTCGGTGGCAGAATTATACCATAAATAGGTATTTTTGTCAAGTTGAAAGGGGACGAAGGTGTTAATGCTTGTTTTTCATTGCAATAGTTTTGTTGAAAATATTTACGCCTAATACGCTTATTTCCCCACGTTTTTAGCCGATTTGTCAGCACTGATTTGATGACGAAAATCACAGCGAATCGTTATGGATTCCGATTTGCAATCAACGACCAGGGAAGGTTTATTGTGCAGTGAAATTTATTCCGTTACAATTCCTGCAGCGAATTTACAAACGCCGTTTTTGTACGCTATATGAACGGGCGCAAAGGGCTTAACTTCATTCGCTTGTGAACGAAGCAGAGCCCCCAAGACACTCCGAATTGATAATCATGTGCTTGGGGAAAACATAGGTTGGTGTTCGCCTTGATTTGTCAAATTCAAACTGGTATACTGTAATCAACGAAGTGCGTTTGTGAATAGCTTGCTGGAGGGGTTCCATTGATTATTTGGCAGAATCCTTCGTTTGATGATGTGCTGCGCTTATTGCCGGGCAAATCATCGCCCGAGGGGATGTGGTTGCCTGCTTGGCGGCATATGCTGGATACAGGTTTGGTGATGCAGCGCCTATATCGGCACTGGTTGCCAATAAGCGTGCAGAACGTGTTGCGAAATACGCAGGATGAAGACAAAACGGAGCAAGTTGTTGTACTGTCAGCGTTACTCCATGATATGGGAAAGCTGACGCCGGTGTTTGCGTCGAAGCTGCTGTCTATGCCGGTGCTTGCGGAATTGCGGGTACGATTGGATGCGCGGGGACTGTCTGTACCCAACTATTCAGCCTTTATTGCTCCGAGTGAGTCTCCTCACGCCCTGCTCGGCGCAGCATGGCTGCGATTGGAAAGAAACGCATGCCCGCCGTCGTTGGCGGCAGTGATTGCGGCACACCATGGCAAGCCGGCGGATAGCAGGCAGGCACAACGTTTGGATGGAGAGCGCTATCCGTATGGTCAGCATCTGTACGATGAGAAAGGGCTGAACAGTCCGCAAGGGGCCCTGTGGGACGACGTGCGGACGGCGTGGCTGAACTATGCGCTCACGTGCTGCGGCTTTACCGCTTTGCAACAAGTGCCATCAATCAGCCGTTGTGGGCAGATGATCCTGAGCGGGTTGCTGATTATGGCAGACTGGATTGCCAGCAACCAAACTTATTTCCCGCTGTTGCCGCAGGATGTTATGCCCGAGTTGGTAGTGGAGGACGAGCGAGTAGATGCAGCGATGCGGGCACTGGCATTGCCTTCTCCGCTGGTGTGTGAATATCCGATGTGGAATTCGACGGAATTTGGCGAGCGCTTTCATTTCAGCCCGCGCCCGTTGCAGCAAGCCGTGCTGGATATTGCGCGTGACTGCGTAGCGCCGGGACTGATGATCATTGAAGCGCAGATGGGTGTAGGCAAGACAGAAGCTTCGCTGGTTGCAGCAGAGCACTTTGCACAGAAGTGCGGGGCGGGTGGAATCTTTTTTGCAATGCCCACGCAGGCAACTGCAAACGGCATTTTTCCACGCCTGCTCGCCTGGGCACAGCCAATGTCGGAAGAGTATCAGCAGGCGGTACGTCTTGCTCACGGTACAGCAAACATGAATCAGCTGTATATGGAACTGCCGCGTACTGCTGCACTGGATGTAGATGGCCTGATGGTGCATCCCTGGATGGAAGGCCGAAAGAAATCACTACTGGCCAATATCGTGATTGGTACGGTAGATCAGTTGCTCATGGCGGCTTTGGGGCAGAAGCATGTGATGATGCGTCATCTCGGCCTGGCAGGCAAAGTGGTGGTCATTGATGAATGTCATGCTTATGATGCCTACATGAATGTTTATCTGGAGCGGGCACTCCACTGGCTTGGGTGCTATCATGTACCGGTCATTCTGCTTTCCGCAACGCTGCCTGCTGCCAAACGTGTTGCACTGATGAAGGCGTACTTGGGCGAAGCGCCTGCCGGAGTCTGGCAGGAAAGTCGAGCATATCCGCTGCTGACCTGGACGGAAGGAAAAAGTGTCCACTGCTGCACGGTAGATGCCGGAAGTGTCAGCAATCGGATCCAAATGGAGCGGGCAGATCAGACTTGTGTCCCGGCATTTCTGAGGGACAGGCTGTCTCAGGGCGGCTGTGCTTTGGTCATTCTCAATACGGTTAACGGTGCGCAGCAGATGGCAAACGTTTTGCGTCAAGCCCTTCCGGAGAAAGAAGTGATGCTGGTACATGCGCGATTCATGCTGGAAGACAGGGCTGTTTGGGAAGAAAAACTGCTGAAGCGCCTGGGCAAGCAATCTACATCGAAGGAACGTGATGGCCTGATTGTCGTGGCTACGCAGGTGGTGGAGCAGTCCCTGGACATTGACGCAGATGTGATGATTACCGAATTGTGCCCAATGGATTTACTGCTACAGCGCTTGGGAAGATTGCACCGGCACAAGAGGGAGCGGCCGGAGCGATTGAAAAGTGCATGTTGCATGGTGCTGCCTGCGGAGATAGGATCGCGGAGGATCTATGGAGATTGGCTCCTGCAGCAGACAGCGCGGCTGTTGCCCGACACTGTGATGCTGCCAGATGATATACCCAACCTAGTGCAGGAAATCTACTTGGAACCGTCGGATAATATGCAGAATAATCCGGCGTGGCTGGATCATAAGAAGGCACTTGCTGAGCAGGAAAGCCGTGCGAAAACGTTCCGCCTGGCAAAATGCGAAGAGTCTCGTCGGCCAAAGTTGAACACCATCAATATGATGCTGGATACGGATGCCTCCGATGATGAAATGATCGGCGATGCGACGGTACGCGATGGCAAGCCGTCTATCGAAGTACTGATGCTGGTAAAGCGACAGGATGGCAGCATCGGTTTGGTGCCGCGCTATGGCGACACGCCAAGTTTTGACCCGACACGACAACCATCGCATGAAGAAGCATTGCGCATTGCGCGGCAGAGAATACGGTTGCCACATGCTGTGTGCCCCATGGCGGGACAGACGATTGCCACCCTGGAGGGAATTGCGCGAAGCAATCTGCCGGAATGGCAGCAAGCGTCAGCGCTAAGGGGTGAACTCTTCCTGCTGCTGGATGAACAGAGGTGCGCTTCCTTGGGCGGCTATACCCTGCAATATGATCCGGAGTACGGATTGCGATACTGGAAGGAGGAATGCCGATAAATGGCTGATAAGGAATTTAATCTGCTGTATGAGCCTTGGGTGCGTGTGATGCGCTCGGATGCAACTGTGGAGGAGATATCCCTGCTCCATGTGTTGACGCATGCCCACGAGTACCGTTCTCTGGCCGGAGAAATGCCTACTCAGGACATTGCCATGCTGCGGCTGCTGCTTGCAGTACTGCATGCAGTATTCACCAGGGTGGATGAACATGGCGATCCTGCTCCGCTGAAAAACATGGACAACGCCCTTGACCGCTGGCAAGCTCTGTGGGAGCGTGGAAGTATTCCAGCAAAACCGGTGGAGGACTATCTGCAGCAATATGAGGATCGTTTCTGGCTTTTCCATCCAGAAAGACCATTTTGGCAGGCAAAAAGTGCAGAAATCGGGACAGAATATGCTGCGGCAAAACTGAATGGTGAGATGTCAGAAAGCTCGAACAAGTTGAGATTGTTCCCGGTGCGCACAGGTGAAGCAAAGCGCACACTGACCTATTCGGAAGCGGCACGATGGCTGTTGTATGTGAATGGTTTCGATGATACGTCGGCAAAGCCGAAGGGCAAAGATTTACCAGCGGTGGGCGCAGGTTGGCTTGGTAAGCTGGGACTGATTTGGGCGAAAGGCAATAATCTGTTTGAAACATTGATGCTGAATTTGGTGCTGATCAATGCAGAAGAGCAGGAGCCATGGCAGAGTGCGATACCCGTCTGGGAACTGCCTGTACCACGGGAGCAGGAACGTGTGCAAATCGTTCTCAAACCTGATCAGGCAGCGCTTCTGACAATGCAGTCCCGCCGCCTGCTGTTGGATCGGGAAGATGGCTCCGTAACGGGATTCCGCCTCCTGGGCGGCGACTTTTTTGAACGAAAGAATGCATTCGCCGAGCAGATGACAATGTGGCGTCCCATCATTGAAAAAAAGGCGATTGTGGGATATCAGCCGGTTCGTCATGATCCTGCACGGAAGCTGTGGCGGGAGTTTTCGGCGTTGACGGAGCAATCAGTGCACAAAGGCCATTGTCCCGGTATTATCACCTGGCACCGAGAATTGATTCAGGCTGATGTGCTGGAAAAGCGTTGTTTCATCGCATACCAGATTGCAGCAGCACAGTACGGAGATAAGGATTTCTTTGTAACGGATACGTTCAGCGACGGCATTGCTTTTCAGGCTGGCATATTGACGGAGCTGGGGACGGAATGGCGTGAAGTTGTGGCCGATGAAGTGAAAAAGTGTGAGAGCGCCGCATACTATGTCGGTCAGTTGGCGCTGCACCTTCGCAAGGCCGCGGGTGGTGCAGGAAAGGGAGAAGAAGCCGACAGCGAACGTGCAAAAGCTGAATTCTTCTTCCGTGTGGATGAACCATTCCGGCAATGGCTAATGACATTGGATGCGGAACAGGAGGAACCGCAGCGTTTAGAAGCGGAGTATGCCTGGCAGGAGACGCTACGGCATATTGCATTGAACTTGGGACGAGAATTGGCAGAAGCAGCAGGCTTGACAGCATACCGCGGCCACACGGTGATGGAAAGCAAGACAAAAGGCAAGGACAAGGAAGCTGTTTTTTACTCAACGCCAAAGGCTTGGGGACGTTACCAAGGCTGCATCTACGCATTGACTGAAGGGAGAGAAGCTGATGCCAGCACCTAAAAATCAAGTCCGTCAATACACGCAAGGGCAAATCAACCGGTTGGAAAAGGGAAGGGATGACAGCCGGGGTCGTGCCTCACTGGCGCACTTGCGCCGGGGTATTGGTCATGCGCCTGGAGAAATTCCAATGCTGTGGGGTTCCTTCCTGGCAGGATTGCCGGAGGAATTGCATAGCCCCAGCGGTGAGGCCAGCCACGCTGAATGGGCGGTTTACACAGCTCTGACTCTGTACGCTCTGCATCAGCAGGGGAAAAACGACAGCATGCAGGTGAAAGATGTTTCTCTGGGCAGCGCAGCGCGACGTCTGGCTGGCAACGATGATAATCGGGAACGTATCTGGCGCAGGCTGAACCTGGTGGCCCAGGCAGATGACATCCAGGAGATGAGCTATCGCCTGCGTCAGTTGGTGACACTGCTGAAAGCAGCGGGGATTGGACTTGACTACGCCCAGCTCGCGGCAGATCTGTATGAATACCAATTTGATTCCACCGCCAACCGCGTACGGCTACGTTGGGGCCAGGACTTCTTCCGTATGAACAAGAATGAGGAGGATAACGAGAATGAATAAGCGTCTTTATGTGGATATCCATGTGCTGCAAAACGTGCCGCCCAGCTGCGTCAACCGTGATGATACAGGTTCTCCCAAGACTGCCATTTATGGCGGTACGACCCGTGCCCGCGTGTCTTCCCAGGCGTGGAAGCGCGCAGTGCGAAAGCTGTTTATGGAGCGGATGACCGAAACGGAGGTTGGAATCCGTACCAAGTATGTGTATGACCTTCTGGTGGAGGAAATCCGATTGCTGGCTCCTGATGCGAATGCCGAGACCCTGGCAAAAAGCGCCCTGGAAGCTGCAAAAGTATCAGTCAAAGCTAAAAAGGATGGCGATCCGGTAGTAACCGATGCACTGTTTTTCATCAGTCCCGCGCAGCTGAAAGCCCTGGCGAAGCTAGCTGTGGAGGGCTGCAAGGATAAGAAGGCCTTCCAGACGGCATTGAACGATGCGCCGGCGCTGGATGTTGCGCTCTTTGGCCGCATGGTGGCCAGCAATCCTGAACTGAACACGGATGCATCCTGTCAGGTGGCCCACGCCATCTCCACCCATACGGTGCATAATGAGTATGATTACTTTACTGCCGTGGATGACCGTGCGTCTGAGGATAATGCCGGTGCGGCACACCTGGATACGGTGGAATTCAATTCCTCCACCCTGTACCGCTACGCCACGGTGTGCGCAAGTGATCTGGCAAAGATGCTGCAAAGTGATGCTGCCCAAGCAGTGTGCGAATTTGTGGACGCGTTTGTGTCCTCTATGCCTACGGGCAAGCAGAATACCTTTGCAAACCGCACCTTGCCGGATTTTGTGTACGTTACTTTGCGTGAGGATCAACCCGTGAATCTGGTAGGAGCCTTTGAAAAACCGGTTGTTGCTGGCTCTGAGGGTTACATGCAGCGTTCGGTAGATGCCTTGGTAACTTACGCAAACAAGGTCTATGCGGCTTTTGCGGATGCACCGGAAGCTGCATGGGTTACTGCCAGCACGACGGTTGCTGCTGATTTTGCCCAGACGCTGCCTCGCCGTGCTATGCTTGAGGCACTGGCTGTAGAAGTTTCCCGTCGTTTGGATGACGAGGTGATGTAAATGAGCACGCTTTTGCTCCGGCTTGCTGCGCCCTTGCAGTCCTGGGGCACAGAATCGAAATTTGATACCCGCCAGACGCGCCGAGAACCATCCAAAAGTGGCGTAATCGGTCTGCTGGCGTGCGCACTGGGCATCCGGCGGGATAACATAGAAGGCTTGAACGAACTGAATAAGCTTACCTTTGGTATCCGCGTGGAGCAGGAAGGACAGTTGCTGCTGGATTATCAGACCGTGAAAAGCTACAAGACAGTCAGGGGATTCCTGGATGATGCTAATCCGGAAGATGCGTATCAAACCTACCGCTATTACCTGGCAGATGCAGTATTTTTGGCAGCTGTATCCAGTGACGACGAGGGGATGATGCAGAGGCTGGAGGCCGCCTTGCATTGCCCAGCATTTCCACTGTATTTGGGGCGGCGTAGCTGTCCAGCTACATTGCCGATATCCTTGGGTTTGCGGAACCAAGCTTTGGAACAGGCGTTGCTTGAAGAGCCTTGGCATGCTTCTGAAACGGAGCAGATGCGGCGGCAGTGGCAAGCATCAGAGCATACTGTTCGTCTGCGCATGGTGCTGGATGCGGAAAATGATGGTGCTGCGCAGGTGCGGGATGTTCCTCTGTCCTTTGATCCGGTTTGGCGGCGGTATACCTTCCGAAATGTGAAGGAAATGTATGCAACCAAGCAACTCAACAACGATACCACCCATGATGCAATGGCGGAGGTGGAAGCATGTACCTGACGAGAATGCGCTTGGACGTCACCAAGCGTGATACAATGCGCGCCCTGGCAGAGCCGAAGTATTTCCATGGGGCGATTGAGCGCAGTTTTGCTGGAGAGCGCAAAAGAAATCTGTGGCGGCTTGATGCCCTGGGCGGAGAGCAATATCTGATGCTGCTCAGCGAAGAAAAGCCGGATTTGACAGCGGCAGCGGAGCAGTTTGGCCATGCTGATGTGTCTGCTGCTTGGGAGACACGAGACTATGCCCCATTGCTTGCTCGGATTCAGGATGGTACACGCTGGCATTTCCGCCTGACGGCGAATCCTACCAAGCATGGCCCTGGCAATGCAGCCACCGGCCAACGCGGAAAGGTCATGCCGCATATCACAGCGGAGCATCAACAACGCTGGTTGATGGGAAAAGCACCGAACCATGGCTTCACCCTGATGGAGGGAGAATTCCTGGTTGTGCAGAATCAGTGGTACCAGTTCCGCAAGCCGGCAACGGGCAATCGTCCCGTGTCCTTGCTGAGCGTAACTTTTGAGGGCATGTTGACGGTTACGGATGCGGAACTGTTTCGTCGCACCTTGACGGAAGGCATTGGTCGCGGTAAAGCTTACGGCATGGGCATGCTGACAGTTGTACGGGTGGTGGAGGATGCATGACGCAGATTCCCGGAATCATCCGGCCTGATCTGCAGGCATTGCCACGCATACAGGATCGTATGACGTTTCTCTACCTGGAGCATTGTCAACTGAACCGTGAAGACAGCGCCATTGCTGTGTGCGATGAAAAAGGGATTGTTTGCGTTCCGCTTTTCCCCGCACGCGCGGGGGTGATCCCAACTGTCAATTCTTTGGCGCGGAAACGGCAGGCTTTTCCCCGCACGCGCGGGGGTGATCCTTACCCTGCCTTTATCAAGTGGGTGTATGCCCGCTTTTCCCCGCACGCGCGGGGGTGATCCTGCAGAAGGAAGTATCTTCTGCTGTGTTTTCCGCTTTTCCCCGCACGCGCGGGGGTGATCCCCAGGCCGCAAGGGATAAACAGTACAACCGCCGCTTTTCCCCGCACGCGCGGGGGTGATCCCCAGGTTTCCGCTGTCATGAATGAAGTTTACACCTTTTCCCCGCACGCGCGGGGGTGATCCCTGGCAATCGTTGAACCGTGCCACCTGGTTGCTCTTTTCCCCCGCACGCGCGGGGG